>JBDTCS010000286.1:0-39485 GCA_039923455.1 Kapaibacterium sp. (SeqCode) | reverse complement strand
CTTGATAGAGAAGCACATAGATTATGACTCCGGTAGCACTAACATAAAGCCAGATAGGAAAAGTCCAAACCGCGATCTTCTTGTGTTGTACGTACCGAGCCTTCAGCCCAAGCCGTAGAGTCATGATCGCTAAGATCGGCACCGCAGCAGCCAGAATCGTATGGCTGATGAGAAGCGCAAAGTATGCAGGGCGTGTCCAACCGGTGCCGTTAAAGTGAATAGAGCCGACGTTCGCATGATAGATGAGATAGCAGGTCAGGAATATCATCGATGTCGTGAACGCTGCGATCATTAATCTTTTATGTGTCTGAATGTGCTGCTTCTTGATCTGCGCTCGCGCAAGAAGCAACAAGATTGCACATGTGCCATTCAAAATCGCATCGACAATTGGAAGGTCATACACGCTCACTACTGTTTTGCCTCCCGCATCAGATCACCCATGTCCATCAATAGTTTTGGCTGCACCTCTTCCGATGTTCCGTCGTAATATCCACGAATATGTCCCTTAGCATCGACCAGCACGAAGCGCTCACTATGCACGATCGGGCTAGTTTGATCGCCACCGACCGAATCGACCGGTAAATGAAATCCGTTCTTTGCGAGAGTGAAGATACTTGAGACTGGGCCTGTCAAAAAGAACCAAGTCTTCGTGTCGGCTCCAAAATTTTTCGCATATTTCTCCAACACCTCGGGCGTATCTCTGGTCGGGTCAACGCTGAATGAGATTAATCGAACATCGCCCGTCTTCATCATCGACTTCTGCAAACTTGCCATTTTCGAGGTCATCATTGGACATGTCCCAGCGCAGTGGGTAAAAATAAAGTCCGCGACCCAGATGTGTCCCTTGAGATCCGAGAGCGTGAAGGGTGTCTTATCCTGACGTATGAGCGAAAAATCTGGAACAACACCGTAGTCAGTGAGCACCTGTGTTGGCTTCGTTAGCTCTTGCGATTTCATCCAGGTATAAAGCGAGAAGAGCCCGATGCCGAGCAGGAAGACTGCAAGCACGGTCCAAAGGATCCGCCGCAAATTTTTTGAATTGTTTTCCATAGTGATTATGACTGACGGATTCGGGCCCGGGATTTAGCTATAAACTAAACCATAGATAGATAACCAGAGCAACGTGAGCACGTAGAAGAAATATGCGACGTGCGTTACGCTGTTCACACTTTTTCCTGAGTTACCTGTTCGCATCGTCCGCGAGATAATCCAAAAAAGAAAGATTGATCCAATAACAACATGAATCAGGAACGTACCCATCAGTGTATAATAAATACCGCCGAACACGGTCATGATGTCCATTCCGTTGGTGATCAGATAGGACCACTCGAACGCATTCGTGATGAGAAAGCCAAGGATCAAAAGTGATCCTGCAAAAAGCGCGAGTCTTGCTTGACGAGCGTTCCCTTTCTTATGATTTTTCAATCCAACCGCAAACACCACCGATGCCAACACGATGAATACGCACGACCATACCATCACAGCAGGGCGTAGAGACGGTGCACCGGGTGGCGGCCAGGATAGCGACCCACCACGCAGCACCATATATCCTCCACCTAAACCGACAAATAGCATGACATCCATTCCGAGCATCATCAGGAAGGCGAAGCGATTGCTATTTATTAGTTCGACACCGTCATGGGTCGAGTCGAGTAAGTTGGGGCGTTCGTAAATTATTTCACCGCTAGCAGCCATCGTTTTTATCCCGCAGATTTATAGAGAATGATGTACGCGATTGAACCGCCGAGCATCAGGAGTATAATGGAAAAGAGTATCCAACCAATCCTTCCGTTCTTTTTCATATTTTGTCAAAAACCATCAAGGCGAGTAACACCGGCAAATAGATGATCGATGCGAACAGTAGCTGCTTTGCGGAGCCATTTGTTCGTACGATCGCCGTTCTAACACCGGCAACGCAGAATCCAAGCCCGATAACTAAGGCACCGAAGAAATAGACCCAACCCGTTAACCCCATTGCAGTTGGTAACAAGCTTATTGGCAAGAGTGCGATAACATACACGACGACCTGGTGAGCGGTTCGCATACCCTCCGGATCTTCGACAGTTAGCATCGGAAACCCTGCGCGAGCGTAATCTTTTCGATACATCCAGGCTATCGCAAGAAAGTGGGGGATCTGCCAGAGAAAAAGTATCGCAAAGAGTGTCCAACCGCGAATATCAATATCGCCTTTTACAGCAACCCAGCCAATCAGAATCGGAATCGCACCCGGAAACGCACCGACGATGGTCGCAAACGAAGTGATCTTCTTGAGCGGAGTATAAACGAATAAATACCCAACGAGTGTCAGTATCGCAAGCAAACTCGCGAGGCTCCCAACAGCGATCTGCATATATGCAACCCCAGCAATCGAGCAAATGACACCGAAGAGCAAACCATAATTAAGTGGTATACGCCCTGCCGGCAGCGGACGATTCTCGGTCCGATGCATCATCGAGTCGGCACCGACTTCGATCACTTGATTCAGTGCACCACCTCCACAGGTAACCAACCCGGTCGCGAGCATGCAGTTGATAAAGAGCACGAAGTCAAAGCCGGGACCCGATGCAAGCCAAAACGCAGCAGCAGTTGTGATCAGCGCGTAGAAGCCAATACCTGGTTTCGAAAGATCATAAAAATCCCGAAGCAACTGTCGCCAGTCGAACGTCCCAACAATATCTTCGCTGATCGCTTGGTCCATATTAGATTTATGCCTTGGAGTAAGTTGGTCTTGACGTAGCTGTATGCGCTTCCCGCGCAGTAGCCGGTGCGTATAGGTGGTGCGCACGCAATGCGATGAGCAACATTGTTCCGAGTAGCGCCGCGCCTCCCGAAACATGTAGTGTTGTTGGCGTGACTGCTTTCTCACTTAGAATCGTAATCGCACCAAGTGTGACTTGAACAACCAAAACAACCAGCGAAAGTATCGCCGGACGCACGAGCGTTCGATCACGCTTGTACCATCGGAGTATGGTGACAGCAGTCGTAATTACAAGCCCAGAAACCAGCAGTGCACCAACTCGGTGCGCAAAATTTATTGCGACACCAGCAGAAGTAAATTCCGGAATCAAGTTCCCATTAGCCAGCGGGAATGTCGGTATCGCAAGCCCGGCATTCAAATGACGCATTACTGCGCCCATCATTAATTGCAGAAAGATCGCTCCGACTGTTATCGACGAGATTTTTCGGAGGCTCACACCTTCCAGACGTTCCGGAAGTTTGACAAGATTATCCTTCCAATGTTTCGATGTCACGACAGTGATCGTGAGCGTAAGGCAGAACACAATCTGCGCCAGTCCGGCATGCGCGCTTGATATTGCGGGTGGAAGAAAATAGATAACCGTAAGCCCTCCTAATATCCCTTGAGCGATCACGCCAAACAGGGCATACCATCCAAGGATCTTCACCCACACGCGGCGTTCCTGGAATTGAAGTGCGATCGCCTGCACGGTGATGAAGAGACCAACGAAGGTCGCAAGCACTCGATGGCTGTGCTCATAAAAGATATTGCCGACCCACTTGCTGTAGGGGAAGGTGAGCATGAACTCACCGTACGTAGTTGGCCAGTCGGGGACAGATAGTCCCGCTTCGTGACTCTTAACGAGCCCACCAACAAAAATCAAGCAGAACGTAGCTACCGCGGTCAGAAACGCAAAACGGTGAAGCCATTTTGCATTCTGGGCTCCACCGTTGTTGAATTCTCTATTCAATCTGTTTCCCTCAAGCATGACTTGGACTTGCCTTCATCGCTTCAGCGCGTTCGAGCCATCCTTCCGGCGGTTCGTTCTGTGGCCAGAAATCAGAAACTCTGCCGGGCGCACTGTACTCGTACGGCCCACGGAAAACATGAGGTGTTTCCGCGAAATTCCCGTGTCCGGGAGGCGATGGTACCGTCCACTCAAGTGTGTTGCTTTCCCATGGATTCATGCCTGCCGGTTTGCCCTTGAAATAACTCCAGATCATATTGAAGAGCAATATGAAGGTCGAGAATCCAAGAATAAGCGCATTGATTGACATGAACTCATTCAATCCTTGGAAATGGCTTAAGTGCGCATATTGCGTGTAATCATAAATACGACGCATCATACCGCCGATTCCGAGAATATGCATCGGGAAGAAAACTCCGTTGAAAGTAATCAACACGATCCAGAAGTGTATCTTGCCAAGCGTCTCGTTCAGCATCCGGCCGAACATCTTAGGATACCAGAAGTAAATTCCGGCAAAAATCGACATGACCGATCCGCCGAAAAGCACATAGTGAATATGCCCGACGATGAAGTACGTGTCGTGGATGAAAATATCAACCGGTGTGGACGCCATGAAAATACCAGATAGTCCACCAATGACGAACATCGATACGAACCCTACCGCGAATAGGAACGGCGTCTGAAATTTGAAGTTACCACCCCAAAGCGTCCCGAGCCAGTTAAATGTTTTGATCGCCGAGGGCACAGCAATGAGCATAGTAGAAATCATAAACGTTGTTCCGAGTAGCGGATTCATCCCTGATTGGAACATGTGATGACCCCACACGAAAAATCCGAGTACTGCAATTCCGATGATCGAGAATACCATCGCCTTGTACCCGAAGACCGGCTTACGAGCGAAGTTCGATATGATATCGGATGAGATTCCCATCGCCGGCAGAATCATGATGTACACTTCCGGATGTCCAAAGAACCAGAACAAATGCTGCCAAAGCAAAACTTGGCCACCACCGGTTCGACCGGTGATCGGCTGTCCAGCAACCATGAGTGAGGCCGGAATAAAAAAGCTAGTGTGAATGGTGCGATCAAAAAGCAAAAGCACAAGTGCTGCGGTCAGCACTGGAATTGCAAGCAACAAAAGAATTGCTGTTACAAATATTGCCCAGATCGTAAGCGGTAGACGGAAGAACGACATACCCGGACAACGCATGTTCACGATCGTCGTGATGTAGTTGACAGCTCCCATCAGCGATGAGACGCCGCTGATGAGCAAACTGATCAGCCAAAGATTTTGTCCCTTCATAACTCCCGAGAGTTCTGCCACATCGGAGAGTGGGGGATACGCGGTCCATCCACCGCCGGCTGCTCCACCTTGCACAAAAAAGCTGCTGAGCATTACAACACCAGCAGTAAGTGCAAACCAGAAGGACAGCATATTGATCTTCGGGAACGCCATATCGCCCGCCCCAATCTTTAGAGGTATCAGATAGTTTGCAAACGTACCCATCAAGAATGGCATGACGGCAAAGAAGATCATGAACGTCGCGTGCATGGTGAACGCGGAGTTGTAAAACTCCGGGAGTATGATACCACCGGCGACCATCGTCGAAGGAAGGATATTCAGGAAACTGAAAGAATGTCCTGGCCAGCCTAACTGCAAACGTACAATCATCGCCAGCGTACCACCAACCAGCAAGAAAAATGTGCTGGAAAACAGAAACTGAATTCCGATAATCTTGTGATCCTGGCTGAAGATATACTTTTGAACAAAGCTTAACTCGTGGTGGCCATGCTCTGCATGTCCATTCGCGGTTGAGCCCTTTGCAGGTTTCTTCACAACTGCAGGCACTACTAATGTTGCCATAGCGACTGAATCAATTGAAATATTAGAGTGTAAAAACTTTTGTTTGTATTGCGCTTACAGAATTGCCAAAGCGCGAAGGCTCGCAATCAACTTGTGTGCGCTCTTACGGTGCGCTCTGAATTTTGAGCCAGTTATCAAGCGAATCCTGGGAAACGACAGAGACGAACCCCTTCATGCGATAGTGTCCGAGTCCGCAAAGCTCCGCGCAAGCGATCTCAAAATTTCCACCCATCGTTGGCTGGATCCAGACTGCTGTAGGCATACCAGGAACAGCATCTTGCTTGATTCGAAACTCAGGGACGAAAAAACTATGAATCACGTCCTGACCTTCGAGCTTAATCTGCACCGGCTTATCTTTTACAAGATAGAGTTGATTAATAGTAGCGATGTCATCTTTGGTGCCGAACTTTCCGTCCGGACCGGGATAGGTGATATCCCACTCGAACTGACGCGGACGAATCTCGATCGAGCTGGCGCCCTTCGGAAATTTATTCGGGTCACGGATCTCCGACCAGAGCGTGTTGCTGAAGATCGCAAGATAGACAAGAATCACCGCCGGAATCGCCGTCCAGACGATCTCGAGTCGGTTATTTCCGTGCGTATAGGTCGCGCGTCTGTCTGGCTTATACCGATACTTAATCAGAAACACGAGCATCGTTACCTCGACGAGGAAGAAGACGACCATCGTGATCCATAGGATCATGTTGAACATGGCGTCGATCTTCGGCGCGTAGGTAGAAGCTGCATCCGGCAGCCAAAAATGTTTATATCGAGGAGTGATGGGCGGCGCCGCAATTGCGAGCAGGGGAACAAGACATGTGAAAAACGCCGCAGTGAGAATGGCTGCAAGAGCCTTGAATGGCTGCTTCAATCGTTTATGGAACACGAATTCCTCCAGTTGCTTGTACACAGAGTTGAGACTGACTCGGACTATTCAATGCTCAACTGAGCAGTAAATAGATGAAACACTGATTTGATGCAAGAATCAGGAAGTATGCCCTAAGATGGGCGAAATAACTACTTCCAAAGAAAACGAAAACGACAACGCAAACAAAACATTACTGCTCCAGCACCGAGGCGATGGAGCAGTAAAAAAGTACTAATTACTCTGCCTTCAACGTGAAGTCAACCGTCTTGGTATCCTTCGCAGCAACAGTAACCTTTTGGTCGCTGGTTACACCCTTGCCGTCCATCTTGGTCGTCTCGTGCCAAGCTTCGATCGTATAATCGCCGGCAGGTACGCCCTTGATCTCATACTTCCCACTTGCATCAGTAACAGAGAAGAAAGGATGGGGAAGTACACCTGCGAAGGAGTTCATCCAGCCGTGTACGTCACACTTGATCGGTACCATAACTTCCATCTTGTCCAACTTAATTTCTTTTGCTGGGGTACCTTGTGGCTGACCCATGTTGAACTGGTCGTTTTTCTCGCCGTGCGCGTGCACATTGTGAAGTGTCGCATCGTCGTTGACGATCTGAAGCGTCTGTCCAACCATCACACCAAATACGTGTGGAGTGTACTCGCAACCCTTTTGCTCAAGCTTCACTGCCGTTGCAGGTGCGGCGTAAACCTTGCCGTTGAGACCGTCTTTGATGTAAACAAAGGCGTCAGAAACTGCGCCGTCCTTCACGATCCAATGATTGTCGTCAACTGGTGTGGAGTGAGCTGCCTTGCAAGCAGGATCAGCATCCATCTTCACAGACTTAACTGCCGGCGTTGCGCCGTCAACCTTCACTGTGCCGTTGATCGTTGCGCCATTTGCCATATCAACAGTGGCCGCTGCGCCAGTTGTTGCGGCTGCGCCCTTATCACCATCACCATCGCTATCTTCGTCACTCTTCTTGCCACCGCAGCTTACGAGGCCAACAACCATCAAGAGAGAAAGAAATAAACCGAGCTTATGAAAACTAAATGATTTCGTCATGTTGTCGAAATAATGATTGATCCACAAATTGCGAACTTTGGTCGGCTAGAGCAAGATCGAACTACTACAATAGACTGCCTGTCCGAAAACAAGCAAGCGATCTCGTCACCACCACTACAATTTGGATACAAAGATACGAAGTTTTTTAGTGCTCACGCAGGAAAGTTGGGATTTTGTGGTGATAAGGGGATATTGTGCTCTGTCAAGACGTTCGGCAAGTGTGAGACAACCCAGCATCAGTAAGATCCCAGCCTCGCTTCAAGCAGCGTTCGATGAATGCCGCAATATGGCGCTAGGCCACTATGAAAATTTCCCAGTCGGATCCGTGCTGCTGCCCAAAAAGCTAAGGCCGCATTTTTTTTCGATGTATGCTTTCATGCGAACGGCCGACGATTTCGCTGATATGCCGCATCGAACAGGCAGCGAACGCCTCGCAATGTTGACGGATTGGCGCGACCAACTGCATTCGCTTTTTTCAGGTGAAGTGCCAACGCACCCTATATTTCAAGCGCTTCAATTTACGATTCGGCAATTTGATCTTGCCTTGGAGCCGTTCGATAGGCTGCTCGATGCATTCACCTTCGACGCAACAGGGGATGTTCGCTTCAGTACCGAAAAAGACCTTTATTGGTATACCGCTCGGTCGGCGAATCCTGTAGGTCGGTTGGTCTTAGCGCTCTTTGCGTATGAAGATGCCGAGCGAATAGCACAGTCGGACGCGATCTGCACCGCACTCCAACTGCTAAACTTCATTCAAGATGCGCGGGAGGATTTGGAAAATGGGCGCTGCTATTTCCCATTGGAAGATCTATATTACGGCGTCACTGCGGACAATCTAAATTTCAAAACGCTCCTAACTGATTCAGACCGGTTTAAGAAAATTGCGCGAATTCAGGCCAATCGGGTAAAAACGCTCCTCGATAAGGGAGCAAGTCTTCCTGAATCGGTGAAGGGGCGGCTCCGTTTCGAACTTCGAGCAGTTATATTTGGCGCAAGATTATTGCTTCAGAAGATTGAGCACTTGGGCTACGACACTATTACGCAGCGTCCTACCCTGAACAAGAGTGAGAGAATTTGGGTACTAATAAAGTCTGTTTTTTGAGTCACTTTTCGTCCATTCCGGTGTTACCAACAGAGGGCCTATGCCCTTAACAGTTAGAATAATTAGCGATCGACCTATATATTAGTAATGCCAGGCGTAAAAACAGCAGCGCGGGAAAAAAGTAATTTCCTCTATTCCTTCTCACTCTTACCAAGAGATGAGAGAGATGCGATGCATTGCGTGTATGCGTTTTGTAGATACACGGATGATCTTGTAGACGAAGATCTCCCGATTCCGGAAGTCGATATAGAGGGCGCAGGCTTTGGTCCCGGTGAGGATGTCGCTCTCGCAAAAAAACGCATTCGCCTCGCTTGGTGGCGCAATGAAGTAGAGAAGTGCTACGACGGCACAAGTTCGCACCCAATCCTCAAGGCGCTGCACAAGGTCATCGCTCGCTTTAAGATACCCAAGCAATATTTTCTCACGCTTATTGATGGCGTCGAGATGGATCTCGTTCGAAATCGCTATGAGTCGTTCGATGATCTGCGAGATTATTGCTACGCAGTTGCAAGTATCGTCGGCTTGATCTGCATCGAAATTTTTGGTTATCGGTATGAAGAGACGAAGGAATATGCCGTCGATCTCGGTATTGCTCTTCAGCTCACAAATATCATTCGCGACGTCCAGCAAGACGCGCAAAAAGGCCGTATCTACTTGCCCCAAGAGGATTTACGCCGTTTCGGTTATAGCGAATCCGAGCTCCTTGCCGGCAAATACACGTGGCAGTTCACGGAGCTAATGAAGTTTGAGACGGCGCGAGCAAGATTCTTTTATCAGAAGGCTCGCACGCATCTCGCAAAAGACGAACGCTTCACACTCTTTGCCGCAGAGATCATGGATGCGATTTATTTCCGTCTTCTGCGTAAGATCGAGCTCTCAGAATTCGATGTATTCGAGAAGCGCATCACAGTCTCAACGCCACACAAGCTTCTGATCGTCGCTCGTTTTTGGCTTAATAGCAATCTCCTCGGACGCAAGCAGCGTTAAAAATCGCCCGTTTCAGGCGATATTTGACTATTGGAATCCACAATGGCCAGAAGTTGTTTGACCTTCCTATGAAGTTCATAATCGGTTTTTCAATTCTTACAGCGGTCGCCTATTTTATTTGGTGGGGCTATAAGAATTTGGTGGGGCAGGAGACCAAGCCTGAATCCAAAGTGATAGATGGCGCACTTTGCCATCTCTGCAGAAAGCCGTATCCGTATTCCGAGTTAGTTGTTCGCGAGAAGATGGCCGGATTCGAAAATTATTTCTGTGGCTCATGCATCAATGATCTCGTGCGCGATTACAATCATAAATTAGACGAGGCATCCGTTTCCTCGCAGTCCGAAACGAAGATTCTGCCAACACCGGAAAGCAGCACTGCCGATCGTGCGAAAAATATTCAGTATTAGTAACAGTAAAATTAGAAACTGTAAGAATTAGAAACTGTAAGAATTAGAAACTGTAAAAGCGCTTGATAAGAATAGGCTCAGAGCAAGATACCAAGTCGATCGTCTTACCGGATAGAGCAGTCTTGCTCGCCCCGATGGAAGATGTGACGGACGTTTCGTTTCGTGTGATCGCCCGTGAGCTTGGCGCTGATGCCGTGTACACAGAATTTATTTCGAGTGAAGCGATCATTCGAGCCGCTGCGAAGTCGATGCGCAAAATGGTTATGCTCGAAGCAGAGCGGCCGGTTGCGATACAAATATTTGGCGGCGACCCAGGGGTGATGCGCGAAGCTGCGCAAGTTTCCGAATCAGCCGGACCCGATTTCCTCGATATCAATTGCGGATGCTGGGTGAAGAATGTTGCAGGCAAAGGTGCCGGTGCTGGTTTGCTCAAGGATCCGACTCGAATGGAAGCGATGGTTCGCGCAACCGTTGATGCGGTCAAGATTCCGGTTACAGTAAAAACGCGTCTTGGTTGGGATCGTGAGTCGATTAATATACTTAACATCGCTCCAATGCTCGAGCAGGCCGGAGCGAAGGCACTCACGATTCATTGTCGCACGCGTGATCAAGGACATTCCGGTCAAGCCGATTGGAGTTGGATTCCAAAAATCAAAAAGACTATCTCCATTCCGCTATTTCTCAATGGTGATGTTCGCACTCCGGAAGATGCGCTTCGAGCTTTTGAAGAGACGGGTTGTGATGGCGTGATGGTCGCGCGAGCTGCGATCGCAAATCCATTCATCTTTAAGCAGATAAAAGATTATCTAAACACCGGTCGCTACGACGAGCCAACATTCGAAGAACGCGTCATGATTTGCAAGCGACATCTTTCGCACTCAACCCAAGTCAAGGGCGAGCGCAAAGCGATCTTCGAATTCCGCAAGCACTACACCGGATATCTGAAGGGACTCCCCGGCATTGCAAAAGTGCGCGCAGAACTGATGCAACAGTTGACGCTTGAATCGGCGATCGAGGTGCTCGATAGATTCTTAGAAAATCGATTTGCAATCGCGGAAGCGTTGAACGAAGTGAGCCGCATGCATTTGGAAGCAGCGGCCTAAAAAGCGGTTTTACTTATCGAGCACAACGCGTGCAGTACTCACGCCGCTTCCACTAACAACTCTCAAAAATCTAACTCCCGCGCTCCCTTCGAGATTCAGCGTGACATGCTGACGAGTCGAGCGATCATTGAATTGTAGCTTTCGGCTGTCGAGTATTCTTCCAAGCGCATCACACACTTCGAGCACTGCGTCTTGCTTGTACGTTCGGGGCATCAGCAAACTAAGCGTGACGCTCGAACGTGTTGGATTCGGAGAGATACTTTCAATGAGTATTTGCGCTGCAACGGGAGCCTTCGGCTGATCATGCACGGCACCGGTGCCACACTCCCGGGCATCTGCAACAAGCTGAATCGAGGTATCGGATTTGATTGGTCCGCGCATCGCATGAATGTTCAGCGGCACGACGATACTCGCTGCAACAGTCGGCCTATAGCGAACCTTCACCCATGTTTGCTCAGCACTCTCGAGCGTTGTAGGAATTCCTGAATTCAGAATTCGGAAGGGTGGGTCAATACTCACAGAACTAAGAATCAGCGCAGAGCAGGAAGTATTTACTACCTGCAACGTTGCTTCAACAGAGTCACAAATCGTGCTCGAAAATCTCGGGGCTTCGAGCTCAAGAAATGCGGTGCTGAAAAGTCCGTGTCCTGTGAGGAGCAAATCCGAATCTCCGTTCTGTGTCGAGAAGTGTAAGTTGGTATAGACGTATCCCGCTGCATTCGGCTCGAAGATCACGAAGAGCGTATCGAGTGCCGCACCCGGCAATATCTCCTGAAGCTTTGAGATCGAACCCAGCTTATAACGCAACTGAAAACCGAGTGATGGATCTTGCAGCGATGCAGAGAGCGCAAGCGGATCGCATCCGGAGTTCTTGATCAGCAACGTATCTACTTTTTTCGTACAGAGCCACGTATCAGCATAATCGACACGAGGCTGAGAAAGCGCGAGCTTTGGTTCGCCGGTGATTGCTGTACCGAAAAATGTGAGCGTTGTGTCAAAACTGGCGTTACCGATTCGAGAAAAAATTGATAGCATTCCTGAATCTGCTCCAATGCTTCGCGGCTTGAATCGTAGCATTATCGCTAAGCTATCACCGGCAGCGATTGGAGCTGGAAATATATTATTCCCAAGCGAGAAGGGCACGCCGGCTTGAAGCGAATCAAGGATGAGCGTCGAGGTCGAGGTGTTGTGCAACATCACTGTCTGCTCGGCGGAATCGCAGATCGAAGTGGCAAATGCCTTCGAGGTATAAGCAACTCCGCGAGTTGGGCCGAGCTTTACAATCCAAAAATCGGGATAGAGACCAGGATTAATTCCTGCTTCGCCTTCGGGCACGTCTCCATCGTTGGAATAACTTATTCCCGCCATGATAAATCCGCCTTCGGGTGTCTGCGCAATCGCATTCGCTTCATCGAATCTCGAACCGCCGAAACACTTTTGCCATGCAATCGCTCCGGCTTTTGTAATCTTCACGATCCAATCATCGGCGCTCGAACCATGCGCTCCGACAACATCACCATCTTTTGAGACTGCGGCACCGGCAAAAACATATCCGCCATCAAACGTCTCGATAATCGCGGCCGCCGATTCATTCAATGTGCCACCGTAGGGGCGCTGCCAGATTATCGAACCCGCAGCCGTGAGTCGCACTACCCAAGCATCGCGAGTCAGCGTGCCATGCGAACCGTGCACATCACCATCGTTCGATTCGGTGTAACCGGCAGCAATATATCCACTATCGGAGCACTGAATAATTGAGGTAAACGCATCGTCATTCGAGCCGCCGAGTGTGGATTGCCACTGTAATGTACCATTCGAAGTTAGCTTGATTACCCATGCATCAAGATTCGCGTGATACCCCGACACATCACCATCGCGAGATGCAGTTGCTCCGGCAACTACGTATCCGCCATCGCGAGTCTGCGCGATCGAGAAGCCGCGATCTTCGACCGAACCGCCATAGGTTTGCTGCCATTCGAGAGCGCCCGCGCTATTCAATTTCAAAACCCAGACATCGCTCAAACCATGATTGTGTGTCACATTACCATCACCCGACCACGTAGTGCCGACTACTGCAAAGCCCCCATCACTTGTAGCCGTGATACCAAAACCGAAATCGGAACCGGTGCCACCGTAACTATTTTGCCATCTGAACAGCCCGTCTTTGTCAAACTTGGTTATGGAAATATCTTCCTTTGTGGAGGTAGTGATAATGTAGCCCAGCACTGCAACGCCACCATCATCGGTCTTGACGATCGCCTGTGCGTGTCCAAGACCTGTTCCACCAGGCCACACAACGTTACCTTGTGCGTCAAGCTTATACACTGCGCCGGAATTGCTGCTCCAGCCACCAACGGCGAAACCGCCATCGGAGGTAATAGCGACGCAAGATGCCTGATCATCATAGTCTGAACCGATCGTCTTCTGCCACTGAATTCCAACCGGAGCTTGAGCGTGGGCCGATTGTCCGACAATAGATAAAATAGTCAGCAGGAGAGTGCAGACTGCTGTTGCCGCTATTGAGATTTTTTCAGAAAGCCTAAAGCCCATATTACGAGAGATTTTGAGGGACAACGAGAAACGTCTAATTACCCAATCATCTAACCGTAACGCATTAGGTCGAATTCCTGGATATAGCAATCCCGCAATCTGGAATCTGTTACACCAATGCCATAAAAATATCCGTGGGACCATCAAGGAAGATGACGCGTCGGGGCAGACAAGTTGCCTGCCCAGTTCCTCCTTGGCAAAATACTCAATCGAGTTTCTCGAGCTTCATCGTTCGCAACTCATTGTTTGCTGTTGAGATGCGAAGGTAGTAGCTGCCTGCGGCGATCGAGGTCAGGTGGAGTGGGATTGTTCGACTGCCGCGTTCGAAGACGCCATCATAGCCAGCTCCCTCGATCTTGCGGCCAAGCAAATCGAGCACTTCCAAATGCAGATAGGCCTCGCGAGCAATCGAAAGAGAAACGGAGGTTCCGCCTTTGAATGGATTTGAGGTGATACGTGCATCCAAAATTATCGCTGGCCCCGGAGAATCATAGTGCGCAACAGATGCATAATGCAGCAAGGTATCAAGCCCAAGCATGTGCAAACTCGGAAGTGTGCTATCGAAATATTTCAAATCTGCATTCTTTGCCGTGTCCTGCCAAATAACAATCTGGCTTTGGCGTCCGTGTGAATAACGAGATGCGAATTCATTCCGGTAACCTGCACAGCGCGGATTGTCAATCAGGAATTTCAGAATTGCAAGCGCGGCCGGCATACCTATACCCTGATAATAATATGTTGCGGTAAGATCACCGACAGCGAAGCAGAACCAACCATCATCGGAGCGTAACGACAATACAGTATCCAAAAGCCAGTTCCGATACTGAAACCGACCGGCTTCCGACGACAATAATTTTGCACGCCCTGCGCAGCCGGCTAATTCGCTACCAAGAGTTTGTGCAGGATCGGCTCGGGGATAACAATGTATTATTGCCCAGCGAATCGTGTCAAACGCTGCATCATAATTGCCGTTCGAGCTCCATTGTTCGCAAAGCGCAGCAGCGTTACTACATGTGTCAAAGCTCTGAGATTGCAATGCCTTGCCATTCTTCATTTTCGTGAAATTCCAAGCCGAACACACGATCTCAGAGGAAGAGGAGAGGGACGACGCAGCGGCAGTAGCGTTGTAATGGAAGCCCGGATAGTACGTTGGATTAGGGTCGGAAAGGAGTTGAGGGTCGATGCCGACACCCCAATAGTTATTCATAATATCAAGATTGTGATTCTGGAAAGCATCGCCCGTAATCAACGGAATTGTGGTACTCGCGCCAGGATGAATATTGTTGAGCCCCTCTTTTTCGTGGTTTCCGTCAACAGAACCACAACTAATACCTTCGCTACTTGTTGCTACTAAGAGTTGATCAGGGAAAGAAAATCCTCCGTCTGGCCTATACATTGCGCCCGAAATGCTACTCCAACTCCCAACGGCGATTAACACAAAGAGCGCGCAGACGATTGAGCGCATTCCAAAAAGTCTATAGCCCCCATCTCGAGAGATTTTCATGGACAATGGAAACATCAAATTACGAGGCTGTATATATGGAGCGTTGGATCGAATTCCTCGGTAGAATAACCCCTCAGTTGTTGATTGGTTACACGAATACTATAAAATAGATCTTGTAAGCATGGACGAAGAGGATTGTTGCTGTATGACTTTCGAGTTCAAATTGGAGCTAAAGACATCCCTGCCACTAATTTCCCTGCAGAATTGTTCTTTTCGCTCCTGAAAAAGACCCCAAGAATTCAAATCTCAAAGTATGGCGACGAAGGCAAGTAGCGATTCGACAGAGGTGAAATCCCAGAAGGTTGGGAGCGGACAGAACGGCAACGGTACAAACAAGGTGAAGAGCGATATGGCGTCAACAAATGGTGGTCAACTACCAAATGGTGCGGAAAAGGTAAATGGCGCGGAAAAGCCTGTGGCTTCTGCGGCAAATCCTTTTAATGAGAGCCCTGAGGAGGCGAAGGCATACGAGGCTTTTGTTGCCGATGAGCTGCACCCTGAACTTGCTCCAAAGGATCTTTCGCAAATTCAGAACGGCGCTGTGCTGACCGGTCCATCTGCGGATGGCTCGAAATCTTTCAAGTCCGGTCCGGACAAATCTGGCGTGGACAAAAAGACACTCCTCGAGTGGTTTCGCTTGATGGATCTTGGTCGCATGACCGATATTGCCGCAGCAAATTACCTCAAGAAGGCGATGGGCTGGAGTTATCACGCTCCTTGCGCCGGTCATGAAGGAATACAGCTCGCGCTCGGTGTTTCGTTTCGTCAAAAGCGTGATTTTCTCTATCCGTATTATCGCGATCTGATGACCTGCCTCGCCGGAGGTCTTACCGTCGAAGAGATCATTCTGAATGGACTTTCGAAAGCGACGGATATTGCAAGCGGTGGACGGCACATGTCCAATCACTTTGCTAAGATGGAGATCGGAATTCAGAATGTAAGTTCGCTCACGAATAATCATGCTCAGGAAACAGCCGGCACCGCACGTGCGCTGAAATATTTCAAGACAGATGCCGTCTCGATCTTTTCCGGTGGTGACTCAGGAACGTCTGAAGGATTTTTCTACGAAGCGATCAATGGGGCGACGCATGAGAAACTACCCGCGATCTTTGTAATTCAAAACAATAAGTACGGCATCTCTGTACCTGTCACCGATCAAACCGCGAACTCACGAGTCGCAGATAATTTCCGAGGCTTTAATAATCTGTTGATTGCCTATTGTGATGGCACCGATGTCCTCGACAGTTATCGTGCGATGCAGGAAGCTTATGCATGGTGCGCGAGTGGCAAGGGTGCAGCGATTGTGCATGCTGATTGCGTTCGTATCGGTTCGCATTCGAACTCCGACAGACAAGATCTCTACCGTTCGCCGGAAGAGATGGAAGGCGTCAAGCAACGCGATCCACTCGTGCTATTCACGAATTGGTTGAAGCTGCACAAAGTCGCAACCGACGAAGAGCTTGCGCTGATTCACACTGCGAATCAAAAAGTATTAGAGGATTCTGCCAACCGTGCAGAAGCCGCACCGAGCCCCGACCCATCGACGATTTTTGATTTTGTTTTGCCGAGTTCGGATATTGTTTCGAGTGCGCCTTCGCATTTTCAAGCGGATAATATCGGCACGACGTTTCATCCGTTCACCATTCCAACCGGGAAGGATGAGGGGATGCAATTTATCGAAGGAATTAATCGCACGCTGAAGGAAGAATTTCGCATAAATGCGAAGACGTTTATTTGGGGACAGGATGTCGCTTCGAAGAACAAGGGCGGTGTGTTCAACGTGACGAAGGGCATGCAGCCGGAGTTCGGTCATGAGCGCGTATTCAACGGACCGATCGCCGAAGATTTTATTCTCGGCACGGCCGATGGATTTTGTCGTGTCGATCAAGAGCATATTTGGTGCGTCGTCGAAGGAGCAGAGTTCGCAGATTATTTTTGGCCGGCGATGGAGCAATTCATCGAGATCAGTCATGAATATTGGCGCAACAACGGAAAGTTCGCACCGAATATTGTGATTCGAATTGCAAGCGGCGGTTATATCGGTGGTGGACTTTATCACTCCCAAAATCTGGAAGGTACGTTCGCGACAATCCCCGGCGTGCGCATCGTGCAACCGAGCTTCGCAGATGATGCACAAGGGTTGCTTCGTACTGCGATGCGCACACGTGGTGTGACGGTGTATCTTGAGCCAAAGTTCTTGTACTATTATCCGAAAGCGAAAGCGATGCCACTCGAAGCTAACGAGTTGATTCCGTTCGGCAAAGCAAGATTGCGAAGAGAGGGAAGTGACCTCTCGATCGTGACCTACGGTACCACGACGCACTACTCGCTACAGGCTGCTGAAGCGCTTGCTAAGGAAGGCGTCAATTGCGATGTGCTCGATCTTCGCTCGATCTATCCACTCGATCTCGATGCCATTCTTACGAGTGTAAAAAAGACGGGCAGAGTATTGATGGTGCATGAAGACAAAGTTACCGGCGGATTTGGTGGCGAAGTCGCTGCGCTCATCGGAGAGCATGCGTTCACCAATCTTGATGCACCTGTCATGCGTGTAGGCTCGACGTTCACGCCTGTTGGGTTCTCAAAGATTCTTGAAGAGGCGATTCTTCCGAATCCGCAGAAAATTATCGATGCGGCTCTGAAGCTCTCGCGTTGGTGAGAGAAGTAGAAAGTTATTGTCACTAAGTCTTGATGTGTATTCTATAGATCAGCCATGCTAAACGGTCTGCGCACAGTCATCTACAAAGTGAAGGAGTTGGAGCTTGCGAAAAAGTGGTACACTTCTTTCGTTGGGCATCCGCCATATTTTGATCAACCATTTTATGTTGGTTACAATGTTGGCGGTTATGAACTTGGTCTGGATCCGAATCAAGATCACCTCACGACGGGAAATAATGTTGTGACGTATTGGGGCGTGGATGATCTTCGTGCTGAGGTTGCACGCGTTCATGCGCTTGGTGCAAGAGTGGTGAGCGACGTGCAAGATGTTGGCGATGGGATTCTGGTCGCAACCGTCGCGGATCCATTCGGAAATGTTATTGGGCTTATTCAAAATCCGAATTTCAAGTTAGAAGCTTAGCGATCGAAGACGTGCAAAAAAAAGGGGCAGTTGATCTTTCGATCAACCGCCTCTTTCGTTTTGGGCAAAAGTGGTGGATCCCACTTCGGCCAATAAAACTCCTGATTCAACCGTTTCGGTTCAGAAAAACTTTTTCTGAGAAACTTAGCCTATCGGTAGCGCTATCCGTTGTTGCTTAATTTTTGAATCTCGTCACGAATCGAGGCAGCCTTTTCGTAGTCTTCTCGCTTAATTGCTTCACCGAGTGCAAGATTGAGTTGCTCCATTTTAGTCGCCGGACGAGCAGGAAGTTTGGTGGGTTCGGATTTCTCTTTTGGCAGCGTTTCGGAAAATGGTTTGTCATCATCATCTTCTTCGCCTTCCTCAAGTTCCTCGTCACCATCTTCGGGAAGGAAGCTTGCTTCGGTCATCACGTGATCAGCTACAAAGATCGGAATACCAAAACGAATCGCAACAGCTATCGCATCGCTGGGTCTGGAGTCAATCTCAATATCGCCTGCGAGCGTCAGAGTGGCATAGAATGTGCCTTCTTTTAGGTCGTGAATGCTTGCTTCGACGACTGTACCGCCAAGAGCCTCGATCACGGTCTTGATCAAGTCATGCGTAAATGGACGAGGGGGTTTGATGCCTTCCATTTCGAGCGCGATTGCCTGTGCCTCAAACGCACCGATAATGATCGGAATACGACGAGACCCGCCGGTTTCGCGCAAAATTAAGGCATAGGCACCATTGCTTGCCGGGCTTGTGGAGATACCAAGAATTTCGACTTGAACCTTTTCCATTCAGTAATCTTAAGGAACGCCTCTATATGAATCTATATCTGAAGCTAACACGCCAAAAGAGAAAAGGCATTCCCCTTGGGCGCGAAGTTAATTCCTGAAGTTTAGTGACTCTTGATCTTTTTGATCTCTTCGGTTAGCGCCGGTAGAATCTCAAAGATGTCTCCAACGATACCGTAATCGACGAAATTAAAGATTGGCGCGTTAGCATCTTTGTTGATCGCGACGATCGTCTTCGAACTGGACATTCCCGCCAAATGCTGCACGGCTCCGGATATCCCGAGCGCAACATAAAGCGTAGGGGAGACGGTCTTGCCGGTCTGCCCGACTTGCTCAGAATGCGGCCTCCAACCCGCATCAACAACCGCTCTCGAAGCACCCGTAGCTGCGCCAAAAGCAGCAGCGAGATTTTCCAATAGTGGCCACTCTTCGGGACCCTTCATGCCACGGCCACCGGAGACGATAATATCAGCTTCGGCTACGTCGAGCTTGCCTTGCGATAGCAAAAGTTCTTTCAAAACTTCGCGCAAATCGTTGTCATCAATAGATATAGCGACGTTTTCTATTTTGGCTGTGCTCGATTCCGTTCTCGAAGCTTTCCAAAGGTTTGGACGTGTCGAATAAACTTTTTTTGCTGTGGTCACCTGTACGTGCGCGTTCGCTTTGCCAGCGTAGATAGGATGCGTCGCGGTGATATCTCCCGACTCTGTCGAAAATGCTGTGACGTCCGGGACGTAACCAGCCTCAAGACGAATCGCAACTCTCGGGGCAAGATCTTTGCCACGTCCGGTTGCCGGAATGAGCACGACATCAGCGCCGGCTTTATTCGCAATTTCAGCTACTGCGTGTGCGGTTGCCCGCGAGGAGTAATTCGCGAGCTTTGCATCATCGGCTGTGTAGACAGTTGCGATCGCGAGTGTTGCGAGCGAGGCGTTCGCAAGTTCACTTGCCTTTGCACCAACGATACAGCCGGAAATTGTGGTAGCGCCGAGTGCCTGAGCTGCCGTGATTGCTTCGAGTGATGGCTTGCGGATCTGTCCGTTTCGTTCTTCGAGATATACGAGGATATGCATAAAATTAGAGAAAACTCGAGTTTGAAATTTTGTTAGCGGTCACCATAAATTAGATAACCTTCGCTTCTTCGTGGAGCATGCGAGCAAGCTCGTGTGCTGCTGCGGTGGGATTCCCATCTGCTTTGATAATCTTGTTTGCGCGCTTTTTGTCAGGCTTGTCAAGACTGAGAATCTTCGTTCGTGCCGCAGCGCTCGAACCTGCAATCTCTTGAATCGGCTTCTGCTTTGCCTTCATGATGTTTGGCAGGGAAGGGTAACGGGGATCGTTGAGCCCTTTTTGCGCCGCGATGATACAGGGCATTCCGAGTTCAATAATCTCACGACCGCCTTCTACTTCTTTTTCGACAATCGCTTTGCCGCCGTCAATCTTGAGGCTCACAACCACCGTCGCTGCAGGAAGATCGAGCAACTCAGAAAGCATCGGAGCAATCTCCATACCGTCAAAGTCGATCGACTGCTTCCCGAGTAGGATGATATCCGGATTGAGTGTCTTGATCGCCGCAGCAAGCATGTCGGCTACTTGAAACGCGTCCGTGGTCTCGCCTTTTACGAGCACGCCTTTATCCGCACCCATCGCGAGTGCTTGGCGAATTGCGTCTTTTGCACTATCGGCGCCTACCGTTATAACGGTTACCTCACCGGTATTTTTTTCGCGGAGTCGGAGAGCCTCTTCGACGGCCAATTCATCGTATGGGTTGAGAATAAACTTGACGCCTGTCGCGTCGATCTTAGTTGTGTCGGCGCCGATCGTGATTCGAGCGGTAGTATCCGGTACATGACTTACACAAACTACAATATTCATTTAACTTACTCTATTAACTTCCTAAGGTGTACTTCGTAGATGATCTTTCCGCAAACTGCTCTGAATCACTCGACAAGAAACGTGTGCTCCGCATCGGTTGCCGCATCCATTTTGGCGACAAGTAAATTACCGTACGGAGTGATAAAATGTGCGGTGGATCCCTCTTTGGATGACCTATCCTCCTTCGAGTTTTTGTCATCGGTTTTGTGTGCGGGCGGCTTAAACACGAGTCGTTTATTCAAAATTTCATAAATATCGGTCGATAGCATTAGGTAACTCATCTGTTCACCCAACTCATAAATTTGTTGGACGTGCTGGTATATAGCGGACTTGATCTTTTCATAGGTCAGGTCCTCGACAAGCATTGCGACACGTGGCCGATCGAAGGGCGGTTCATCAACGATCGGCTCGGGTTTTTCCTCTTTTTCGGGCATTTTTGGCTATTTTTGAGCGATACGCAGCTCTCGTATTCGGTCATCTAACACCGTACGGTGTGAAGAAATTTTACAAAGTTTGTAGAAACGTGTCAGTTTTGCACATTTTTGCACTATATTAGTGGCAGATAATACCCTTAAATCCCGAGAGTCGAATGGGAAGTGCCCTAAAAAATGGGATTAGAAACAATTCTATTTTGACTCCGTTAGCCCTGAAAATTATCCGTGGTCATTAATTGACTCGTTCGTTCTGACAAGTTTATGCGAGCGGTTTGATTGTGACAAGTTTTTGAAGTTCTTGCTTTTGTTGAATCTGGTTTTGAAGCCCTATGCTGAATCCTAATCCTACAGAGTCCACTCGAGCGGAGTCCGGCGATTTGGAGTCCGTGAAATTGGAATCCAATCGTAGCTTAGAAGATTCGCCTCGAATAATCGAGGCGAGACTTCCTGCTCGCAATGGATTTTCCAAGGCACCAAATGCACCTTCGAAGCGACCGAAAGTCAAAAGCCTTTGGCCGAAACGTGTGTTGCTGCTGGGGATCCTTGGCCTTGTCGCCTTCGCGGCGTATAGTTGGATTGTTCCAAAGCATACGGAAGCGCATCTTACTACCGCTGTCAAACGTGGTACATTTGATGTGGTAGTCGTCGAGACTGGGGAGTTGCAATCGCAACGCTCGCTTGCGATCACCGCACCTGTGATGGCTTCCGGTGGTCGCTCACAACTTGCGATCCAATATCTTGCGCCAGAAGGAACAACCATCGACTCAGGAACACTGGTTGTAAGTTTCGATCCTGCCGATCAACTCAAGCTTATCAGTGACAAGCAAAACGAGCTCAAGCTTTCTATGGCTGACCTCGAAAAGATGAAAGTGCAACAAAAGGCCGATGCCTCCGAAGCTCGGATGGCGTTGGAGAACGCAGAGCTGAGCTTCAAACTCGCAAAGCTCGCCAGCGATGCGATGAAGTTTGAATCGCAAGCCAAGCAGCGCGAATCGCAACTCGAACTTCGCAAAGCCGAACTCGCATTCCAACAAGCGAAGCAAAACGTCAAAAGCAAATCTTCGATCGGCAAAAGTGAGATCGGAAATCTACAACTCAAGATCGGTCAGCTCCAAGCGGCACTCGATCGCGCGCAATCCGATATGGGGCGTATTATAGTTAAAGCTCCGGGCCGTGGACTTATCGTCTATCAAAGAAGCTGGAGCACCGGCAAAAAACTCGCGAAGGGCGATCAAGTTTGGGGTGGACAACCGATCGTACAATTGCCAGATCTATCGCACATGCAGGCCGTCTTGCAAGTCAATGAAGTTGATGTCAGTAAAGTAAAGAACGCGCAGTCGGTTGAAGTCGCGCTCGATGCATTCCCAGATAAGAAGTTTACGGGCAAGGTGCTGAGTGTTGCATCAATCGGAAATCCGAAGGAGAATAATCCGAGTGTAAAGGTCTTCGAGGTTATCGTCGATCTCGACGGTGCTGATTCTGTGCTGAAGCCTGGTATGACCGTTGCTGCTCGAATCTCTGTGAGCAAGATCGATAATGTGCTCAGCGTACCGATCGAATCCGTTTTTGAAAAAGATGGCAAGACGATCGTGTACGTCGAGAACGGCACCAGCTTCGACAAACGTGAAGTGCAGCTCGGCGCGAAGAACGATAACTTTATCATTGTCACGAAAGGTGTGAAGGAAGGCGAGAAGGTCGCACTTGTAGATCCCAACAAGGAGCAAGATCCGAAGCAACCCACGAAGGATGCGAAATCAAAAGTTTAGCAATCGCAAAAAGGAGCGAACCTCAACGGATCAGACCGGTTTTCATCATATAACAAACTGTTTTTGTTAAATCTTCGCGAAACACTCCAACTCAGCTTCGATAGTGTCCTTGGGCACAAGATCCGCTCGGCCCTAACAATCTTGGGTGTCGTGTTTGGGGTTGGTGCTGTGGTTGCTATGCTCTCGATCGGTGAAGGGGCAAGACAAGAATCGCTCGACCAGATCTCCGTAATGGGTCTCCATAATATAATCATTCGAGCAACTTCACCGGATGCCCAAAAAGATCAAGGCGTAGACGCCACAAAAGTAACGAACTCACTCGGCCTAACGACCAAAGACGCGCAGGCAATTCTCGATATCTGTCCATTCGCTGAACGAGTCGAGGCAAATGCAGAACATCGGAAGCACGCATTTTATGGCGGTGATCATGTTGATGTTCCTGTCATAGGCGTCTCACCTGCGTATCAAAGCATCTATAATACTACTCTGAAGGAGGGCCGGTTCATCACCGATCGTGATGTCGCCGATATCGCAAATTTTTGCGTGCTCGGATCTTCGGCCAAGCAAAAGCTTTTCGCATTCAAGAACGCGCTCGGTGAACATATAAAGCTTGGGGATCAGTGGTTCACAGTTATTGGTATCGTGCAGGAGAAAGGTCAAGTTGCAAAATTTGCCGGACCGAATGATCGTGATATCAATCTGGATATTTATATTCCTGTCACAACGGCGGAGTCAAAGTTTGGACGAGACAAAGATGCACCGGAGGGCAGCAACGCTCAAATTAATTTCAACGGCAGAAATATCGGACCGGATAAAAAGGTACAGTCACAGATCGATCAGATCACCGTTCAACTGAAGGAGAGTGCCGATGCTGCAGAAGCAGCCGGAATCATCAGTCGTATACTTACCAGGCGACACAACAAGGCCGATGATTTTACGATCACTGTTCCCGAAGAGCTGTTACGACAACATCAAGCAACGCAAAGAATATTTAACATTGTCATGATCGCGATTGCGAGTATTTCGTTACTCGTCGGCGGCATCGGCATTATGAATATCATGCTTGCGAGTGTGCTGGAACGCACACGTGAGATAGGTATTCGTCGTGCACTCGGCGCCACACAACGCGTTGTTATCTCGCAGTTTCTTACAGAGGCGGTGATACTCTCGGTATCTGGCGGCCTGATCGGACTGGCTGTCGGATTTGGAATGACGAAATTGATCTCGACGTACGCCGATTGGCGAACCGTGATTACACCGTTTTCGGTCATCATTGCTTTTGGGGTGAGCGTAGCGACGGGCATCATATTTGGATATTATCCGGCACGCCAAGCAGCACGGAAAGACCCGATCGAGGCACTGCGCTATGAATAAAGGCATGCCAACATGGATGCGAGGGTTGCTCAGCAAGATCATGACACTATTAGTGATCTTGGCAGCATTGCTCACGTCAAGCAAAAGCTACTCGCAGCCATCGATGACGCTCGATGAGTGTCTGAAAATGGCAAAAGATCAAGCTCCGGCCCTAATGCAAGCTCGCCGAAATTATGAGATAGCCTCAGAAAATGCCGAGGCCGCTCGTCGATCACTCCGTTCGCGTGTTGACCTCCTACTTGACGCACCGATCTATACCGACAATACGGCACCGGTCTACAATCCCGTCACTGGCACGACGGATCTATTGCGTCAACGCCAAACGCAAGTGGGCGGTGGACTTAGTCTGACGCAGCCAATTTATTGGACAGGCGGCTCTGTCTCTGTGTTTGGCAATATGTTTCGCAGATGGCAGGAGACACCGTCGGGATCGAGCGTCAACGATTATTTTGGCATCGGCTCGATTGAAATCGATCAGCCGCTCTTCAAGGTGAATGAGTTGAAGCTCTCGGAGCGGGAGTCCGAGATGAATCTGGATCTCGCGTACTCGTCCTATATTTCACAGTGGGCATCGCTGCAATTTGATATCAAGCGGCTCTTCTATAATTTGTATCAATCGGAAAGGGAAGTACAAATTCAGAAAGATGAGGTCACGACGAGCACGTCGAACTTCGAACTCGCGACAAATAAATTCAAGGCCGGTCTGATCGCTGAAGTAGATGCGATGCAGCTCGAAGTCGATCTTGCAAGTGCACAGACGGATCTGTTCGATCGTCAGCGTCGATTGCTCTCGGCGGAGCGTGATCTACTTGCATCTCTCGGAATGCCTCTTGATGGGCACATCTCCGCAAAGCTTGATTCGGTTGCCGAAGTAACTGTGATCGTCAACGCACGAGAAGCGATCCAACAAGCGCTTGCAAACAGAGCAGATATTCGCGCTGCGAAATATGACATAGATCGTGGCAACATAGCTCGTGATCGACTCGGCAATACTCGAAGCATCAACGCCGCACTCGTCGGTTCTTTTGGTGCTTCGAACAATTCCGAAGAAGTTGACCTGCTTGTTGCGCATCCTTATGTGAATCGCGGACTAACGCTGAGCATAAATATTCCGATCTACGATTGGGGTGCACATGGACTGCGGATGGATGCTGCGGAAGCTTCGACGGAGCTTAGTCGAATAACCTTGCGGGTAAAAGAGCGACAGGTCGAGCAAGAAGTTCGTAGCGTGCTCGAACAGTTGGAAGCTGCGAAGAAGCAGGCGGAGGTGGCCAAGAAATCGGTTCGCGTTGCGCAAAAGGCGTATGAACTCTCGCTTGCGAGATTCGACGCCGGAAAAATTACCTCGCAAGATCTCGCGCTCGCACAACAACGACTTACAAAAGCCCGACTCTCCTCGCTAAGCGCACAAGTCGCCGAGCAACTCGCACTCGCGGACCTGACACAACAAACCCTCTTTGATTTTTCGACGAATCGAAAAGTGGAAATCGGAAATTAATTAACGCTACGCGAGCTTGCCCGTGTGTACCTTGCAGGCATACTCGATCGCGACTTTACCATCGACCGCATTTCGATCGAATATATCCCGCAGGGCTTCGATCGCTTCGGAATAATTAGCAGCTTCGGGTGAAGGTACATACGAAGACGAATCAAACCTGCCGCGGAGCCCTTCGAAATCCACAAGTTGAGAATTTTCGAAACTCGCGAATCTATACGTAGTTGGTTCGTACAGTTCGGCGAGGCTTGAGTCCTGAATATGGGTGTGATTTATCAGGGTGTAGTCGGTGCCGAATTTCAGAAGTAGGGCTTCATACTCTCGGAGGAAATTTGAGCTCTCGGTTAATCGCTCGTTCCAAACGATCACAACATTACCATTCGACTTCAAGATGCGCTTAAACTCTGCGATAGACTTTGGGACATTGAACCAATGAAACGTCTGCCCGGCAGTTACAAGATCGATAGAAGAGGACGCGAGTGTTGTCGCTTCAGCTGTGCCGTCGATGGAGTGAAATTCTGTGAATCGTTTGAGATACGATTCACCAGCTTCGCGCATTTCAAGATTTGGTTCAACACCGTCAACGGCGCACCCAAATTCGAGAAACAGCTCGGACAAGAAACCTGTACCTGAGCCAATATCCGCGACGATTGAGTCGGGTGTCAGACCGCACGCATCGATTAAGAAGGGGATGATCGCCGTTGGGTAGTGTGGGCGATAGAGCACATAACTCCGAACTCTGCTGGAAAAGCGCGAGGTTGGGGCTTGTGAGTGCTCTGTCATTCGATCAATGCCCAGCCTGAATGTTTGCTTTGTTTGCAGTTTTCATCCGCTCGAGACGCATCGAAGTCGTGCGCATTTTCGGATTGAAGATCCCAAGAAAATAATTGCGAATGATGTACCACCAAAAACTGCGCTCTTGCAATACAGGCGAAATCTTCTCGGCAACCAGCTCGTGCTGCTCGCGAAGTTTGCTCCAATGCGTACCTGCACGTTCGTGATGCACCGTGTGATAACCATTATTAAACAGCATCGTGTTCAGAAAGCCAACAAAATTGCGTGAGTGGTTCCAAGCAGATTCTTCATCGGCGTGCACATGCTGAACGTAGTTGAACACCAGCACACTAAACAAACCGAACTGTTGAGGAATAACTACAAAGAGCAACGCCTTTTTCCAGTCTATCACGAACGCCACAATCCACCAAAGCACAAGCACGACATACTGTGAAAGCGAGAAATAGAATCTGCCACGATTCGTCGCGTATTGCATCTTGAGATACTCCCGAATGGGCTTCTGCTGAAAGTAACTGCTCACCGTTGGATAAGCAAGAAGCATCATCAAGTGGTTATGCTCGGTTAGCCGGTAAGTGATTGTGTAATCACCCTCTTTGTTATTCAGGCTATGATGATTCATGTTATGCGTTGGTATCCATCCGAACGCTGGGAAGCCATAGAAAATAGTCAGCCAATAGTCCGTCAGGCCGTTAAGTATCTTATTGCGCCAGATCGGAACATGATTGTGGTTATGCGCAATCACGGTCACTGCGACCGTGAAGAAGAGAAACGCGATATAGAGAAACGGCTGTAAATAGCCAAGTTGCCACTGCACAACAAAAAGCACTGTCGTGAGCAACATATAAACCAAAGTACGAATATCAGCTTTGAATCTTAGCAATATTTTGTTCGAAGAATATTTTAATCATTTTTGACCGCGTCGCAAGCGTTCCTTTGGTCAAAACAGTCGGTATCCATGTAGAGTCTATCCGGAATCCTCCACAAAACTAGGCGCTCAAAGCGGCCATTCCTGATAACAAACAATGTGAAGTTGTGATTGTTGTATAACAATTTTCAAGCCAAAAAGTGCGAATTCGGATGATAATTTTGCCGACACAGAAAGCCAAGTCCAGCCAAAACGGTCCGTTGTCTCTATGGAAATTTTAGGATACTTTTCATGTAATTAACTGAAAATTTCAAGCTCTCGGGTCAAGCGTCTTTGAGATTCGTAACTTTGCCGTAACAATTTCATAAAATAAGCGCAAATCTGCATGGGTGTCTCAACCTTTTTCCGTAAGCTGCTTCCAAAGGGCGATCAGTTCTTCGAGCTTTTTACCGCAAACGTTAAAAATATTAAGGAGGCCGCTACCGATCTCCGTAAGCTATTAGATGCCTCCGGCGTCAGTGAGCGAAAGATTCTCATCACTCGTATCGAGGACGCTGAGCATCGTGGTGATCAGATCACACACGATATTTTTGCCGATCTCTCCACCACGTTCATCACGCCGATCGATCGTGAAGATATTCATGCACTCGCTTCAGAGCTCGATGATATTCTTGATCTTATCGAGGATGTGGCAGTGAAAACAATGCTCTATGAGATCAACGAATTTCCCTCGGAGTTTCGTGATCTGACCGACACACTGCTGAAAGCGGTTGAGGAGCTCTCGATCGCTGTGCCTTTGCTGAATAACATGAAGAATGTGACAGAGATCCACCGCGCTTGTGAGCATGTTAATACGTGCGAGAATGCCGCCGACGATATCTATCACAATGCAATCGCTCGACTGTTTCAAGAGCAGAAGGATCCGATACAACTAATCAAGCTCAAAGAGGTACTGTCCGACATCGAGGAATCGATCGACAAGTGTGAGCACGTCGCGAATTTAATAGAAGGCGTGGTACTCAAGTACGCGTAAAAAAGTCCTGAAATAAGTATTTGCTTCTCACACCAATTACGCGTAACGCACTGTGACTCTGATCATTATCGCGATAGGTATCGCACTCGTTTTTGATTATATAAATGGATTTCACGACGCAGCGAACTCCATCGCGACGGTCGTATCCACTCGAGTCTTGACTCCGGGACAAGCGGTTCTCTGGGCAGCGTTTTTTAATTTCGTTGCCGCTTTCGGTTTCGGAACAGGAGTTGCCAAGACGATTGGCTCCGGAATGATCGATATGAGTATCGTTACCACGTATGTGATCCTCGCGGCGTTGATCGGCGCGATCGTTTGGGATCTGATGACGTGGTGGCTTGGCCTTCCGACGAGTTCTTCACACGCGCTCATCGGTGCGTTCGCCGGTGCGGCCGTCACTCGTGCGGGAAGTTTCAGTGTTATCATTCCCTCCGGTTGGATTAAGACGCTGTTGTTCATAGTGCTTTCCCCGGTTATCGGTTTGGTGCTCGGATTTTTCATCATGTTGCTTATCACCTGGCTCTCTCGAAAGAAATCACCATTGGCGGTCGACCATTTGTTTCGGCGGGGCCAACTCTTTTCCGCAGCAGCCTATTCGCTTGGTCACGGCACGAACGACGCACAGAAGACGATGGGTATTATTACCGGATTGCTTTTTGCGAATAAACTTATTCCAAGTTTCGATGTGCCCACATGGGTTATTCTGGCAGCGCATGCTTCGATCGCCCTTGGGACGCTTTCCGGTGGTTGGCGCATCGTCAAGACGATGGGGATGAAGATCACGCAATTAAAACCGATTGGCGGATTTGCTGCGGAAACTGCGTCAGCCGTTACACTGCTCGGCGCTGCTGCAGCGGGTATTCCGGTTTCGACTACTCATACGATCACCGGTGCTATCGTTGGTGTTGGATCGCTTCGCAGGGCCTCCGCAGTGCGTTGGGGCGTCGCAACACGCATCATCTGGGCTTGGCTGCTGACAATTCCGGCATCGGCCGCGATCGCCGCAGGCGTATACTACGGGTTGCACGCACTCGGCTATAATTAATATTGGTCAAGCAATAATTTTTCCTTGCCTTAATTTTTCCGGACTAATTCGGGTTAGCATCCTCACTACCGAAAATAGAACCCAAAACTATGCACGGAATCGCGCACGCAGTGCTCCAAGGCTCACTCCATAGCATTCTGCTCTCAGAAAGTCAGATCAAAGGCATCACCTTTGTTTACTGGGCTGCGCTCTATGTGCATTTATTTTCGGCCGTAGCGTGGCTGGGGGGGATTCTATTTCTTACTGGTGTCTCAAGGCCGGTATTTGAATACTATGCAGAGACCTCAACCGAGCTTTCCGTCCGACTTAAAGTCAGGTTTCTAGGTTTCACCTGGATGTTCGTCTGGACGGTGCTCGTGACCGGCATCATCATTCTGCTCCTATCGACAAGATTTATCTTCTTCGACTTCACCACGACGTGGCGCATATTTGCTCACATCAAGATTCTCCTGTTTCTCTTTCTCTTCGTTATCAGCTTGATGCTGCGCACCAGTTATCGTGAGTGTGGAGAAGCTCGTGCCGAAAAAGAGGGTACCGAAGACCTTTCGCCCCGTGATATAATTCTCTGGCGCATTCGAACACTTGAGCAGTTCGAGGTCTGGCTGGCAATACTAATTTTGTTGGTGGTTAGTGTGATGCAGATCAATTGAGAGCTATTCGAGAGGCTTCGAAAAGAAACTCCCAAACTTCCCACGTCCGAATTTGCGCATTTCTTAATAAATAGTGGATAGTTTGCTGTGACACTGGAGGGTGGAATCGGGTTATAGTGGTGTCACTTATTGCGAAACTGTGCCGTAATTGCAAGAAATTCGATGGGGAAGGTAATCTCGATAGCGAATCAGAAGGGCGGAGTCGGGAAGACGACGACAGCCGTCAATCTTGCTGCTTCGCTGGCGGTTGCGGAGTTTCGAACTCTGCTGATCGATATCGACGCTCAGGCCAACGGCACGAGCGGGCTTGGCGTTGACCCAAAAGAGACTCGAACGACCATTTACGAAGTGCTTGTTGGCCAGGTGCCGATGGAAGATGCGATCCTCAAATCGAATGTCCCCAATCTCGATCTGGTACCATCACACATCAATCTCGTCGGAGCCGAGATCGAACTCGTCGAAGTGCCTGAGCGCGAACGAGTTATTTCTAAAGTGATCGCAGGAGTCCGCAAAGAGTATGATTACATCATTATCGACTGCCCACCATCACTTAGTTTGCTCACGCTGAACGCGCTTGCGGCTTCCGACAGCGTGCTGATCCCGGTGCAATGCGAATACTACGCGCTTGAGGGACTCGGTCAATTACTCAACACGATCAACATCGTGAAAAAGCATCTGAACCCAAAGCTTGATATCGAAGGAGTTCTGCTCACGATGTATGACAGTCGCTTAAGACTTTCGAATCAGGTTGTAAGCGAGGTACGCAAATACTTTGGTGACAAAGTTTTCGAAACGCTTGTCACGCGAAATGTGCGATTGAGTGAAGCCCCAAGTTTTGGAATGCCGGTCGTGCTTTATGATGCTACGAGTTCTGGCACGAAAAATTATCTCGATCTTGCGATGGAGGTTATTCGTCGCAATCCGGCGATCAAGAAACATCTCAAGACCGTCACGACCAAAAAGGAAACCTCCGTGACTCGAGCTGCCGCGAATCTATAAAACAAACCTTACCAGGTAAACGACTCCATGTCCAAAGTAAAATCCGTTCTTGGAAAAGGTTTGAGTGCGCTGATCCCATCAGTGGGTGATGATGACACGTATGAAGAAGAGCAGCGCCACCGTCGTGAACGCGCCGCAGCTACGCAGACAGCACCGATCGCACAAAACGATTCTGTCTCTGCGATTGAACTCGCACAAATTTCTTCGAATCCATTTCAGCCTCGGAAAGACTTTCCACGCGAGGCACTCGATGAACTGATCGGATCGATCAAAGAGCACGGCATTATTCAAGCGATCACCGTTCGAAGCAGCGGTGGCGGAAAGTATGAACTTGTTTCGGGTGAGCGACGCGTTCGTGCGGCGATAGAGGCAGGTCTAAAGAAGATACCGGCGTATGTGATCGAGGCGAATTCGAATGCAAAGATGCTCGAATACGCGATCATCGAGAACGTGCAACGGTCCCAGTTCAACCCAATCGAAGAAGCCGAAGCATACGAGCGCCTTATCATCGAGTGTGGCTTGACACAAGAAGAGGTTGCTGAGAAGATCGCCAAAGATAGAACGACGATCTCTAATTTTCTTCGATTGCTCAAATTGCCCGAGCCGATCCGCACGTCGCTAAGAGGCGGTGCACTCGGAATGGGGCATGCGAAAGCGATCATGGGAGTCCCGGACTCCACGCGTCAGATCGAACTCTGGCAACAAGCGATTCACGAGAGCCTCTCCGTGCGTAAGTTGGAAGAATTGGCACGCGACGCGGTCAAAGAGTATCTCCCAAAAGAAGGCGCTGCAAAAAAACAAGGACGACCCTCGAAGCCAAATGCAGAAGATCAATTTCGCGATACGCGTGCACTTGAACCTTTGGAGAATCGAGTCAAGCAATTGCTCGGCACACAGATCCGCGTTAAGATGAAACAGGATGGGGCAGGCGATATCACGATTCAGTTTTACACCGAAGATGATCTCGAAAGAATCTTCGAATTACTGCTGAGCATTCCGGCTGACTCTAATTAAACTCATCATTTTTAAGGCCAATCATTTTTTCTGAGACCATGCCAACACTCGAGACGATCATTTCCGAAAACGCTCCGGCACCGATTGGCCCATACTCGCAAGCGATTCGGGCCGGTGGATTTCTGTTTTGCTCCGGTCAGATTCCTCTCGACCCAAAAACCGGTGATCTAAACAATAGCAGCATCGAGGAAGAAGTTGGGCAAGTGCTCGCGAACATATCTGCCGTGCTGGCGGCTGCCGGACTCACGTTTGAACATGTTGTCAAGACGACGATCTTTCTAACGAGTATAAATGATTTTCCGGTTGTCAACTCGATCTACGAATCGAAACTCGCACCCTCACGTCCAGCCCGAAGCACTGTCGAGGTTTCGAAATTGCCGAAGGGTGCGAGAGTTGAGATCGAATGCATCGCCATGTGTGATTGACAAAAGTGCATGCGTGCATGACGAAATGGTTTATCCTTACACTCCTATTCCTGCTCCTGTCTCCTAGAGGGCGTGAGGTGCATGCGCAGATGCACGTGGATACAGTACGCTCAATGCCAAAGTCATCTGAAGACACTTCGGCGTTTCACATGACGCGTTCACCGACACTGGCGCTCGGACTCAGTGCGCTCTTGCCGGGACTCGGACAAGTCTATCTGAATCAGTGGTGGAAAGTGCCGATCATTTATGCCGTGACCGGCGTGTTCGTGTATGGTGCCTTGATTCAAAATTTCCGATATCATTATACCGCTGACTCGGTTGTGAACCAGACAAATCGCGGCGATCTCGGTCGCGCCGATCAATATTCCAGGCTGCGAGAATTCTATCGCGATGATCGAGATAAATTCTACATCTATACCGGTCTTGTATATATTGCAAATATCCTCGATGCATATATCGCCGCGAATCTTTTCGATTTTGATGTGAGCGATTCCGGTCCCGTGGCAGCTCCGTCCAGTACTTCGAAGCTGATGTTCTCTCCTGCCGATACCCACTACCGTATAGGAATTCATCTACCTCTCAGATAGTGCAAAAGCAACGCAGAATGCTTTGGGTTTTTGGATTTGCAGCAATTGCAGTTGCTGGTTGTGCGCGTATTCCGAATAACTCCACTCAACGTATTTCTGGGCCTACAGGGACTTTGGTTCTCGAGAAGGAATTTGGAAAGTTTGCGGATGCCGTCGCAATAAGTATCGACCAATTCGGAAATAGCTACGTTGTCGATCGTGGTGCATCTTCTATCACGAAGTTCAATGCCGCAGGGGATAGTGTTCGTGCAGTGAGTGGCGTAGGTCGAGGACAGAATCAGTTCGATGCACCGAGTGATGTGTATGCACGCTTTTCCAATTTTGTTTTCGTGGCAGACTATGGCAATCATCGCATAGTAGAGTTCAGCAAAGATCTGACCTATATCACGACGCTCTACACACGTGAGGATGCTAATCCAAAAAACCGCTTCGGATATCCACGTGCGATCGCCGGAGATGATGCGGCAAATATTTTCTTTATCGACGGGGAAAATAAACGTGTGATTCGTGCCACTTCAGATCTGACTATTCAGCAATCAATCGGTGCCTATTCAAACGACTCGCGCAGTGATGGGGTGCTCGTTAACCCAACGGATGTTGCGATCGACGGCGATAATCATATTATCGTCCTTGATCAGCGAGGCAGTTCACTCAAGTGTTACGACAGCTTTGGGAGTGTCCTATCTCGCAGGACACTAGATTTGAAGGTTGTGGCAATCTCCTGCTCGAATGACACGCTGCTTACGTTGACCGAGAACGGACACGTTGTGCTCTACAATAGCCGCTCTCTTAACGAGATCGGGTGGTGGATGACGCCGTATAGTGCCGCAGAATGGCTCGGAATAGTCTCCGGCGCCGGAGGAATATTTTTGCTAAATCAGCACGTAGCGCTTCGCTGCAAACTTAACCCCTAACAGAATAAGTCGTGGGTTAAATTACTCTACCGTAACTGACTTTGCCAAATTCCTCGGCTGATCGACATTACACCCGCGAGCTTCGGCAATGTAATACGCAAGCAACTGCAAAGGCACCACGGTTAGCATCGGTGTGAAGATCGAGAGCGTCTCCGGAATATAAATAACATGTTCGGCCAAACGCTTAATGCGCTCGTCACCTTCCGTCGCAATTGCAATCACGTGCCCGTTGCGTGCGCGAACCTCTTCGATGTTTGACAAGATCTTGTCGTACACTTCGTCCTTCGGTGCGATGACAACGACCGGCATGTTATCGTCGATAAGTGCGATCGGACCGTGCTTCATCTCCGCAGCCGGATAACCCTCTGCGTGAATATAGGAAATTTCTTTCAGCTTCAGCGCACCCTCCAGTGCAACAGGATAGTTGTAACCGCGACCGAGATAGAGAAAATTGGAGGCACCTTTGAATTTCTCTGCGATCGCACGTATCGGAGCCTCGGAGCGATCAAGAATCTCCTTCACTTGCGAAGGCACCTTTAAGAGTGCATGAATCAGATTGCGTCCATCGATAACAGAGAGCGAACGCATTCTGCCGAGCATGATCGTGATCAGCGCGAGCACTGTAAGTTGTGAAGTGAATGCCTTGGTCGATGCAACGCCGATCTCGGGACCAGCATGTATGTACACGCCACCACTTGATTCACGAGCGATACTCGAACCAACAACATTCACGATTCCGAGCGAGAGCGCACCTTTGCGTTTGCCTTCGCGCATCGCAGCAAGTGTATCGGCGGTTTCGCCCGATTGACTTATAGAGAACATCACGTCGTTCTCCGTAACAATCGGATTGCGATAGCGGAATTCACTTGCGTATTCGACATCGACCGGCACCTGTGCATGTTGCTCCAACATATATTTTCCGATGAGCGCAGCATGAAAGCTGGTACCGCAGGCACTAATAATAAATCGTTGAGCACGGCGAAGATCACGAAGATGATTGCGAAGTCCACCTAGGACAATGTCGCCTTCTTCCTCTAAAACTCTTCCACGCATCGCGTCCGTGATGGTGTTCGGTTGCTCATGAATCTCCTTGAGCATGAAGTGTTCGTAACCACCTTTTTCGATCTCCTCCAGCTCGACGGTGATCATCTCGACCGGTTTCGTCACATCGACATTCTCGATCGTCTTTGTCTTTATGCCTTCGCGAGTGATCGAGGCGATCTCGTTGTCCGAAAGATATATCACATGGCGGGTGTGCGCAACAATTGCGGTAGCGTCCGAGGCGACAAAGTAATCATCGTTGGTACCGATACCGATCACAAGTGGCGAGCCTTTTCGCGCACAGACGATTTCGTCCGGACTGTCGACGGCGAGCACCGCAATTCCATATGCGCCGACAACTTCGTTGAGTGCGAGACGCACTGCTTCGCTAAGTGGCCGATCGTCTTTGTAGAATTCTCCGATCAAATGCGCGAGTACTTCTGTATCTGTTTCGCTCTTGAATGTGTGACCTCGGGCGAGAAGTGTATCACGAATGGTATTGTAGTTTTCTATGATACCATTGTGAATGATCGCAAGTTTATTATCTTGATCTGTGTGCGGGTGACTATTATTATCCGAAGGGGCACCATGCGTCGCCCATCTCGTGTGCCCAATGCCGATCGTCGAGTGGAGCGGAAGACTGCGCGTTAACTCTTCAAGTTCGGAGACTTTGCCCTTGCATTTTTCAACAACAAGTGTATTGCGCTTAGTCGAACCGTTGCCGCCATGAGTCGAACCGTTACCAGTATGACTTGCGGCTCGTTGCTCTATGAGTGCAATTCCCGCAGAATCGTACCCTCGATACTCGAGGCGCTTTAGCCCAGCCAATAGAATTGGCGTCGCTTCTTCTTTACCGATATACCCGACAATACCGCACATAACGTCTTAGAGCTAAATGATCACCGTTTTGAAACTCGGGGGAATCCCCAAAAATACACCTCGATCCAGGGCAACGGGTCTTCGACGGGAGAAATTCTCCAAAGTTCCAATGCCACCCGTGTAAAAATAAGGGGAAAATCTGTCCTTATGGAAACATCACTGCCTAAAAAGAGTTAGGATAGTCTATACGCATGCCCGAGATTTCTCGGATGCTCGCAATTTTCCAGTTTTGTAAACATCGCTTGATGGTAAAAAGTCTGAGAATTATTTCGGCTCGGAGGTCATTTCCGTTGCTCCGTCTTTTGGTTTTATTTGCGCTTTTGGCTAATACCTCAAGGGTGAGTGCCCAAAGCACACAGCCGAGCCTGAGTTCATTTACGTTTGAGAGTGCACGCGTGCCACAATCGCCAATCGAAACCACGATCGCCGAGGACAAGAAGTCTCCATTGCTCGCTGCGCTGCTCTCCGCGTTGGTACCTGGTTTGGGGGAAGCCTACACCGGTCGGTTTGATGCTGGGAGATATCTATCAGGCTCCGAAGTAGTGCTCTGGGGTGGCTACGCTGGCTTAACGGTATATACCAGCGATTTCCAAAACGACATGGAGAGCAATGCCATCTCGTCAGCAGGAGCGAGTTCAGCCAGACGAGGTGACGGTGACTATTTTGCGCACGTAGGCCAATATCAATCCTCAGATATTTTCAACGAGGAGATGCTTCGCGAAGGTAAGCCGGATCAATTGATCTCGAACGGGCAAGGATGGCGTTGGTCAACAAAAGAGGAAGAGAAAACTTTCGACGCACTCCGAATCCGTGTTCAGACACTTGACAACGATCGCCAATTCATGCTCGCAGCGATTGTCGTTAATCATTTGATCAGCGCAATCGATGCGTTTATCGTGACTCGAAAATATAACAAGGCCTTGCTCGAAAAACCCCAAGATCATGGATCAAATCTTATCTTCGGACCTCGCATGGGCGCACTGACCGATCCGAAGGGTGCCTCACTCTTTTTGCATTACACATTTTAATTGCTGGTGCTTTCACTGTTAATAGCCTAAGATGCCACGTATCGCACTACTGATCGAGTACGATGGCTCCCGACTCGCGGGCTGGCAAGTGCAAGAAAACGCACAAACGGTTCAGTCGCAGATCGAAGATGCTTTTTTCCAGATCTACCAAGAACGGATTGCCGTTGCCGGCGCCGGTCGTACAGATTCCGGCGTTCACGGACGTGGAATGGTTGCGCATGCGGACACTCCCGAACTCTCCGGCATCACAAATTTCAAATTGCTTGCGGCCCTAAACGGCACTACCCCAACCGATATCGTAATCCACGATATTCGGAATGTCCCGAATGATTTTCATGCGAGGCACTCTGCGGTCTCAAGAGAATATTCTTACACTGTTCATCTCGGACGAGCTGCACTTCATCGGGACTACATGTGGGCTGTGAGCTTTTCACTCGACACTACGCTGATGCAAAAGGTCAGTAATTTGCTTTTGGGTGAACACGATTTCACCTCCTACAGCAAACGATCCGACGATGTCGAGCATTATCGCTGTACCATCGATATTTGTGAGTGGAAACTGAGTGGCACGAACTTTGTGCTAAATATTCGCGCGAACCGATTCGTGCGAGGCATGGTGCGTGCGCTGGTTGGCGCCATGGTCGAGATTGGGAAGGGGACATTATCGATAGCCGAATTCGAACATCTCCTGCTGACTCCAACGGAGCATGCACGTGCACGATACACGGCTCCGGCTCGGGGACTTGTTCTCGAAGCTGTGCGTTATCCATCTCAGTATGGGCTGTGGGGCAATGTCGAGCGGTAATTTTCGCTCGTAGCAGGTTGCAACTTTATTGATTGACTAATAATACTATAATCGTATGATCTCACTAAAAAACAAAATTGCAGATCGCGCACCTATGGCGCTTACCGGTCTCGCGGTATTAATTCTTCTCAATGCCGCTATCTATATGGGTTGCGCAGGAGGAATAAATCTTTTCGCAAAAAGCGACGACGTGAAGCTTGGCCAACAAATGCAAGCCGAGATTGCAAAGAATCCATCTCAGTATCCTGTCTATAACGACCCGGCGCTTCGGAGTTATTTCCAAAATATTGAGAACACAATCGTTTCGAGCAAGAACGTAACGAATAAAGATTTCAACTATCAGGTTACGATCATCAACGATCCGAATACGATCAACGCATTTTCTATTCCGGGTGGACCAATGTATGTCTACACAGGTCTCATCAAATTTGTCGACAACGAAGCGACGATGGCCGGAGTCCTTGCGCACGAAACCACCCACGCCGATCATCGCCACGGAACACGCCAAATGACGCAAGCTTACGGCATGCAGACTATCGCAGCAATCGCTCTCGGAAACAACCCTGGTGCACTCGCACAGATCGCGGCCAGCCTTGCAGGCAACCTAACGTCACTCAGATTCAGCCGTGACGATGAGCGTGAAGCCGATCTCGGGAGCTTCAATGATCTGAATGTTTTGCCGGGCCGCCCTTATTATCCTGGCGCTATAAAGTATTTCATGACCAAGATTCTCGCGACAGGCAAAGAGCATCCCTCGAGCCTTGATAAGCTCTTTTTGACACATCCACCGTCAGCAGAACGCCTAGCGTTGATCAACCAGTACACGAAGGCAGCGGGGCTTCCTGAGCCATCCGAGCCGCAGCTCAAGACCGCGCAATATCAGAGTTATCGCGCTACGGTCCGCTAAAACCGTAGGTCTCGAAGCCATATTTCGTTAGGCATTTCGGCGTAATTACCGAAATGCCTAATTTTTTATCACTTTTTTTGGCTCGGAAACTGTAACTTCTTGCCCCTCTCGTGTCTTTTATATAGAGACGTTGTGCACCAAAGAGTCTAACTGACCGAAATAATTAATGCGGAGGTTCGTTTTTCCGCTGTTATGGCTATCCATACTTACCTTAAACGGCTTCGCCAACGTGCGAATGTCGGCAACTCCTGCTGTAGTGGATTTCAAAACGCTAAAGACCAACTTTAGCAAAGACAGCAACATCCTCATAACGAACACCGGCCCCGTAGATCTTCAGATAGATAATATCTTCGTCGCTGGTGGAAACTCGACCGGTGAGTTCAAGGTGATCGTTCCATCGACACCCAGTTTGGTTCTTCCGGTTGGTGGTACGCAGGTTGTAACGATTCGTTTTAGCCCACAGAACATTGGCGCTCGAAATTCAACGCTCAGATTTCAAACCTTTGATGGCGAATTCACTGTCGAGTTATTTGGTAACGGTTTGGACATT
>JBDTCS010000285.1:0-5980 GCA_039923455.1 Kapaibacterium sp. (SeqCode) | reverse complement strand
AACAAATCCAATAAGTCCCTCTCCCAGCGGGAGAGGGATTTAGGGTGAGGGTCTCCCGAGGAAACCCACCTCTACCTCCCCTCAAACCTCGGCTTCCTCTTCTCGACAAACGCCGCATGAAACTCCCGATGATCCCCCGACTGCAGCATCAGGGCTTGTGCGGTAGCTTCTTGCTCGATAGCGGTAATTAGATCCATGTTCCACTCATTCATGATCAGCCGCTTGGTGAGTCCGAGCGCCATTGATGCCGACTCTGACAAGCGCTTAGCGAGTAACAAAACGGTTTCGGTTAATTCTTCGAGCGGAACAACTTTATTCGCGAGCCCAACACGGAGTGCCTCATCGCTCGTGATGGAATCGCCGAGCATCAGCATTTCGGTCGCACGGGCGAGACCCACTACTTTCGGAAGCAGATGCACGGCGCCCATATCTGCGGCCGTGAGTCCGACTTTCTGAAAAAGGAACGCGATCTTTGCCGGCGTTGCGAAGATTCGAAAATCACTCGCGAGCGCTATCATCGCTCCAGCACCAGCCGCGATTCCGTTGATGGATGCAATGATCGGCTTTTCGAGCATTCGCATATTCATCACGAGTTCGCCGGTCATACGAGTAAACTCCAAGAGCCCCTTCACATCGCGAGAAAAAAGCTCGCCGATGATTTCGTGCACATCTCCACCGGAGCAGAAGCCTTTTCCTTCACCTTCGATCACGACAACTTTGACAGCATCGTTCGTGCGAAACGCGTACATCAGATCGGTGAGATCGCGATAGACTTTCAGCGTAAGCGAGTTCAACGTGTCGGGGCGTGCAAATCTGACGCGTGCGATACCTGCTTCTTCGGAGTAGTGAAATGAATCGGTCTGCATTGTTAGCTTAAGCTTTCGGTGATGTGTGTCGTGCAAAGAATTCGATCGCGTGCCGGGCTACCATCTCCGGATGAAAGGCCATCACGATATGCTGCGTGTTCGGAAATACGAACAACTCGGAGCCTGGAATCGTCAATCGCATATCGATTGCGATATCGACTGTGAAAAAAGAATCGCGGTCCCCGCTGAGCACAAGTGTTGGTGAGCGTATCGTGTTTAAAACCTCCAGTGGAACATTGATATCGCACTCCGGCAATCTAAAATCATAAAACGTTTTTGCGAGTACCGGTCCGTATTCGCTGCCATAGATCTCATTTGCGGCCGCATAATATTTCACGAGCTTCGGACTTAAGGCCGAGTATGGCTTGTAAAATTTTCTCGCTTCGATCGGGACTCGGTACGTCGCTGAATCGAGCACCATCGCTTCGACGAGTTCCGGTTTGTATCTTGCGACGCGCAACATCGTCATCCCGCCAGAACTCGCGGCGAGAAATCTGGCACGCGTGATGCCGAGCGTTTCGCAAAACCGAATAATATCCCACGCACTCTCCTCATGACTCCACGTGCCGCCCGGATTATCCGAACGCCCGTGCCCTCGAAGATCCACAAGATAACAGGTGTAGTGCATAGTAAGCTCTGGCAAAAGCGGGCTGAACAGAGTACGTGAATTCGAGCTAAAGTTATGCAGACAGACGAGCGGCTCCCCCGATCCATGCGTCTCAAAATATAAACTGACTTCGCCCGCCTTTGCGTGCGCCCCTTTCCACTCCTCGTTCATTGTTGTATTATGAATATGCGTATGTAAAAATACGGAAACCTCGGAGACAAGTGCCCGATCGGTCTCTAGACATACTTCGGATTAGACCTAGCTACGGATTAGACCTACTTCGTAGTTTTTTGTGTTCCGCGTTCCGAGCTATCGCCGTATAGGTTATTTTTGCAAGGGTATTATTTCTATCATTATTTTTTAGCGTTTCGAAATCTGTGAGCAATTCGCCCGTGAATCCCGAATTATTATTGAATTTATCCGACCGCACACTGCCTCAGCCGATCGAACGACTCAATGAGTTGGCGCACAATATTTGGTGGAGTTGGTATCCGGATGCCCGAGCGCTCTTTCGAATGGTATCCGTCACGCTCTGGCGTCGAACGGAGCATAACCCGGTCCGAATACTTCGGGCTGCCACGCAAGATAGGTTGGAGCGCCTCGCAATTGATCCGACCTTTTTGCATAAATATAAGAGCGTTATCAAGGAATTCGATGCCCTAAGCTCTCGTGCCGGAACGCCGGTCGTGACGAGTTACAAAGCCATCGCCGATAAGAAGATCGCATATTTTTCTGCCGAGTACGGATTGCACTCGAGCTTGCCGATCTATTCCGGTGGACTTGGTGTGCTCGCCGGTGATCATGCAAAGACAGCTAGCGACATGGGCCTCGACCTCACCGCGATCGGCTTCATGTATCCGAGAGGATACTTCGAGCAGCACATCGCGCCCGATGGTTCGCAGGAAGCAACCTACAGCGAGATCGATACCGCAAATACAGCCATCGAGCGGACGTATCTTGAAAGTGGCGAGCCAGCTATCGTCTCGCTGCCGCTCGAAGGTTTGCACGACATGCTGCATCTGCAGATCTGGCGAGTCCGTGCGGGCCGCACCAGACTTTATCTGATGGATTCCGATACTGAGCTCAACCAACCGTGGAATCGCGAAATTTCGAAAAGACTTTACGGAGGTGATCAGGAGTATCGACTCAGGCAAGAGATCGCGCTCGGAGTCGGTGGCGTACGGATCGTACGATTACTTGGCTTGGCACCCGATGTATGGCATGCGAACGAAGGGCACGTTGCGTTTATGCTGCTCGAAAGATTGCGCGAAGCTGTTGCGAATGGAATGAGTTTTAGTGATGCGATCTTGTTCGTCAGACGTTGCACCGTCTTCACCACGCACACGCCCGTCCCCGCCGGACATGATTCGTTTCCACTCGCGCTCATGGATAAATATTTCAGCTACTTTTGGCGAGAGCTTGGGATTGATCGCGAGACCTTCCTCAAGCTTGGCGAGCACCAAGAAGTTTGGGGCACCGGATTTAATATGACAGTTCTGTCGATGAACTTGAGTGAGATGCGAAATGCTGTTAGCAAAAAGCATGAAGAGGTTACACGTCAGATGTGGCCGGAGTTTGTCGAGAAGGATCGCACGATCACGAGCGTTACGAATGGCGTGCACATTCCGACTTGGATCGCACCAGAGATGAACGGGCTCTTCACTCGCGAACTCGGCAAGGATTGGCACACGCATCAACGCGAACCGGAATATTGGAATAAAGTACTCGACATTCCCGACGAGCACTTCTGGATTGCGAAGGAGCGCATGAAGGTGAGCCTCGTAAGTTTTGTGCTCGAGCGTATACGTCGCAAATGGATGGGCGCCGGTATGGACGCCGCGCTCTTCATTCCTTCGGGAGCTTTGCTCGATCCGAGTATTCTGACGATCGGATTCGCAAGACGGTTCGCGACCTATAAGCGCGCGACATTAATCTTCAACGATCTCGATCGACTGAAGCGCATTCTAACCAATTCACTGCAACCGGTGCAATTCGTCTTTAGCGGTAAAGCGCATCCGGCCGACGAAGGTGGCAAGCGACTCATTGCCGACATCTATGCGTACGCGAAAGACCCGGCCTTCGCCGGACGGATCACATTCATCGAAAATTATTCGATGCATGTTGCGAAAAATCTTGTTCGTGGCGTCGATGTTTGGATGAACAATCCGAAAGCACCACTCGAAGCTTCCGGAACTAGCGGCATGAAAGCCGCGATTAATGGCGTGCCAAATTTTTCGATACTCGACGGGTGGTGGATCGAAGCAGCCAATGGCATGAACGGCTGGGCGCTCGAAGGTGCAACCGAAGGTTCGCAGCAAGAGCAAGATAGGGTCGACGCGAATAATATGTACGAAACGCTGGAGCAGTCAATCATTCCACTCTTCTACGACAGAGCAACAGACGGGCTTCCGCATAAGTGGATACAAGTGATGAAGGAATCTATCCGCACTGTGCTTCCCGAGTTTTCGAGCGAGCGCATGATGAACGATTACATCACGAATCTTTACATGCCGACTTCCGGCGCAACAAAGCCTAAAACAAAGAAGCAGTAGCGTGGGCGACGAAAAGCGCATTCGGTTTTTGTTTGATCTCGGAAATGTTCTGATTCGATGTGATATGCAGTGGGGAGCTGCGCAGATCGCTAAGCAAGCGACTGAGCCCGCAGAAGTCATTCGGCATGGCATTATTGAAACGGACTTGATCGATGCCTTCGATCAAGGTACGTTCAGCAAAGCGGAATTCCATCGTGAGTTAGCGAAAAGATTTGGCTGGAGTGGCACACCCGAAGAGCTTGAGTTGATTTGGCAGCGAATGCTAATTGCAGAGCCAGAGATGCTCGCTATTTTAGAAGAGCTACAATCGTTAGGCTACGAGACTTATATCCTATCGAACATCAATCCCTTTCACACCGAGTACGTCCGGACTACTTACCCGCAATTGCAACGCACGACCGGAATGATTTTCAGTTGTGAGTGCCGACTAATCAAGCCTGATGTTGCGATCTTTCATCACACAATCGAAACACTCGGGATCGACGCGGCCGATACACTATTCATCGATGACCGACTCACAAACATCGAAGCAGCAAAAAGCCTCGGCTTTCAAACCTTGCATCACACCAACAAAAACGAAACGCTCGAAATCATTCGAGCGATCATTGAACGATCAACTCCGTATTCATCATAACACTCGAACCACTCACTCGCACTGAGTATGCACCCTTGGTCAAACCATTCAGGCTAAGGCTGAAGACTTCTCTCCCTGCTCTGACCTCTCGATCTTCTCGCATTACAACTCTACCAAGCACATCATATATCTGAATGGAAACTCGTCCCGGATGCTCAAATGAACACTCAATCGAGGTATGGTCGTGTGTGGGATTCGGATAGAGCATCATCGATCCAATTGCTACTGCATGCTTCTCTACTGCGAAGCGCTCGCTGATATGTACCGGGATCTTCTTGGAGCCATGGACCACATGGATCGAACCAACGTATTGCTTTCCCAGGTTTAAATCGTCATACGAGTAGTAATCCGGAATTCCAATGATCACATCTTGGAGGTTGTCATGATCCGCGGTCAGCGTGTCTGGTTCGAGTGCCGCGCCGCCAGGTCCTATGGAATAATAGAGATCAACTTTGTCATCCAAAGCCTTACCGGTAACGAAGAAGGAGCAGACACCATAGAGTAGATCGGGGCCCTCCAAGGTAAGGAGTACGCGATTGCCTGTGCCAGTCATGTCCCCACAATCGTATAACTGATCTCCGAACCCTCCACCGAATGTTGGATCTTGGTCCCCGGGTGCGCGAATAACGAAATCCGCACTGTCGAGAGTCAATCGTTTGCTACCAAAGTTGGGACCACCTTTGAAAAAGTACATGCGAGTACCAGTAGGAACATCCCGATCCAGAAAATGGCAGACCCAGATTAGATCTTGTGATTTGTCCCATGAGGCCTTTGGAAAGGCTTGCATAGAAAGTGCATGCGCAATGTCATTGTAACCTGTACCCCTGAGCGTAGGATGCTGCCAACCTGAGAATAAAGTGTCATAGTGAGCAGCGTTTGCAAGCTTACTTAATGAGAAGGGTTCTTCGTTCGCATAAAAGAAAATATGATTGCCTAAATCATCCATTACGAGGATGTTCTTCCGACTCTTACCGCTAAAAGTTCCAACGAAGAAGGATCGACCATATGGTGTCCCTTGGTGCACACTATCAAGGAAAGAAAAGGCATCAGGAATCACGGATGCTTTTTGTAGAGAGAGACTTGCTGCGTTATAGATAACGAGATAGGCGCGGTACCCTCCGGAATCGAGCCGTTCCGCGACGAATACCACGTCATCAACACTATCAGTAGTGCAAGGCACAAGGCAGTAATTGTTCGAAATTGGCTCCGCAGGTCTGCCATCGGTCAACTGCCGCTTCAACAGTGTGTACCTCGAAGTATCAAAATTCCCATTCTGGTCGGCCCAATAAATAATTGGCTGAGTCCCTGGAAAGAATAAGTC
>JBDTCS010000284.1:0-2604 GCA_039923455.1 Kapaibacterium sp. (SeqCode) | reverse complement strand
GAATATGCAGTCGCTTTCTCGCAGTTTGAAACCTGAGCCTCCCAAATAAATTTAACACCGCGAGTATCGACACCGCCGCCAGCCCGGATAAGGCGATAAAGACCCGATCTCCCCAATAAGCCGGTACCACGACTACAAATGCGATCCAACTAAGGAGCAAGATCGTAGTCAGGAGCGGTGGCAATCTGCGTTTGGATGATTTACGCCCTTCAAGGTTTGGAGAGTTCATACTGCTTCGTATTTTTTGTTGCCTTAAATTTTGGAGTGCCTCGATCAGATGGGGCTTGTAATTCCGCACCGCTCTGTAAAACTATTTGCAAAAAGATGTTTCGGGCTAAGCTGGTTGTACACATCCAGCCATGTGTTGAACTTTGGATACATGGACTGAATGAAATTATTCGTGCCGGAGATCTTATGCGATTGACCCCAATGCGGCCTACCTTGAAATTTGTAGCCGGAGTGTATGAACCTGTCCAGCGTTTCCCACGCACCGAACGTACCATCAATGATCGGCATCTCGATCATGCACGTTTCGCGGCCGTATTGCATAGCGAGATAATGTTTGCTCGGAGCGGTGAAGCGTAACGAAAACGGCGAAGTCTGATACACCTGACCGACCGTGAGCGCTTGTTGCGCGAGCCGAAGTATCTCGTCGGTCGCGGCAAGGTAGGTCTCCAGCGGATAGCCGATCTCCGCGGAAAATGCGAGTACGTCGTTGGCTCGGCCGATGTTCAACACTTTGTAACTCACGGCGGCAAACTTCTTATCTTTGAGTGTTTCCAGTGCAGACTGAATGATGCGTGGCGTCAACTCCGGAAATCCATTGAAGAGAAATTCAAATACTTCCGAAATACCCGGTACACCTGCAACAAATTCCGAGTACACGTTGCGATGATCGATCGACCCATCATTCGCCGAAGGCGGCGCAGATAGAAGTTCGCGCCGACAGATGATGCACGATCGCTTGCCCGCGACCGTATATGGATTGATGAGTATTTCTGTGTGCCGACTCTCGGCAAGCCATGCGCGACCGTGATCGGGAGTGTCGAGCTTTGCGCGAACTTCATCCCACTCACACATTTCGCGCGTCTCGCTCAACCAATATTTATCGAGCACTCGCAGCATCACCGAATAGACGATCCCCATGCAGCCCATCGAAACGACTACCGAATAAAACCAATCGTCATTTTGCACGAGCACGGCTTCGGGATACTCTGTTGCAAATTGCGCGGGATCCGTGACACCATCTGTTGGCTCTATGCGATACAGCTTCTCATCTTCGGCGACAATCTGAATCGACACGACAGATTCTGCGATCGGTCCGAGCGTAATTCCCGAACCGTGCGTACCGGTCGAGATCGCACCGATGACAGTCTGCGCGTCATACGATCCCATGTTTGCAAGACAAAAACCGGCAATATCGAGCGCATCATTCAGCGCACTAATTCGCATACCGGTCTCTACATGGAAGAGTGTGCGCTCATCGGCTGTCGGCTTTAAGCAATCTTTGGCAAGCACACGATCAAGTTGATGTGTCTCGACGAGAATATCACTTGTAACAGCAACGTCAGAAAACGAATGACCTGAACCTATCGCCTTGAGTTTGTATCCCTCTTCTTTCGCACGCTTGACGAGCGCTTGTATGTCATGCAGACGCATCGGCTGTGCGAACCAGATCGGTTGCACAACTTGATTGCCTGCATGATTTTGCCATGTTCGTCTTTTTTCGATCGGCTTCGTTGCAACGCATCGAACGTATCTCGAAACGCCATGAAAAAAATCGACCGCTTGATCATCGAGCCGAAGTTTTGCTTCTTTGATCAGTGGCTTTTTGCCGTCTACATCGTGAAGATTGCGATCGAGTTTATTTGCCAGATGCGCCGAGCGACTTCGCTTGCCAATTCCGGCAAACATCCAGTAGCCACCCATTAACGTTTTTGCTTTCCGAGGCATCGTCTATGTTATGCTATAAGATTATCAGAGGTCAACCAGACTTTTTTTCCGCCGCAACACATGTGCAAGTTCGTGTTGCGACGGAGTTTAATCGCGATCGTACGTGTGCATCAGATCTTTCCCTTTGCGATCGCTTCAAGGGCGGGCAGCGAAGGTTGAAAGAAATACTCGCCACCGGTAGTCGTGACGAAATTTTGAATGCTCACTTCTTTTGGCTTGCCAGCGATCGGCAAATGAAACGGGCAGCCCTTCGCGTCCTCACGCTGATGAATAATCGGATCAACACCATCACCTTTCTGCGGAAAGTCGGGCTCGTTCACCCATGCTCCTTGCACGAATTCGAATTGATTCACGATACTCTTTTGATAGCACACGAAGATCAATCCGCGATCGTCCATTCCCTTCGGAGCTTTCGTAGTGTGGCTTGCAGCGCCGAGTGTTGGACGAAACGAGGTGCCGAACGGAATTCCGCGACGCAGCAATCGGTGCGTTTGCGTTTGCGATTCGTTTTGACTATCGAATTTTATATTCGGAGCAGCTTGGTCTCTCGGATACGCTTTGCGAATGTGCGCAGGTCGTGGCACGAATGTGCCATCGGGATCGGCACCATACTCGAAGAAATTATTGCGCTGATTGTTCTCGGCAATATCG
>JBDTCS010000283.1:0-2207 GCA_039923455.1 Kapaibacterium sp. (SeqCode) | reverse complement strand
TTGCTTCTTCGACCGTACCAATTCGTTTTCAACGCTGCGACGCGCAACGCTGTACTTCTCCATCTTCACACACCCAACTATTTTTCCCAGGAGGGTTCTCTCCATCTGGGCGGTACATCCTTTTGCTCATCGACATCTGTTAGCATTGGCAATAGATCATACGTAAGTGCCAAACTCTCTATAGTGTAAATAGTCTCCGCAAAAACCGTTGGTGTCGACCACTCCTTTTCGTAAAATAGTGCGGGGTGGAGATTTTGCATTCCGAGTAAATAGTAGCCCCCATCTGTCGCCGGGCCGATAACGATATCACGCTCGTGAAGCACTGCGAATGCCTGGGTCAGATGAGTGGGTTGCAACTCGGAGCAATCGCTTCCTATGATGACAACACGTTTGTACCCAAGCTTGAATAGATGATGGAAGGCCGCATCCATCTTTTCGCCCAAATCCCCTGCTGACTGCAATTCGAGTGAGAACTCCTTCCAAAAGTCATTCTCACTTACTTGCGAAAGAAATACATACGTATCACAATCGCATTGTTCCGCGACAAGCTTTGTATGGAGTAGCAGCTTCTCGTAAATGGATAGTGCGGCAGATTCACCTATTTGAGCAGCGAGCCTGGTTTTCACTTTGCCCAGTTCCGGTTTGCGCGCAAAGATGATGAGCGCCTCTTCCGAGCTAATTTTTCTTGCGTTCTCCATCGCTCCCTACGCGGTTTGCCCCCCCGCAGCTGCTGCCTGCACCGGCAGTGCAGCCGTAACAATGTTGCGCTGTCACGATCTGTCGTGCCTGTAACGAGGGAAGGTTGAACTCAGAGATATGTTTTCCTTTTGACGTTACTTTTAGATTGAGCATTTGATTGAAATCGCAATCATATAGATAGCCATCCCACCCTACACTAATGGTGTTGCGGCACATCACCCCCTCCGCAGCAACAGGATTGAAGGCCGTCACCAGTTTGCCCATATAGCTCTCGAAGTTACCGGTCTTTAGTAGATAGTCAAGATAGCGGGAGATCGGAAGATTCGTGATCGCGAAAAGTTTATCGAAGGTGATGCAGTAATCCTTCATCAGTGCAACCTTGTACTCCTGCTCAAGCGCTTCCTGCGAAGCGGGCAGAAACGCACCGGCAGGATTGTAGACAAGGTTCAATGTGAGTCCGCTTCCTTTCACGCCATATCCCACCGCGTTCAGCATTTGCAGCGCCTTAATAGATTCTTGGAACACTCCATCCCCTCGCTGCCGGTCAGTGCGATCTTGTGTATAAAACGGGAGCGACGAGATAACCTCCACGTGGTGTGATTTGAAAAATTCCGGCAAATCATGATAGGACGGATTCGCAAGAATGATCGTAAGATTGCAACGCACGATAACATGCAACTTGCGCGCTGAAAGCTCCTCGACGAGCCACCGAAAGTTAGAATTCATTTCCGGAGCACCGCCGGTAATATCGACAGTATGAAGCTGCGGATTGCCGTCGAGCACGTCGAGGCAGGCCTGCATTGTCTGACGGGGCATGCGCTCCTTTCTGTCTGGCCCTGCATCAACGTGACAGTGTTTGCACGTTTGATTGCACATCTTACCAATATTCATTTGGAAGATTGAGATGAGAGTCGGGTGCAATGGATAACGGCCAATCGCACGTAGCTTGTCCTGAAACGGAGTCGCTACAAACCGACCATCAGCACCGTGCTGAATTACTTTGAGCTGATACTCTGTGTTTGCAAGCGGACCGTGCTCCGCATTAATAGATTTCATTCATAAAGATTATTACTATTTCTATTCTCGGTGTCGGTTAGGCAGCTCTGGAGAAGCTGCCTCCCCTCCGGGCACAATTAACCTACCTACATTCCTATTTCGTTAATCTTGTTCATCATCTGCACGCCGTGCACGAGGCTCGCTCCTCCACGAATTGCTCCGGCAACATGCACCGCCTCCATCATCTGTTGTTCGCTCCAGCCCTTTTCGTACGCATCCGTACTATAAGCATCTATACAATAGGGACATTGCACCGCATGCGCTACTGCGAGTGCAATCAAGGACTTCTCCCGCGCGGTCAGTGCACCTTCAGCGAATACTGCTCCGTACCAGGAGAAGAACTTATCGGCCAGATCTTTCCCGTACTCGCCGATATTGCCAAACTTACCGAGATCATCGGCATTATAGTATTTGTTATCGCTTGCCATAAGCTGAATTCCTAAGCTTTGAAA
>JBDTCS010000282.1:0-18464 GCA_039923455.1 Kapaibacterium sp. (SeqCode) | reverse complement strand
ATACCAACATGACTTACCGTTGGAAATTGCAAATCCACATCCTGCGGTGAAGTGCCTTGCATCCACTGCGCATTTGCAGCCGAGTGCAGTCCGATCGATAGTGCTCCTGTCACCAAGAGTGTGGCAAACAAACGTTTGCCGAGTGATCCTACGCGGCGAAGAAGGCCGCTCGTTGTGTTCGATTCGTTTCGTTTCATAATAGATTACTAAATCAAGAATGATCTGGTGAATGCGATGTATAGTCTTCGCACTATTCCCTCAGCATCCATGTACTTTGAAAGCAAGCCGATCTTCGTGTTACGGCAGCAAGCAACGCTGCCGCAAGCGGGACGAACATGCGCTCGAGGTATTCGGGAAGCAGTTAGGAAAGGTGTTGGCATACGCATCATGATGTAATCATGCAAAAGAATTGGATCTCACCATTAGAGTTAGAGGGCCAGACCCAATTTTCTCTCGCACAAACTTTATTCAATTGTATTCTTATCAACGATGATAATAATGCCGGGAGCTTGCCATTCCACGGTGATAATGGAGCCATTTGCAAGCGCGATCGATCCGTTATTCGGTGAACTCACCGTCTGTCCGTTAATCGTTACGGATGTGACGACTGCCGCGACGGTTACGTTGTAGGATGTGGACGCACTGACGGATATCGTATTCGACTCAGAGCTTGAGGCAAGCACAACCGACCCCAATGCATTCGTCGATTGGTTATCAAGGACACACGTCAAGGTTGACGCTGTTTTTTGGTTCTTTTCGTTTGCTTCAAGATTGGTAGTCAGGAGCGCGAGAAGTGAGAAACAGACGAGGATGATTGTTTTCATGGTTTTCAAAAAATCAAGTGACATTAGAATTGCTTACAAATATTACACTAAAAAGCTGAAATAAAAGGGACAGTTTTGGGGTTCATACTAAACGAGAAATTGCCCATATATTGGGTAACCACTCGAAATTACCAGAATTTTGTCTTATTCGAATCCAGTGTCCATAATAAAGAAAGGCCACTTTCCACTTTGACGCGCTGAATCGCATTACCTAAATTCAGTCTTTCATGTCAACTGAGTTTTCACTTTTACGGGAGCTTGCAAAGCTCATAGAGCATCATCTCTCTACGCGCTCTTCCACGATCGACGGCACTGCGCAGGATGATTTACATTCGCACATTTATCGAGGGCTCCTGAATCCATCTGTGACAACGGAGAGTGAACTCCACCGCTCGCTGCCAGTCGCTCGAACAAAGAAGTACTTTGCAGTACTGCGTGATCAAGTCAAGCACAAGCTCTTTAATAGTCTGTTCACTCTGGAGTTGACGAGCGATTCGTCTTCTTCGTATCGTCGAGCGGCATATCGGAACGCAAAGACACTCTTCATTTCCCAGACGCTCTTGATGTTCGGACTTGGAGGGGCTATACAAAGAACAATGCGGAAGGGGCTAAAAGAATCAGCGGAATATGAGCTCACACCGAATACGATTGAATTTCTCCGCATGCTTGCGTCACAGGCTTCCTTCGACGGGCACGAGACGGAAGTCGCCTCTTTAAATCTTGAGATCGATCGGTATCTTCAGATCTTGACTTTGGAGATTGAGGGAAACAGGCTCTGGGATGAGCTTGCTGCCGCGCTTGCTGTTACTGGCGCAATCACTGAGCGTAACCAGAAGCTCGCTCATGCAGCTTCCAAGCGCTTGGCTGACATGTACGCGAAACATCCGTCTTTTAATATCGGTCGGCTCTATTTCCGCGTGCGCATTATGTCTCTCGAACTCGAAGAGTCCCTCAATGAGGCTCTCACAGCTTGTGGGCAAGCGAAACAATTTTTGCGGTCACATCCCCAATTTCAGAGCCCATCCTTCGCGGGAGAATATGCAATGAAGCAACTTGAATGTTCGCTGCATGTTGGAGCATATCAAACAGCGAAAGAAGCAGCTGCGGATTGTTCGAAGCTTTATACTCCAGGGAATCCAAATTGGTTTAACTTCAAAGGTCCGGAATTCTTCCTTCATTTACACTTGCTCGATCTGAAAAAAGCCGAATCCATTTTTAACGAGGTAACGACACATCCTCGATATGCTCTATTGCCAGAGCATCTTCAGCAACGCTGGCTACTGTTCAAAATGTATCTTGAATACGCACAAGGCAAATTCAGTGAGCAGTCCATTGTTAAACAGAGGTTGAGCGCATTGCGGCGAATTCCGCATTCAACGGCGGGTTATTTAAAAGATAAGACGGGTTTCAATTTGTCGATTCTGATACTCGAGTTCCTGCTTCACTTTGAGGGTAAGCAGTATGGTGCACTCGAGGAGAAGTTAGAAACACTCAACGCGTACCGTCAGAGGTATTTGAAAAAAGATGCTAACTCGAGCAGGTTCATTGGCTTCCTCGGAAGCGTGGCACGTTATGCAAACGATAAAAAAGCGCTCCGGAAAAGCGCGGTCGACTACCAGAAAGCGCTCGGTAAGGATAAATCCACAACGATGATCGAAGGGATTCAGATCTTGCCGTTTCGAATTATCAGCGAACAAATAGGTATAAGCCGCTGAACTTCCAGCACTTATCGTTTAAGGCCCGAACAAAGCCCTAAATTCATCCAGATCAGCACATGCCCTTACCGTCTGATCTGCATCAGATGCGATAACTTTTGCGTCGGGGTCTGGAGCACGTAGATGTAGGTGCCTTGAGCGAGGCCACTTAGGTCGAATGTTGCGGTGTAGTGACCCGAGAGTTGTACACCAGCGACAATCTGCTTTACCTCTTTCCCCATAATATCGGTGATGAAGAGTTTAGTCTCACCTTGCTCGCTTAGTTCATATTCCACTTGCGTTTGAGTGCTCGCTGGGTTTGGATGCGTTTGCGAGAGACTTAGTTTTGCGTTTGGATCGAGCAAGCGAATGGTCCCACCTGTTACGCAGACGCCGGTCAAGCAGAAGCGACCACTCTGACGCGTTACGCTGATGTTGTCCGCGGTCCATGTGAAGGCGTCAATCGAAATATCTGTGCAGGTGTCGTTGCCGAGTGTCGCGAGGAAGTCGAGTGTCGCGATGGTGCCGCTTGAGGTGCCAAGTGGTAGTGGATTGTTGCCAGAGACGGTCACCACAAGATCGTTGCCAACAATTACTCCGAGTGGTGTTACACCGGATGGAGCAAGTAGCGTTTTGTTAAACCGGATTTGTGCTGTGTAGGTCATCACACCACCAGCCGGAATATTTTGCGAACTCACTAATGTGATCGGTAGCTTAACTTGCTCGGTTGGATTTGCAGAAAGATATTTTGGTAATGCAATTACGGTGTGGCCTGAATCGATGTAGGTAAACGGCAGCGAAATATTGGAGCAACCATTCGCATCAGTAATCAAGACTGTGTAATCGCCACCGACGAGCGAACTAAGACCCTGTTTCGTCGCACCCGTGATCGGCGTTCCATTGCGACTCCACTGATAGGTCGTGGCGAGTGTACTTGACAATGTTGCACCAGTAAGTGAAATCACGGGCGCATTCGGAGTTGGATTCACTTTGACCGTCGTGAACTTCGATGTACCCTGACAACTTCCGCTATTGGTTACGAACACGCTGTAATCGCCGGAAGTATTTACCACTAATTTCTCTGAAGTCGCACCGACAACATTCACACCAGCGCGCAGCCACTGATAACTGGCATATCCCGCGCCAGCATCGAGCGTTACAGAATCACCCTCGCAAAATATGATCGGGCCACTTGCCGTCACGATTGGTACAAGACTATTATCGATCGTAACTGTCAGCGTGTCACTTCCAGAGCATCCGGTGGTCGTGTCGTTTTCCGAAACAGAAATCGTAGCAGTGCCTGCGCCGCCCCAGTTCACAGTAATAGCATTTGTCGATTGTCCGCTTGCGATCGTGCCGCCCGAAACAGTCCATCTAACCATTGAGCCGCTGGCAGCAGTGACTGAATAATTCGTCGTTGAGTTAGTGCAGACAGATGCAGGTCCAGTGATCGTGATTTGCGATATCGAACTAACTGTAACATGCACCGGCTGCGAAGTTGCCGAGCAGCCCGCAGCGTTCTTCATCGTAACAGTGTAGTCGCCGGAAGTCTTCGCATTAATAGAACTACTCGTCTCTCCATCCGACCACAAATATGAGGCGCCACCGGAGATCGCAATCAGCTGTACACTATCACCCGCACATCGCACGAGCGGACCGATATGTGACACCGTCACGATCGGAATCGGATTCACAACGATAGATACACTATCCGAAGTGCCAGTGCAACCGTCGCTATTGGTGACCCGCACAAAGTATGTTCCTGCCGTAGATACCATTACTGCTGGCGTTGTGGCACCATTCGACCATTGATACGATGTATAACTTTGCGTAGTCGTGATGCGAACACTATCACCCTGACAAATCTGTGTTGTGAGAGCCGTTAGTTTTGGCTGCGGCTTTGGTGTTGCAATCACGTTGACAACGACAGGCAAGGATGTGCCGGCACAACCACCGGCGCCGACGACAGTTACGCTATAGCTTGCAGACTTTGTTACGAGTATCGAATCAGAAGTTGCACCATTGCTCCATGCATAGCTCGTAAAACCTTTTGCCGCATGCAGAATTGTAGTATCACCGTTGCAAAGTGTGATCGGCCCTGCGGGTGTAATAATGGGACTCAGTGTCGTACCAATCGTCACAGTGATCGAAGTATCTTTAGTGCAACCAGCAAGATTGCTATCACGAACAGTGAGCGTCCAAGTACCGGCGGTAGCCCAGTTCACGGTGACTGCGTTCGTGCCGTTGCCGCTTGCAATATTTCCGCCGCCGGAAAGCGTCCACATGTAATGCCCACTCGAATCAACCGAAGCCGAATACGTAGTTATCGACTGAGGACACGCACTATTAGGACCAAAAATACTCGGGTTCGGTTTTGCAACGAGTGACACAAACACAGTATCGCTTCGAACGGAACAACCATTAGCATCGGTCACAGCAACAACGTACTTCCCCGCCGATTTAACTTTGATCGCACTCACGAGCTCGCCGCTGGACCAGATATAGCTCGACATTCCGCTTGTTGCAGAAAGTATCACAGAGTCTCCGACACATAACGATACTGGTCCGGTCGGAACGATGCTTACACTCGGAGCGGCAGTGACAACTACGTTAATCGTATCCCAATTGTCACATCCGTTGGCATCGGTTACATGAACACGATAGGTTGTGGAGTTCTTGGGCGATGCGATTGGTTGCGAAATGTTCGTCGCGCTGAGTCCGAGCGTCGGCGTCCATGCATACGTGTATGGGCCCGTGCCACCAGTCGCATTCGCGCCGACTATACTGCTGTTACCCACACAGAGCACGATGTCATTTGGAGCGATTACACTCGGCAACGCACGAACGGTAACGATCACCGTATCTTGCGCTTGACATCCATTTGAATCGGTAACGATTTCAATGTATCGCGTCGTTTTCTTCGGTGATGCAATCGGTGTTGCAATGATCGCCGAACTCAATCCTGAATCGGGCACCCACAAGTAGTGATACGGTGCAAGACCACCCGTCGCAATGTTACCGATTTGCACACTGCTGTTGAGGCAGATCGCTTTGTCTGCGCCGGCATTGATACTCGGCAATGCTCTTATGAGCAGCTTCAGCGTGTCTGTAATCGAAGTACAAATTGTAGGGTCAGCGATATCCACCGTATAACGATACACACCGGGCGCTTGTGTTAGTGGAACAGCGTACCGGCTTGCGGTTGCACCGCTAATCGGATTGCCGGCAAGTCGCCATTGATAACTTGCAAATCCAGAAGGTGCGACAAGTGTGTCGTAGGCCCCAAAACATGTGATGGAGTCTCCCGCAAAATGTAATGGCGATAGTAACGTATCACAAAACTTAACGAGGAACCCATCTTCGATTCCGTTGAATGATGTTTGGAAAGCGCCCGCGGTTGCAATTCCGGTCGAGCTTCCAGTAACTCCGGCAATAATAGGATGTGCTTTGTGATCGACGGCTAACCCATAAATAATATCCCAGGTCACGCCAACATGTGAGGTGCCGGTGAAGTATGTCCCCCACTTTCGCGAGCAATCCAAGCCGAATTTTCCGATGAAAGAAACATCCGTATCATTCACTGCTGAATAGAATGCACCGGGTGAAGCGATGTGTGTGCTATCCGTAGTCCAACCTGCGATCACAGGCAATCCATCTGGGGCCACGGTAACGTTGAACGCAACTTCCGATCGGTACGAATCACCAAAGTATGTACCCGCCAGACGATTACCGCTTCCATCGAATATCTGAAGTATAGATGCATCGAAGCCATACGTTATCGCATTGCGATAAGCTCCGGGAGTACCGAGACCACTCGGATTCCAAGAAACACCACAGGTGTAAATCTTCCCTCCAGGAGCAGAAGCAACTCTGTACAACTCTGAGCCATAATATGTTGTCGTACCATCTACGTAGGTGCCCCATAACCTCGTGCCGGCAGCATTGAACTTCACCAGAATTCCGGCGACATAATTTTGTATCACACTTTGATAAACGTTCGAAGTCGTGATGCCGGACTTGCAAACAGTCAGACCTGAAACGACCACTTCGTCATTTGGAGTCGCGCAAACACCAAGACATTCCGTTACGGTATCCCCATAATACGTGGACCAAAGCCGACTCCCACTGGGACTAAATTTCGCTACGAACCCGCCGTAGTCATTCGGAGCAGTTCGCGTCCGACTCATCTTGAATGCACCGGGTGAGGCAATACCGGAGGTACTCGATGTATAACCCGCAATCAAAATATTGCTGGATGAATCGACGGCAACATTGTAGATGTAGTCCGTATCGGAGGTTCCAAAATACGTACTCCAAATTCGATGACCCGAGGAATCGAATTTAGCGATGTAGCCGTCCCACGCCCGATTGCCAACCTGATTATTCAGAACCGTTTGGTATGCGCCGGGTGACGCGATGCTGGTGTCATCAAACGTGAACCCTTCGAGAATTACATTCCTGCTCGGATCGATAGCAAGAGTCCAACCATCTGTTAGCCCTGCACCAAAGTATGTTGACCAAACACGATTACCCGACGGAGTAAATTTTGCAACGATCCCATCGTACGTATAACCGGAAAGTGTGTTCAGGGTGTCTTGAAAAGTCCCGGCCGTTCCAAAACCTGGGCTCAAGACAGTCCCCGTCGCGTAAATATTATCGGAGTTATCAATACAATCACCAAAGAAATAATCATAACTACTTCCACCGAAATAGGTACCCCAGACTCTTGGTGGATCGATAATGAGTTCTTGTGTGTGATCGTGTTGACCTACTTCGAAAGTTACCTCCGAACCATGGAGAAGAAAATTGGAAGCGATAGGTATCTGCTGAAGTGGGTCACTCGTAATTGCTGATGTTACATTGCTCTGTTGATACGAGACCGGTGCATCTTCTTGCAAGAGACCAAATGGATTGAACACCTCAAGCTTTTCATTGCTCAATCGCAAACTATCCGCTCCGCTGTAATGCATTCGAATCAAGCCAGCGTCGCCTCCCGGTCGAACGATGAAGTCATACTTCATCCCTTTTTCGGTACCGTAGATGCGCATATCGATATTCGGATAAATATCGCGATAGAGCAGACCGGCATACGAAGGGACATCGGTCAATCCATTAGGAAATCGTGGAATGTAATAGTTCGCAAATTCGGCTTGGGGCGCTTGCGGTTGAATGCTCGCACTTGGATTGGCACCTACCAAATTCAGATCGATGCGATAACTAAATAGCGTGTCACCTCTCGGATCATGCGGAAGCGGCGGCTGGATTCTATCACGCGGTTTATCAGCGGCACGAATAACCTTCGTAAAATAGAAATGCATTCCACTACTCGTGTAGTAGATTGTCAAACCGTTTGAGTGCGAGTAATACTGAACATCGCTCACCGGGTTGCCGAATTTATCGGATAGCTGTCCACGATTTGGAATAAACTCGAATGGGGCAGGACGCTGAGAAATAGTCCTATTCGAACTCGACGAAATAGTACCTGCGGTTTTTGGATCGGCTCCAAAATCCGTTGTTACAGCAGTCTGCGCTCGGAGTGATCCGGAGAACAGCAAAATTAAGATTACAACACTTGCTCGAATTGACATCATAAGGTCTGGTGGGTCTTGAGTATAAACCCCATCTCGCGCCAATCAATTTCTTTTCCGAGAGCAACACCGACTATCCGCTACCGCCTGATTTGCATTAAATGCGACAGCTTCTGCGTCGAGGTTTGGAGTGTGTATATGTAGGTGCCTTGTGCGAAGCCGGTCAAATCGAATGTAGCTGTGTAGTGACCTGAGAGTTGAACGCCCGTTACGATCTGTTTAACTTCTCTACCCATAATATCGGTGATGAAGAGTTTTGTCTCGTCTTGCTCGCTCAGATCATAATCGACTTGCGTTTGATTGCTTGCCGGGTTTGGATGTGTTTGCGAGAGACTTAGTTTTGCGTTCGGATCGATCAAGCGAATCGTGCCGCCCGTTTTGCAGACACCTGTTAGGCAGAACCTGCCACCTTGCCTCGTAACGCTTACGTTTCCATCTGTCCAGATAAATGCGTCGATGCTTACGTCCGTACAAGTATCGTTGCCAAGTGTTGCGAGGAAATCAAGTGTCGCGAGTGTGCCGCTTGTGGTACCGAGTGGTAGCGGGTTCGTGCCGCTTATCGTAACTATAAGATCGTTGCCGACTATCACACCGGGAGGCGTTGCACCGCTTGGCGCGAGCAAAGTCTTGTTGAAGCGAAGCGTCGCTGTGTAGTGTGCTGCACCCGACTGTGCCAAGTTTTGTGAACGAAGTAGCTCCATCGGAATTTTCACCTGCTCTGCGGGATTGGCACTTAGCATCGAAGGGATACCAACTTCCGCACTGCTCGAATCCTGGAATGCTATAGGTACAGACGTGTTGGAGCAACCATTTTTATCTAAGATCGTCACCGTGTAGTTGCCGGCACCTGACATAGTCCAACTTTGCGCCGTTCCACTCGTGATCGGAATCTTATTCAGATTCCATTGGTAAGCAAACGCATTGCTCGAGGTCAGGATATTGCCCGATTGTGTAATCACAGGCATCGGAGGAAGTGGCTGCACCACAACCGTAACAGCCTTACTGGTACCTTCACACGATGCACTATTCGTAACAAACACGGAGTAATCGCCAGCAGCCCGCGCGATAAAATGTTGCGTCGTTACACCAGCAATATTTACGCTGTCCATCAACCATTGGTACGAAGCAAAACCAGCGCCAGCGTCGAACGTCACGCTGTCTCCTTCGCAAATGGTTTGCAAACTTGAAGGCGTTATCATGGGTGAAAGATTACTATCGATCACAATCGCGAGTGTGATACTCGATGAACAACCGGTGATCGAATCGGTGACGATCACTCGCACACCGCCCGATCCTGGTGCACCCCAATCAATCGTGATGGCACTATTTGATTGACGCGAACTTATCATTCCACCTGTGACGCTCCACGAATACACCTCACCCAAAACGCTCGCCACCGAATAGATCGCCGAAGAGTTCGGACATACTGCCGCTGGCCCGGTCACACTCACTATCGGTGCCGGAGATTGGACAACGTGGACCACTTCAGAAACCGATTCGCATCCTTCGCTATTTGTAACGCGGACAAAATAATCACCCGCTTGTGAAACGTAGATAGCCTGACTTGTCAAACCGTTCGACCAGACATACCTCACCCCGCCATTCGAAGCAGTTAAGAGAACGCTATCACCTCCGCAGATACTCACCTTCCCACTTGGGGTTACTGTTGCGATCGGACTTGGTCTCACCACGATCTGCACAGTATCTGATCTGCCTCCGCAGCCAGCAGCATTGGTGACGATAACGCCATAGATACCGGATTGTCTTACGATGATAGAAGGAGTCTTCTCGCCGTTCGACCATAAGTAGGTCGCAAAAGATTGGCTCGTGCTCAGCGTTGCACTATCTCCGAAGCAAATCGAACGTGCCGAAGCTACGATGATCGGAATCGGTTTTGCGTCAGGCAAGATTGTTACGAGGACCGGCTGCGATGTTCCCGTGCAACCACCTGGTGCCGTAACGCCAAGCGTATAACTTCCGGATTTCGTCACCACTAAAGAGTCGAGTGTCGAACCGTCACTCCAGAGATAACTCAAAAATCCTGCCGAACCTCTTAAGATCAAAGTATCACCACTGCAAAGAGTGAATGATCCTTGCGGAGTTACTCGGGGATCAAGCTTCGAATTTACAGCAACTGTGATACTCGTATCCCGATGACAACCGAATTGTGTGGTGATCGAGAGCAACACCCTCCAAGTCCCCGCTGCATTCCAATTGACCTTGACATCATTCGTCCCGGCGCCCGATGTGATATTCCCTCCTCCGCTCAAACTCCAGATAAAACTTACGTTCGATTGCTTCGGCACAAAATAATCTACCGTCGAATTGGGACAAGCGGAATTTGGCCCTTTGATATCGGCGAGCAATTTCGGTTGCAATGTGATCTGCATCGGAGTACTTGGTGTTGGGCAGCCATTCGAATCGGTGGCTGTGACGATATAGCTTCCGGTGCTGCCAACTCGAACACTTCTCCCCGTGCTGCCATTATTCCAACTGTACAACCTGAACGAACCACCCGCATCAAGCGTCACGCTATCGCCCGTGCAAAGATTTGTATCTCCACTCGGAGTAATCACAGGCCTTGCTGAATTTCGGACAATAACGAGAACACTATCAACAGCTTGACATCCTTTCGCATCCGTAACCGTGACAAAATATTTCGTTGTAGCGGTTGGCGAAACGAGTGGAGTGGGAATCGTTGGATCGCTGACACCGGTGGTCGGCTGCCAATAATATTGGTACGGCCCTGAGCCTAATTTTGCAGAGTTGCCGATCTGCGTGCTCGATCCCAAACAGATGGTTTGCGGATTCCCCGCATTAATAGTTGGTAGACTATTCACGATGACATTAATGGAGTCGCGAGTTGAGCAGCCATTCGAATCGGTGACACTCACATAGTATTTTGTCGTAGTAGCCGGATTCGCAAACGGTTGCGCGATAGTTGTGCTGCTCAATCCGGTGGATGGTGTCCACGAATAACTGTACGGCTTCACTCCTCCTACTGCCGTGCTTCCAATCGGAACAGCGACGTGCAAACACGTTGAGACATCGGGCCCAAGTTGTACGGTAGGTTGTGGACGAAGTGTAATTGTGACGGTGTCACGAGATTGACATCCATCCGCCCCAGTTACCGTAATAAAATATTTTGTTGTCGCAGTTGGTGATGCAAATGGTTTTGCAATATTTGTCGCACTCAATCCCGTCGCCGGTGACCACGAGTAGCTATATGGCCCGACACCACCAGTGGCAAGTGTTCCGATTTGCACACTCGAACCAACGCAGATAGATTTTGGTGTACCTGCGCTGATTGTTGGTCCTGCTGTAAGTGTTAATCGAATCGTATCTGTTCGAATTTGACAAACCGAGGCATCACTGACTAACACCGTAAATCGGTACGCCCCAGCTGCAAGCGTTGTAGGCACTGCGTATTTGCTTGAAGTTGCGCCGGTGATATCCACTCCGTTCTGTTGCCATTGATAACTTGCGAATCCGGACGGAGCGGAAAGGGTGTCGATCGAACCACGACAAATCACAGTGTCGCCGATCGTACTCGAAAGCGCTGCGGCGAGTGTATCGCAGAACCTTGCGACAAATCCATCGTACAATCCGCCACCGAAGCTACTCTGAAATCCATTCGTCGTTCCGACTCCGCTCGAACTCTTGGTATAGCCGGAAAGCACGATGTGATTTGCATGATCATACACGATGCGTCGTGCTATATCATCGTCCGTTCCACCATAGTACGTAGCCCACTTACGCACTCCATTCGAATCGAACTTTGCCATAAAGCCATCACCGAATCCGCCGAATGTAGATTGAAACTCACCCGAGGTTGCAATCGCTGTCGTGCTTGCTGTGTAACCACAGAAGAGCACATCACCCGCTGCATTCACCGCGATACCATCTGCTTCATCAAGTCCAGTGCCTCCGTAGAAGGTCGCCCATCGGCGAGTGCCGTTTGCGTTAAGTCTCAACAAGTATGCATCGTAGCCACCACCACCGCACGTAGTCTGATACGCTCCAGTTGTTGCAAAAGCAGTATCGGGTGGTACCCATCCTGTCAAGAGCAAGGTCGAGTTTGGTGCAACGACCACACAGATCGCTTCAGCGTAACCGCCATGAGCAATGTAGGTACCCCACTGATAACTTCCGGATGAATCAAACCTCGCAGCGTATCCAAAGAGACCACTTCCTCCGACCGACGGACCTGACGGCTCCCATGTGCCAGTGGTACCAATACCGGTCGTGCTATTTGTTGCTCCACATATAAATATGTTGCAATGAAGGTCGGTCGCGATTCCGTATCCATTTGTGAGGTTGTCACCGCCGTAGTATGTCGCCCACCTTCGAACGCCGTTCGAATCAAATCGCACCAAGTATGCATCCGGATCACCGGAGTTCGTCGTTAGGTGTGCACCCGTTGTCGCGATACCTGCCCCGCTCGCCGTAGTTCCGACTACATCAATGTAACCGGCTGAATCCAGCGCGATCTCATTTGCAGATTCATGCCCTGCACTGTTTCCAAAATATGTCCCCCAAACCAAATTACCCGAGCTGGTGAAACGTGAAATGAATGAACTCGCGTAGGTCGATGTCTTCGAAGTCTGAAACGCCCCAGTCGTCACGATGCCGGTGTTGCTTCGAGTGCTGCCACTGATATACAAATTCGAGTTCTTATCACTCACGATACCAAACCCGGCTTCGTCGTCGGAGCCGCCGTAATAAGTTGCCCACACTCTCGATCCTGAGGCATCAAGTTTCACAATCATAGCATCTGAGTTTCCCGCGAATGTGCTCAGGTATGCACCAGAAGTGGCGATGCCCGAGATGCTCGAAGTGGTACCAACGCTAATAATATTATTGCCGCGATCAATCGTTAGGCCATAAAAATCATCCTCCCCTGCACCACCATAGTATGTACCCCAAAGTCTCGGAGGATCTATTATCAGATCACGAGATTCATCATAGCGTCCGAGTGTGAAGCCAATCGCTTTGTTGTGAATATGAAATGGGCTTGCGATCGTTGTCGTATCCCGCCCAATAATTTGAAATGATTCGGGAGCGGCCTCCTGAATTACTCCGAACGGGTTTGTTACGGAGAGTCCACCGCCTTCGAGAAACACTGAATCTGCTCCATCATATCGCATTTGAATACGAGATGGATCGCCGCCGGGATGCACGACGAAATCATACTTCATGCCACCGCCTTCTCGGCTGTAAAGCACCATGTCGATCTTGGGATAGAGATCGTGGTAAATAAGTTGATGAAAAGCAGGCACATTGGTTATGCCGGGCCAACACTGCGCAAGGAAAAAATTGCTGTATCCTTCGGACTGATCGAGTTCTTCGATTCGCGCATTCGGATTTGCGCCTAAGAATTGCATATCAACACGATAACTTTCGAGCGAGTCATGCCGGAGTTCTCCGCGCGCAAGTTGTGGCGCAAGTGATAACTCTTTATCCTGAGGTATGAATATTTTTCGATGAAAGAAATAGTGAATTCCAGTCGAGGTAAAGTAGAACTTCACGCCTCGGGAGTTTGAATAATATTTCACCGCAGGAGTTGTGCGACCAAATTGATCGGCGAGTTGTCCACGATTGGGAGTAAATTCGAACAGAGCTGTAGCCAGATGTTCTTGGACAAATATCTTGCTGTTTGTGGGCGGGACATGCGTTGCTTGAAAGCCGAAGCTATCGTGCTGAGTCGCCACAAGCATCAGCACCTCGACAAGCAAAATCAGCCCAACAAAATGCCGAGATAGCTTGAACGAATCAGATTCCTCGACACCAGAAATACAACGCATTCAAAGAAAAGTTATTGGCACTGAACCTTCAGGTTGCTTCGGCTGCCACGAGCTCGGACAATGCGGCAGTATCAGCTTATAATCCAAGCATTCTGGCTTCGAGTAGATTCCCGTTTTGGGGCTCTCGGCGCGAATCTTCTCCTGCCTCCCGCGGTTTCAGGCTGTCCATATTCAATTTTACGAAAAGATATACACACATGCTCGAATTAAGTACCACCTCTATTGCCGATCTTCGCGCCAGGCTCGCGGAACTCGGCGACTCTCTTTGACCTGGTTCGTAAAGAACGTCGAATCGATCAATTAGAAGAAGAGTCCTCCAAACCCGATTTCTGGAACGACAATAAAGCTGCGCAGGTGATGATGCAGGAAGCCGCTCGTCTAAAAGATGAGCGCGACCGATATCTTAAACTCAAATCAAGAGTCGATGATATCGAGGGCTTGCTCGAACTTGCGCACGAAGATCCGTCGCTCACGGAACAAGTTCAAGAAGAATTCACGACGCTAAGCAACGAGCTCGAGTCACAGGAAGTCGCAACAATGCTCTCCGGTGATGATGATAATAAGGATGCTATCCTCGTCATTAATGCAGGCTCAGGCGGGACCGAGGCACAAGATTGGGCAGAGATGTTGCAGCGCATGTACACCCGTTGGGCTGAGCGACAGAAATACAAAGTCGCGATGCTCGATGAGCAAGCCGGTGACGTTGCAGGAATTAAGTCTGCGACACTCGAGATCAAAGGTCCGAACGCGTATGGCTATCTCAAAGCCGAGAACGGCGTGCATCGCTTAGTGCGAATCTCCCCATACGATTCGAACGCACGTCGTCACACGAGCTTCGCGAGCGTTTATGTTTATCCGATTCTGGAAGAAGCTTCCACCGAGATCGATATAAATCCGGCCTTGCTTAACCGTGACACATACCGCTCCGGTGGTAAAGGCGGACAGAATGTCAATAAAGTTGAGACTGCCGTTCGACTTACTTACAAATACATCGACCCAGCCGGCAAAGAACACACCGTGATTGCTGCGTGTCAGGAAGAGCGTTCGCAATTCCAAAATGGCGAGCGTGCGATGAAGATGCTCAAATCGCGCATCACGCATATAAAACGCGAAGCCGAGGAAGCACGACTTGCAGCAATCGAGGGTTCCAAGAAGAAGATTGCTTGGGGCTCACAGATTCGAAGTTATGTGTTTCAGCCATATACTATGGTGAAAGATCACCGCACAAAGTTTGCCAAGACCGACGTACAAGCGGTCATGGATGGTGATATCTCAGAATTTATGAAAACGTACCTGCTGTATGAAGGCGGCAAACTAAAGGTTGCCGAAGGAGCCGACGACGACGATCTCTAACATATCCTATTATCTAAAACTATCATGTTGACAAAATTACCTCAGGCCGAAGTAGAAACGAAGCTCGAACACATTGGAAATGGTTGGGAGTATTGCGAAAAACACAATGCGATCGAGAAAGAGTATGTCCGCGAGAATTTTCTCGATTGTGTAAATTTTATTCAGGATATCGCAATGGTGGCCGAAGAGGCAGATCATCATCCCGATCTCCTCTTACACGATTACAAAAAACTTCGCGTAACACTTTCGACGCATGACGCAGGTGGCATCACGAATAAGGATTTTGAAGTTGCACAAAGTATCGATAAGATCTCTTAGACGATTTTTCCTATGACTCGACACACTCTTCGCTTGCGCTCGCTCGTTCTGTTTTTCGGTCTACTCACCATTACGACGGTTGCCAAGGCGCAGAGTGTGCCGATTGATACCCTGCATGCATACGGCCTCTATGATGCCGATCGCCTAACTCCGGGCTTTCATGCAGGTCGTCGGGCTGCGCTATTGCAGAAGATGCATGGTCACTCGGTCGCACTATTCCTCGCTGCTCCAGAACGAACGAGAGCAAATGATGTAGAATATCTTTATCACCAAGATCCGAATTTTTATTATCTGACCGGGCATCTCGAATCGGCAGCGGCGCTGCTGTTGTCAAAAGATCCGATCACACTAGCAGATGGCTCACAAACACACGAGGTGATCTTCGTGCAACGTCGTGATCCGGCACAAGAGACTTGGACAGGACGCAGGCTCGGTCCACAAGGTGCAAACAGCGTTCTCGGGTTTGCGGCAGCGTTTAAATACGACACGCTCAACGCGTTCTTGAAGCCGATACTCGAAAAAACCGATACGCTTTTCTATACTCCGAACTTCGAGAACACTATCACTGACCCAACCACCGACAGCACCGTTCAGATTTGGGCAACGCTAAAGGCCACGCTCCTTAATCGGTATCCGAAACTCTACAACACAAATATTCGGCGCGAGATGGCGGTGCTTCGGATGGTGAAACAGCCCGAAGAGCTCGTCTTGATGCGCAAGTCGATCGCGATTAGCAACAAAGCGCATAATGAGATTATAGCGCATGCGAAACCAGGCTGGCATGAATACGAAATGCAAGCGCTCGGAGAGTATATCTTTACCAAGAATGGTGCAGAATATACCGGATACCCATGCATCGTAGGTAGCGGTGAGAATTCGACGATACTGCACTACGAATCGAATCGTCGGCAAACCGTGAAGGGTGATTTTATCGAAATGGACATCGGCGCAGAATATCACGGATATTCGGCAGACATTACACGCAGCTTTCCGATCTCGGGCAAGTTTACCCAAGAGCAACGCCTGATTTATGATCTGGTTTTAGAAGCCCAGGATAGCGGAATCCGAGTTTCAATGGTTGATAGCGATTTCCGTGCACCACATCGCGCAGCGGTTAACGTGATAACGCGTGGCTTGTTCAAACTCGGCATCATCACCGATTCTGCCGACTACAAAAAATATTTCATGCACGGCACCTCGCACTATCTCGGTCTTGACGTCCATGATGCCGGACTTTATGGCAAACTCGAAGCCGGTAATGTGATAACCGTCGAGCCTGGTATCTACATCAAAGCCGGAAGCCCTTGCGATAAAAAATGGTGGAACATCGGCTGCCGCATAGAAGATGATATTCTCATCACTCCGGATGGCCCTGAGATCCTCTCAAAAGCATCTCCACGAAAAGCGGTGGATGTAGAGGAAATGATGGGAAGAGATTAACTCGAATTATTCCGCGTGATGGTGACAATTCGTCCGATAGGCACTCCTGAGTTAATTTCGCTCGAAATTTCTTTACACGGCCTCCCGTTGTGTCTATAGCATAAGATAGACATTTTCCGGAGGGAGATAATCTTGTCCTCCGTTTGCCGTTTTAACAGGACCCGTACCTCATGGCGCGATTCGCTTCGTCTGTTCGCTTGTTTGCTCGCTTCTTTCCCCGCACATTAGTTATCGCAGTGTTCTTCATTCTGCTTCAAGGCGCAAGTTCGCTTCACGCACAAGAGGGATACGAGCATCTCTCTCCACTCGCGCATGGAGCGGGTCGAACGTATTCGGTAAGCTCCGATGGATTGGATGCCGTGGGCCTCAACCCCGCTATTCTTGGTCTCGGCACCCCGACAATTCTTCAGCTTTCTATCATTCCGATCACTTCCTTCGGCCTGAGTGCAGGTCCAAGTTTTCGAGATGTGAATGCCCTGACGGATATCTTCGGACAAAATGGTGGCTTCGTTAACGACACCACCAGAAAGACTGTCATCGATCTTTTGCGAGATGGAAAGCTTTCCGGAAGAGGCGATGTCCGAGTTTTTGGGCTTAGCTACTCTACTCCTGCTACTGGGACCTTCGCACTGACTTGGACAACGCACGCCGCTATACGGGCTGATCTTCCATCCAGTTTTCTCGATTATTTTTTTAATGCCGAGACGAACCTTGCACAGGCCGATCTTTCTGCATCGAACTTCGATATTCAGGGACTATGGTATAATGAATATGGGCTCTCCTACGGATTGCAATTGATCAAAGATGCCAAAGATTCTTCTGATCGAGGACTTGGCTCACTCGCTATCGGTGGTGCCGTCAAATATGTTGGTGGTGTGGCGTATCTCGGGCTCGATCCGGATAACACCGTGCAGGTTACCGGCGTCACGAACGGGAAGCAACTCTATGCCAAATACGCGTTGCGTGAAGCTTACCCCGACGCGTTCGATCCGCAGCACGTTCCTAATCGGTTCGACTTTAGCTTCTTATCGAGTGCGACAGCCGGTTCTGGTGTCGGATTTGATCTTGGAGTGATTGCCGGATTTTTTCATAACGAGAAAGGTAAAGATGCTATCTCGCTCGCGATGAGCCTAACAGATATCGGTAGCATTAATTGGACGAAGAACACCTACTTGCGTCATGCCGACACGACAAAGATTATTCACTTCATTGGCACTTCGATCACTGCGGTAAACGATTCGCTTGCGGCTCTTGCCGGAAAGCTCGATTCGGTTGGAAGTTTTTCGACTCCACTTCCTACGATGTTACGCATCGGTTTTGCGCTTGATCTTGAAAGTCTCGGTCTGGGAATTAGCGGCACAAATTTCCGCGCTGTCGCAGAGTTCGCTACCGGACTAACAACCGTCGTGGGAAGCCTGAAAAATGCACGATTCGGCGTTGGAC
>JBDTCS010000281.1:0-10048 GCA_039923455.1 Kapaibacterium sp. (SeqCode) | reverse complement strand
AAATAAATATTTGCCCTGAACCGATCTCCGCATTTACTGCAAGAGATCGATCGTCGTGACTTCGTTCGAAGTTTGCTGACTCCGAGCCATTTTTCCGGCCTGCTCTTTCGATTCCAGAGTGAATGTATACGACTCCGTACGATTGACAACTCGGCGCACAAGTAACCCCGAAAGATCCTCAAGACGCGTGGTAGCAGTGGTCGAAGAAGCATAATTCCCAAGGGTCGCTTTGATCGGTCCTTGTTCGAGAACCGTCTTCATCGGCACGGTCGTCGTCTTGGCCTCCAGCACTACAAGGACTGCTCCGCCACGATCTTCAAACCCCTTCACGGTCTCTTTCGAATCGATCACTACCGGAAATTGCACAGCATCCGAGACAGGCAAGTTCGTCTCTGCATGCACCGTCCAAGAAGTATCCTTCGCTATTGGCTTCGTCGGAATGTGCGTGAGCAAAATTCCAAGATACTGATTGAGCAAACTTTGGAGTTGGCGATTTGCAACGTCGCGAACCTGATCATTCTGCATCGAGTCCGGCACCGATTTCATCATCGTTGCGATCATGTGTTGCAAGCCGTACATTTCTGTGACCTCTCCGTTACGCGATACGATCGCACCAAATTCCTCACCGGCAATAATGTTGTACTGCGCAAAGCGTTTGTCGTTCTTGTCCTTCGGATTCGCGCTGGAGTAACGGATCTTATTCGTATCCTGCGTGATCTGAAAAAGTACAGAGTCGATCCGAATCGCGAAGTCGATGCTCGAGTCAGGCTTAATCGAGCGAACGGTTTGACGGATATAATATTCCGTCATGTTCGTGCTCTCCTTTTTTCCTTGCGGGCCACCGAACAGATCATCATTGACCGTCATCGTGCGCTGGCTCTTGTTATAGACATGATAACGCTGCGTCGTACCAACCTTCGGGCGAAGATAGATGTGATGATCTTTTTCGGTAACTGCGATCTCCTTGCCGGTCGAGCTCGTGTCAAGCGCCGGAGCGTTCGTGCCGGTAGAACTATTGAGTGATTTGGAAATCGATGAACCGTCGTTCTTGCATGAGGCAAGCGCAGTCATACCAAGTACCAAAAGTATCGCAACGCGAAAAACCAAGCCTGGCTTTTGGAATGTGTCAGGTGAGAATAATTTCATGCAGTATTTATAAAGTCAGGATATGATAATTGGAAAGCAAAAACAAAGGGCAAATTATAGTCAAGTACGGGCCAAAACAGCCCAAAGTATCGTTGCATCGAAGAACAAAACTTATGCAAAAATAGCACCGAACGGAGGCCATCCTTTCGATTGCAAGTTTCAGCCCAAATAAGTCGTCCTTGATCGCTCGCCCCGAGATGGGTCAGTGATTATCGTGAAGTGGAGGCCGGATGATCTGGCCGTTCTGATCAAGAACGGTCGCATCGGAATCGGGCTCGATCTTGGGTTCTTTGTAGATTCCGCGATGCTCCTTGATCTCTTTGACCGAGACGTTACCGCCACGAATCACCGCGACGGGAGTCCGAACAGACTTAACTTGACGGATGATCTCCTCCGGCACAGCCTCGATATCGACTTGTAATTTGGAGTTGCTCGTGTCACGGTACATCGCCCGAACGACTGTGCCATTCGCGACGACGGCATAGCCCGAACCGCTGCCTTTATACTCGGTGAGCCCCAGCGTCGCTGCCAAACCTTCGAGGTAGTCTATTCTCGCTGGCGCATCCGAATAGGTCGCGCGAATTGTGATAGAGTCCTCCGTCCCTTTGTGTTTGACGCTGACCGGAAGTACGGTTCGCTTGATAGGAATTTCTGTCGCAGTATAGGCCGAAGTAAAACCGCTTCCTTCCGGTTTGTTCGTTGCAGCAGCAATGGCACCAAAGCCGGGTTCTAATAATTGCCCGACTCGAAGCGAATCGGTCAGCGAGAGCATCGCATGGGTAAAATCATAATCATAACCTTCGCCGAGTGTATTACGATGGAAATTCGCGAGGTTCTGAAAATTGCGAATCAATCCGTCGGTCCCAACGGTGAAGCGCAGAGTCTGCCCGAGAAATTGTGCTCTGGGGAGTGCGCGAATATCGTGAAAATTATGCTGCAGATCGTAGTCGTCGTTCGTGTTGAACGTAAAATATTGCTCCTTGCTTCGGCCCTCACCAATGACGATCGCAGTCTTGAACGAATCGAGCGTTACGGCAAATAGCGCGGAGCCATCTGCGTAGACCGTATCGATATGTTCGGTAAAATCATAGTCGGTCGTGCGAACGCTTGGGCGCAGATCATCAAAATCAACTTGCGGAAAATGCATCGTGATTCGCAGCACCTCTTGAATCGCAAGATGATGCAGATCGCCTTGCTTAAAATGCAAAAGCAACGACGAGGTTGTCGATCGAACACTCGTACCCGCATAGAGCACCAGCCCAACCACAAACAAAACGAATACAATAGATAAGCGGAAAAAAATCTTCATGCGATACAAATGGATCTCCAACCAAGGAATATTACAACTTTTTCGATGCCAGCAAATACGAACGATAGAGCGAGAGCGTCGCGAGCGTCATACCATCCCACAGCGTTCCATTGCCAATTAATCTTTCTAACTCTTCCATACTAAGCTCCACGCGCTCAAACTCTTCGGTCTGCTCCGGCTTTGGAGTATCCTGATGCAAACCACGCGCAAGAAACACAAAACAAAGCTCATCGGTCGCGCCGTTCATCGGATTGAATTTTCCGATAGGAATAAGTTCATCAGCCGTAAGTCCCGCTTCTTCGAGCATCTCCTCCCGAGCGGAATCTTCCGGCGAATGCCCGGGCTTCATTCCCCCACCGATAAACTCCAAGCTCTCCGTCTGATTCAGATATCGGAACTGCTTCAAGAGCAAAAACTTACCGTTCGGAAGTTCGGCCATGATAGCCACCGAGCCGGGTGTTTTGATGTAGAAATAGTCCCCTTCCGTGTCGTCCGGGCGTAAGTACCTATCCTGGCGATAGCTCCACCAGGGGTTCTCATGCAGCGTACGGGAGCTAATGCGACGAAGTTTCTTGAGCAAGCCTCTCTAAATTATTGAGTTTCAGCCCGAATACGTGATTTCGGGTCCATTCACTCCTGTGATAAGACCAACAAGGGGTGAAAAAGTTACAATTGTGCGCGAGAGAAATTTGGTTCAGCCGGATGATGCAAAAATCGGGACGAGCCAAAACTCGTCCCGATTTCAAAAAAGCGTCAGAGCTCGCACTTATGCAAGATCTTCCAATTCTTGCTGTGCAAAGAAGAACGCAATTTCACGAAGACCATTCTCGACTGAGTCTGAACCGTGGACTGCGTTCTCGCCTTTGTTCGCGGCATAGAGCTTGCGGATCGTACCGGGTGCTGCCTCGGCAGGATCGGTCGAACCGATCACGCGACGCCATTCCGCGATAGCATTCTCGCGCTCGAGTGCGATTGGCACACATGCACCGCCTGACATGAACTCGACAAGTCCGGCATAAAATGGTCGCTCTTTGTGCACTTCATAAAATGCACCCGCTGCTGCGAGGCTCAAGCGATTCATTTTCATTCCGAGGATCTTGAATCCCTCTTTCTGAATGTGCGCGATGATGTTTCCCATGTTGCCAGTACGTACACCGTCCGGCTTAATGATGCAAAGTGTTCTTTCGATTGCCACGTTGATAAAATAAAATTGAAGTTATGACTAATACACTTTTCTTGTAATTCAGCTCAGGGAAATCTCGTATTAGAACGGAATTCCGAAATTGAGCTGAAGGAATTGTCCCTCGGTCGGCACAGGGACTCGAATTGCTTCACGACCGGATTCCGGATGACGCGGACCCGGCGATTGCGTGACCGCACTCGGCCACTCTCCTTCGGGATATCTGATCGAGCCAGGCTCCACATCGCTAAGAGCCATCTCCCATTTTTTTGCCAGTCGTTCGTTGATGCGCGAAACATCATGCTGCACATCAACGATCTCTGTTACTTTAAAAAATAAATACGCTGCTGCTCCTGCGAATAAGAGCACAACATTTCCGAGTGTACTCCCCTGTACACGAGAGATGCGAATAATCCCAGCGGTTGTTAGCGTCAGTCCGGCAGCTCTTCCAAAGAAAAAGAGCGAGCCCTTCGCAAGCTGATGCGTGTAAACTAATTCGGCCGCAAATGGAAACAGCGAGTAGGTGAACGCTTGATCGTAACTCAGCACTTCGTTTCGATATGCACCTCTGCGATAGTGATACTCCGCAACAGAGTCGCGCCACTTCGTACTCCAATATGCCGGAGTGTCTACCACGACTGCTTGCGGCGAAGCTGTCGTGAGTGTTGATAAACCTGATAACGATGAGGCCGTTTGCGATAATGTTGTAGCTCTACTGCTGCCACATAATGGCATCATAAGTAGAAACAAAATTGCAAACAGCCTTCGCATATTGCTTAGCGCTTTTTGCCGCGAGCTACTTTCTTAACTGCGACCTTTTTCGGAGCTGTCTTTTTAGTCGCAGCTTTTTTCGGAGCAGCCTTCTTAGCAGCTACTTTTTTCGGCACGGCTTTTTTCGGAGCAGCTCTCTTCGGTATAGGCTTCTTAGCTACAACCTTCTTTTTAGTTACCGCTTTTTTCGCGACAGGCTTTTGCGCAGCTACTTTCTTAGGTGTTGCCTTTTTCACAACTGCATTTTTCGCCACAGCTTTTTTCGCCACAGCTTTTTTCACAACAGCTTTTTTGGCTGGAGCTTTCTTCACTGGTGCTTTTTTGGCAGCGGCTGCTTTCGGAATTGCGCGGCCGTTCATGCTGACCATGACGCGTCGCATCGGCAAAACTTTGAGCACCGTCTCGCCGAGTAGTGCCGGGCTATCGACTACGGAGATTCCGCACTCGGTCATCGTGCGCATTTTTTCTTCTGCGGTGCCTTTGCCACCGGATATGATTGCGCCGGCGTGTCCCATTCTACGTCCGGGAGGTGCGGTGCGGCCTGCGATAAATCCGACGACAGGCTTCGAAATATATTCGCGAATGTAGTGCGCTGCTTCTTCTTCGGCAGTGCCGCCGATTTCACCGATCATGATTACTGCATCGGTCTCGTCGTCGTCCTCAAAAAGTTTGATTGCATCGATAAAGCGTGTACCGATGATCGGGTCACCACCGATTCCGATCGCCGTCGATTGTCCAAGACCAACATCGGTGAGCTGCTTCACCGCTTCGTAGGTCAGTGTTCCAGAGCGTGAAATAATACCAACGCGGCCTTCCTTATGAATAAAACCAGGCATAATCCCGATCTTCGATTTGCCCGGTGAGATCACACCCGGACAATTCGGTCCGATCAGGTGTGTGTGCGAATGACGAATCTTTCCGTACACAGAAATCATATCGCGAACCGGAATTCCTTCCGTGATGCAGACAATCAATGGCAGCAGTTCATCGGCGGCCTCAAGAATTGCATCGGCGGCAAAAGCCGGTGGTACGAAAATGCACGAAGCGTTCGCTCCGGTTTGGCGGACAGCATCGGCCATCGTGTTGAAGACAGGCACCCCATTATGCGTCGTCCCACCTTTGCCCGGCGTGACACCCGCGACGACTTTCGTGCCGTAATCGAGCATCTGCTGCGTATGAAACGAACCCTCACTACCTGTTATGCCCTGGACAACAAGGCGCGTATTCTTGTCAACTAAAACACTCATTTGAATTGCAATTTCGAATTGTAATAACTGTCGGGGGCAAAAATACGACAATGTGGAGCGATCGCCGAGGGTTACGCCAATGGGGAAAGCATAAATGGGGGAAATACCTGTGAAATGATCGGTCCCGGTCTTAGTGTGAGTCGGTCGAAACAGCGCGCAAGATTAGTTTGCAACCCTATATTAAATAAGCAGTTATGGGAAATCTTTTCTCGCCATTATTCCCTTTGCTTGGAAATTCTTCATGCATTAATCGTGGTTAGATTGAGCACGGAATCTTCGACACATACACCCAAACTCAAAACTCGTAACGATGGAAAAATTAGTGACGGGCATTGGCGGTATTTTTTTCCGCTCTCAGGATGATAAAGCTTTGGCGCTCTGGTATGAAAAATATTTTGGAATTAATGCCGTCCAAAATTATGAGCCTTGGCAGCAGGAAGCCGGTCCGACGGTTTTCGCACCGTTCAAAGCCAACACCGAATATTTTGGCAATATGCAGCAGCAATTCATGTTGAACTTCCGAGTAAGTGATCTCGATAAATTCATTGGCCAATTGAGAGACGCAGGTGTGAAGATCGATGACAAAACCATGAACGAGTCGTTCGGGAAATTCGCATGGGTATATGATCCCGAAGGTAATAAGATAGAATTATGGCAGCCTATCGAGACGGCATAATTGCGTCACCGCTGGAACCTACTCAATCCCCGTGCTCTTGAATTTCGATCAAGCGTAAGGCCTCACCTCGTGTGGCCGAATCGTCCCAACGCATTAGTGGATTCGGTTGAATTCGCCCATTCGCATCGTGGGTGAAATGCAGATAGGTGTAGGTTTTGTCCTCTCGAACCGCAGCGCTGCTTGATTCGAGAATTGGAATCCACGTACCAGTATTGTAAAACCAATAATCTGTATTTTGGAGTTGCTCCGGATCGTGCGTGTGACCCATCGTGATGATCTCGATCTTCTTGCCGGCGGCTGTTTCTCGTTTGACAATTTTGTCGGCAGCAGTTGCGAGGCTCCCGGCCTCGCTCAATCCGAATATCGACATAATCCTGGAAAGCGGATAGGCCAGCGCAAGTATCACGAAGCTCTTGAAAAACGTAAACACTTGGTTAAGGATGTAACCGGATAGTGTGTGATCCTGTGGCTGCGAGGCATGCGCCGCGTAAATTGCTGCGATCTGCGTACTAAAATAAGCCACCGCTACAATAGTCGGAACGAGTAACGCGATCGCAAACCAGATGACCTGCCGCACGATTCGCCAAGCCTGACGTCGAAAGATCGATCGCGTCAGATACGGAATGTATCGAAAGCCGAGTTTGATTGCAAACGGAAAATCGGTCTTGATCATAACCGGAAGAATATTTTCTCGCGGACGAATGTTGTCATAATAGGGATAACGCAACTCGACCTTGTTGAGCAGATACCGATTGATAAACGATCCAAGCGGATAATTCAACTCGTGATCTTTGTATGTTCGTTCATACTCTGGCTCCAGTTTCGTAAAGTTTTCGTATCTGTGCCCGTGCTCGATGTAGAGTGTTTCATCGAGGATGAGTGCATTATCTATGAACATCAAGTTGGGCATCACCACATCCGTAAGGGCTTGCAATGGATCACCATTGGATTGTTTTGCAACCGACTCTGCGAGCAGCAACCTCAGATAATTTCTGCACTGGAGCCAAAACCACTCGAGATCATGATTTCCTTTCACGACGATGATCTTACGCCCGGCGATCAACCAATCGGCAAGCGCTTTGAACACATCCGGATGACCCATCGCGGCAACATGCAGCTTCCAAACCGACTTGAAATCATTCGTCTTCAATCCATATTTCTCTTTCGCTTCGACCTCGACGGTTTGCGCGAGCATCTTGGTATCCGTGAACTGTGACATCCCCAAAAGCTGCAATGCTTCGAGCCACTCCGTCATTGCTTCGGGTGTGTCGGGAAAAATGCAAATTCGAAGGTAGTCGATAAAATCTCCATTGATTACTAGCGTTGGCATTGCAGTCTTGCTGCTGGATACAATATTTTCAAGCAGTCTTGCGAGTGCATCATCGGCGAAAAAATTCTCCGAGCCGGTGAAGTTCGAACTCCTTCCGAGCCCCGAGCCAATATGCAGATCACTGATGATCACGATATCATCACCATTCGTCTTGATATTTAGCACGCTATCGAACTGATCGTTGTATCTGTATCGCGCATCCTGTTCACATGCTGTAAGCGCCGCGGTGAGTTTGCTATTCAGATCAGGAGTATAATTTCGCATCATAAGAAATCCTTTCGCTTATGTTTTTTGAACAACGGTCGTTTGCACAGGAGTCAGTTGCGTGGGAGTCGGCGGGTTTGGATTTGGAGGTGCCGGCAGCCAACTCTCCTTGCCGAGTATTCCATGATCTTTCAGAATATTGCGCAACTCCGGTTCGAGTTTACGATCGACGGCCTTCGTATGAATGCGGTGCACAAGTTCATCATACGAAGCGCGATCAGGAATTCGGTGAATCTCCGTCGTCATCAGTTCTGTGAGTTGCAAATATCTGCGCTTCAATATAAAAAGATACACCGACACGAGCATCACCACAATTACGACACCACCGCCCGTATATAGTAGCCATGTCGAAAGCTTTGTGATGCCTTGCTCGGTTGGCATCACGATCTTATGATTGATGCCGTATCCAAGCGTGTCCACGATCCCGACAACCATCTTCGTCAGCCTTTCGCCGAGTAAGTCGATTCGCTTCATCGTCGAATCGCCGAGCACATACTTGTTTATGAGAGCTTGCACTTGCTCACCGGTCTCGGGGCCGAGCAACGAGTGGACCATCGCAGAAAGCTCGACGCTGATGCGCGACAAGATCTCGTGAATATTATTCCGATTGTGCGGACTGTTCAATGTGTCGAGCAACGCATTGATCGTCGCGGTGAGCCGGTTACGTGTCGAGGGATTCAGCAACGAATCCTGCAACGCGACCATCGCAGTAGTTGCCAATTTCTTCACCAGCGCATCAATGTGATGAGCTGTCGCGGTATCGAGCAACGATTGCGATACGCCAGTCCCTACGCCATGACCTGCTGCGTTAGCGATAGAATCGAAATTCCAATTCGAGACACGCTGCACACCATCGCCAACCGGCAAGAGATCGCGCGAATCAAGATGAAAATCGCGCGTATCCAAATGGAAACAACTCGCAAGCGAGAGCGCGCAAACACACGCGATACATATTCGGAGAAGCCTTTGCATAGAACGCATTGGGAGTTAGAGTGACATGATCTTGTCGGCTGCGTATTCCGCGAGTGCCATAATAGTCAATTGAGGATTGACATGAATACTCACCGGAAACACGCTCGCATCCGCGACAAAGAGATTGCTAAATCCATGCACGCGGAAATTCGAATCGACGGCACCGATGTCCCGATTGTCACTCATCGGATTTCCACCTTGCGGATGCGCCGAACTCATATTCATGTCTTCCGGATTGACGATCGCCTTCACGACACGCTCGATGTCGGCTTCACTCTTGATGCTTCCCGAATGGAATGTCGAAGGATAAATTTCCTCCGCACCTCCGGCAAAGAGTACACGAGATATTTCGGCCACTCCACGTTTCAGTGCTTCAAAATCGCCTGGATCGAGTTTAAAATCGACGCCGTTGCCACCGATGATCGCCTTCTTAATCGTACCCACCGGTTTTGTACCAACGACAGGTGCGACTGTGCCTAGTCGTCGATAGTTTTTCATGCGGTCATAGTGCTCCTCAAACCAACCTTGCATGATGAGGGATGTGGCTGCAGGAGGATTGAAGGAGGTCTCCAGTAGAAAATCACCTTGGCGAGCATAGACACACATCTGCACACCATCGAACGAATCGACGATGTCGTTAAACAACACATGCATTGGTGCAGCAATGTTGAACGAGATTCGCGTACCAACATTTTTTGTGATGTCGCACTGACGCAGGAACATACTCGAACCGATTGCGCCGCCTGCCACGACAACTTGCTTGGCCCGCACCGCAAACTCCACGCCCGCTTTCGTTTTGCATCTCACGAGCGAGACAGACTTTCCGTCGTGTTCCATTCCGATCGCTTCGGATTCCGCGATTACGGTCGCGCCTTTTTCGACAGCCCACGGAATGTAGGTGAGCAGCATCGAGAGTTTACGATTGTATTTGCAGCCAAGATTACAATTTCCCGAACCGAGGCAATCATTAAAATTTGTCTGAATCACCTGCGGATTCATGTTCAGATTCATCGCGCCATTCATGAATCGGACGGAGCCTTGATTCAGAATATTACGCTCGAGCGGATGCACGTTAAGTCGCGTTTCGATCTTTGCAAATTTCTTGTCCAATAGATCGCGATCGATCCGAGCACCAAGCGCATCAAAGTCATCG
>JBDTCS010000280.1:0-7323 GCA_039923455.1 Kapaibacterium sp. (SeqCode) | reverse complement strand
ACAATGGACAAAACGATTGCAGATGCGATTTCCATAGGTTATGGAACGAGAGAAGGTAGAACTACAATCTATGAATTGACATAATCGACCGAACACGATGTCAAGCCCTAACCCATCGCTAAAAGTGAAAAGAGGGTCTGGCATCAGGACAAAGATAGCACAAGAATCGTGATTTGGTACTCTTAAGGGCAGATTATTTTTAGGCAAACCTCCGCCCCCTATTCTGAGAGCTTATCTTGCACTTTCCTTGTCAATTTTGCGCGGACGAGATCGTAGCTGTTGCGGATTGTTTTCTTGAGTTCGGCGTCTGACATTGCGCGTTCCGAGATGATCGAGATCCAGTGACGGTGCCCGAGATACGGCGCTTTGATAATACCTTCGCGTTCGACGAGATCGGCGAATGTTTCGGGATCCGATTTTAGCATCACGCCGAATTTTGGTCCGAAGCCGGTGATCGCAAACATCTTGCCACCGACTTTGAATAGCAAATCTGTTTTCCATTGCACCTCTTCGGTGGCACCAGGAAGTGATAGGCAGAAAGTTCTTAATGTATCCAGATTCATCTTACGGCTTTGAATATATTTTGTTCGCACACCGAAACATCTGCCCCAGATTCCTCGTTTAAAGCGAAGTAAGTGCGCACGGCGAACCTCGCAGACAAGTATTCCGCCACCTAACTTTCCGCGTTTATTTTTCCAATGCGATCGCTCCAATTCCATCAAGAAAACCTCGCGAGCGCATTGAAAAATAAGAATTTAGGCGCTCGAAATATACCACTGTTCTGCCGGTCGATTCTCGGATTGCACCAAGGGAAGTACTACCAATCCGGAGTTCACTCTCCGAGCGAAGCGGAAAAATATCGTAGATTTGCCCATGGATAACGTGCGGAAGGCCTTATTGAATGGCGTCGAGCTACGCAACCCAAACATCTTGAGCGAGCAGAACGCCTTAGCAATTGGCTCGCACAAGTTTAAAAACTACTTCACGAAGAATTACTCTTCAATCAATATTTCACTCATATTGTCTCAGCGATGAAAATTACCGTTCAGAAAGCGAACTGGAAGACAGTTAAGTCAGATGCTCTTGCTTTTTTCCAAGTGGAAGATAAATCGTGGATTGCAAGCAAGCAGGAATATTATGGCAAAGGTTCGCCGCTATTCAACGCTTCGAATACACTGCTCACTTCCGGCGATATGACCGGCAAGAAGGATGAAGCTATCACGCTCTATCCAGTAAAAGGCGAGGCAATCGCGAAGCGTGTCATCCTCATCGGATTAGGCAAGCGTGAAAAAGTAACGATCGAAACCGTGCGACGCTCTGCAGCGCGTATGGCGAAGAAGGTACAAGATTTCAAAGCCAAGTCGGTTGCGATCTATCTTCCGAGTGTCGAAGGCAAGACGGATGCCGATGTCGCTGGTGCGATCACCGAAGGTGTGCTACTCGGACTTTATAAGTTCGATAAATTTTTCAAGAAAGATCCGACTAAGACAAAGCTTGAGAGCGTCACGATCCTCACCGATGACGGCGAGTTCCCTACCTCGACTGTTGCTGAAGTCAAGAAGGCGATCGCCGAGATGGAGATCATTTGCAACGCAACGAACTTCGCTCGCGATATGGAGAACGAGCCCTCGAATAACAAGTACCCCGAAGTGCTCGCGAATTGGGCGAAGCAAATGGGCAAAAAGTCGGGTGTGAAAGTTACGGCACTCGGACCAAAAGAGATTCTGAAGAATAACATCATCGGTACCTACACCGTAAACAAAGGCAGCGAACGCGAAGCTCGCTTCATCGTGCTGGAGTATAATGGTGCAAAGAAAAAAAGCGACCGTCCGTACGTGTTGGTCGGCAAGGGTATCACCTTCGACACCGGTGGTATCTCGATCAAACCGGCTGCGGGCATGGGTGATATGAAGAGCGATATGTCGGGTGCAGCAACCGTAATTGCAACGCTCAGAGCTGCCGCAGATCTGAAGCTTCCTGTAAATTTGATCGGACTTGTCGCGAGTGCCGAGAATATGCCATCAGGTTCGGCAATGCGTCCCGGTGATATCATCACTTATCCGAATGGTGTATCCGCAGAAATCGACAACACAGATGCCGAAGGTCGTCTCGTGCTTGCCGATGCGCTAATCTGGGCGCAGCGTTACAATCCGAAGTCCGTTATTGATCTTGCGACACTCACAGGTGCGTGCGTAGTTGCACTTGGCCATGTTACGACGGCCATGATGGGGAACGACGAGCACATGAAGCAACGACTTTCCCATTTTGGCAACGAGACCTACGAGCGCGTTTGCGAACTTCCGATCTATGAAGAGTATGAGGACTTGATCAAGTCGGATGTTGCGGATGTGAAGAATGTCGGCGGTCGTTGGGCTGGGTCGATCACAGCGGCGTTGTTCCTCAAGAAGTTCACCGATTATCCTTGGATCCATTTGGATATCGCAGGCACCGCACGCAGCGAGGCAGCCTCCGATTACATTCCAAAGGGTGGCACGGGAGTTGGCGTGAGACTCTTGACACAGATGCTCAAGGCAGAATCAGCCTAAGGGGGATTCATAAGCTGATTGTCGAATTTGAAAATTAAGGCGATATGGACGAAATCCATATCGCCTCCCTCTTGTTAGCCCTCCCCGTACACCGAACGCTTCTGCCAAAACTTGGTACTTTCGTCGATTTATCGGGTTTCCAAGTTATAGCTCCGAGCAGGTTTACGCCGAATCCCCTCAAAAAGAGCTATTTTTGCTGTTCGATAGTCGGAGGGACATGCGCCGAAAGCTGCGTTTAACAGATCGAAGCGTTGATTACAAAACGAAGACACCATCACCAAGTCATTTGACGAGACTCAGGATGAGTCAACAATTCCAGTCCAGCAAGAAATTTTCCAGCACTGAATTTATGATGCAATCAGTCCCAACTTTAGCTTCAAACACAGACGCAATGGCAGGATTTTCTATGACCACCTCACCAAACAAAACCGGTTCTCGCAGCTGGATCCGTTTTGTATTTTTTCTTTTCTTCTGCACAGCATCGATCCAATTTTTGGGTTGCGGTTCGGCAGAGATTTCGAGTGCGAAGCTTTATCGCCAGCAGCGCAACTACCCGAAGGCTGAGCAATTATTGTTGCAAGCATTGAAGAGCAATCCATCGGACGATGAAGCTTGGACGCTCTATGTGCAGAATCTTTATGATCTGAGAAAGTACGAGAAGATCGCTGAAGTCATCGACACAGCACGACTCTATGCGATCACACATCGCGCTGACGTGGACAACGTTCGTCAGAACACTTGGGCTCAGCTTTACAACGGCGGACTTGATGCATACAATCAGAATCCCGATAGCAAAGAGCAACAGAAAGCTGCGATCGGATTTCTTGAAGCTGCAAAGAAGCTCGCTCCGGAACAACCCGAGACGTACGAAGTACTCGGTCAAGTATATTTTGCTTCGGGCGACACTGCAAAGTCGATCGAGACATACAACAATGCAATCCGTCAGATGAGCTCATCGCACGAACAGGGCGTCGCACTTGGTATCATGCTCAAGATGTCGGCACCGAATGTGGTGCAAGCAATCGGTGGTGATCCGGCACGCAAGCTCACGGTGTCACTTACGAGCAGTGATAGCGCAATGGTCTATGTCTATCCGAGTAAAGAGGCATACATCTATTTCGAGCGTCAAGCAAAAGCACCGCACGCATATCAACTGATGGGATGGCGCTTTACATCGAACGAGCAGATGGGCTTGCAGCCGTTGCGCGTTTCGACACTTCCCTACCAGACTGTTGCGAATTTTTATTATCAAAAAGGTCTCGCTGCTTTCGAAGCCAAAGACAAAGAGGGCATGACGCAAAATTTGGAGAAAGCGATTCCGATGTTGCTTATGATCCAGCGTCTTGATCCTGCGGATGAATTCGCTTCTGCCGCTATCCCCGATATTTATCTCAAGCTGGAGCGTACCGAAAAAGCGAAGCAACAATATGAGAAGCTGTTGCAAGATCATCCTTCAAAGTCACTCTATGTTGCCTATGGCACATTGCTCTTGAAGGCAAATGATTATGAAGGTGCTATCGCAAATTACGATAAGGCACTCGCGATTGACCCGGCGTATGAATCAGCACTCTACAACACTGCTGCTGCGTACAAGAATTGGGCAGCAGCAGAACAGAAAGCAAATCCTGCAACAGGAAAGAAAAATCCGAAAGCAGACTTGATCAAACAGCGCATGGAAAAATCGACTGATTATTTCGAGCGCTTGCATGCCGTCAACAAGAACGATTTCAATACGCTCGCAAATCTTATCGATAACTATGAAGTACTCGACAAAAAAGATAAATCAGCGAAGGCCTTCATCGACATGGAAGCATTGAAATCTACCGAGGCTGCGAACGATCCGTTGTACTGGGAATTTCTCGGCAAGACTTACGCACGTCTGAACAAAGCCGACGAAGCCGCCGCTGCATACAAAAAAGCGGATCAGCTTAAGCATTAAAAGCTTAAGCATTAAAAGGTTAAGCGAGAAAACGCTAAGCGAAAAAGTAACTTTAGAATTATATGGTCTGATCGTTGGTCAGGCCGAAATAGATCCATTAATAAATTAGTACACTACGATCCGATGAGCGATTCTAACACGAAGGACCAAGTTGACTCCGCGCCGCAGCAGCTCCAGATCGAGCTTGGCGAAAAAGAGGCCGAGGGTATTTATTCGAATCTTGCGATCATCACACACTCCCCTGCGGAGTTTATCATTGATTTTACACGCGTCACTCCTGGTGTGCCTCGTGCTCGTGTGCTCTCACGTATCATCATGACACCAACGCACATGAAGCTCTTGATGGGTGCGATGCGCGAGAACATGGAGCGTTACGAAAATCAGTTCGGTGAAGTGCGCGTCGATGGACAGAACGATCATCCGTTCGGATTTCGCACCGGCTCCGGTAACACAGGCGGCACCGGTGGGACTGGGGGCGACAAGGTACACTAAAGTCCACGCGATTATTTATGTTGAGAAGCTTCCTCCATCACGAAGGTGTGAGGAAGCTTCGTCAGGGTGCACTTCCCTCCTCCCTCAGATTCCGTTTCAGCTCTCCGTTCTCTTCTTAAATTTGCAAACAACAACACGAAATAATTTTCCAATTATTGCATGGTATCACTTACAGCATTTTACAAAACATCCGAAGACACCACGAGTTTTGACGCACACTACGATGACATTCATACACCGCTCGTCAAGCAGATGGAAGGGCTTCGCAAAGTCGAGATCACGCGCAACGCAAAGATGATCACACCTGCGACGAGCATGTTGCAAGAAACACCGCACTTGATCTGCACAATGTATTTTGACGACCGTGCTGCGCTCGATAACTCGATGCGATCACCAGGCGGAAAGGCCGCGGCAAAAGATCTTATGGGCTTTGCCGGACCACTCGTCTCGATGGTCATCGGTGAAGTCGAATCGATCACAATCGCATAGTCAGATCACGTTTTAGAATTTCCATCTCAACACATCACACTTACAATGGCGCGCACTCGGACACCACAAGAGCTGAATCCCTACGAAGAAAAACGGACGTATGATTTCTCGCATATCATATATGAAAAGAATGATTACATCGCTACATTGACGATCAATCGTCCGGAAGTACTCAACTGTCTGAACTTGACCACCCTTCGAGAGATGATGGTTGCCTTTGAAGATGTGGCGTGGGATGATGCGATCGCGGTGCTTGTGATAACCGGTGCCGGTGAGCGAGCTTTTTCGACCGGCGCTGATCTCATTGAGCAAGAGGAGTTTTTCCTCAATAATCCAAACGATTATTATAAGTGGATGGGCGTCTTTATCGAGATGCACGAACGCTTACGCAACATCGGCAAGCCGACTATCGCGAAGTTGAACGGCATGGTCGTTGGTGGTGGCAATGAGCTAAATCTATCGTGCGATTTGGCTATCGCATCCGATCACATTATCATTAAGCAAGTCGGTGCTGCACGAGGCAGCGTCGCTGCGGCAGGTGCGGCACAGTGGCTACCGATCATGGTTGGCGAACGTCGTGCAAGAGAGATACTCTTCCTTTGCGAAGATATCCCCGCACAGAAAGCACTCGAATGGGGACTCGTGAATGAGGTTGTTCCGAAAGAAGATCTCGACCGAGCCGTCCTTAGACTTTGCGAAAAATTATACAACAAGCTTCCGGAATGCTTACGCTATACAAAGCAGAATCTGAATTTCTGGAAAGATTTTAGTTGGCACATGACGATCGGCCATGCTCGCGATTGGCTCAGCATTCACAATCTTTCTGAGGAGGTTGCCGAAGGCATAAGCGCTTTTAACGAAAAGCGTCCCGTCAATTACAAAAAGATTCGTAAGAAAAAGGGCTGATTCCCCACCCTTTTTGGGCGTTTGTAACTTTCGGATCATTCCTTCGTTACAACAAGCAATGTTTCAACGCAGAGATATACTAAAAGCCTTCGCATTGCTTCCATTAGGGGGACGTTCTATGACGCTTAAGAATCTTTCAGAGCTTACGAATCCACTCGCGAAAACTGAGCGGATGCCGGTATTTTTTATCGGTCACGGTAATCCGATGAATGCGATTCTTGATAATCCATTCGCGCATAGTCTTGCGGCGATGAGCAAGAGCGTCGGTGCACCACCGAAGGCGATTCTAATCGTGTCGGCGCATTGGTTGACACACGGTACGTTCGTCAATGTAAATCCGAAGCCAGAGACGATTCACGATTTCGGTGGATTCCCCCAGGCGCTCTTCGATGTGAAGTATCCTGCCCCAGGGGCACCAGAGATCGCTCGTGAAGTGCCGAAACTTGCAACGGAAGTTCGAGAGGATATGGATTGGGGACTCGATCACGGTGCGTGGTCGATCCTTACGCACCTCTACCCCGAAGCCAACATTCCGGTATTTCAACTGAGCATCGATTATCATCAGCCAATGCAATATCATTTTGATCTGGCCAAAAAACTTGGTGCACTTCGCAACAAAGGTGTCCTCATCATCGGCAGTGGCAACATCGTACACAATCTTCGTATGTACTTTGAAAATCCGGAGGTGAAGGCCTACGATTGGGCAGTCGAGTTTGATACGTATGTGAAAGAACGTATCGACGCAAGAGATTTTCAGAGTCTGATCGACTTCGAAAAGCAAGGTTCCGCAGCAAAACTATCGGTTCCGACGGTCGATCATTACGTACCAATGATCTACGCACTCGGACTTGCTGAAAAGAACGAACCGATCAATTATACCTTCGAAGGTGTCGAAGCATCGATGAGCATGCGAGCGTTTCGCATTGGTTAGTACCTATTCGCGATTACCAA
>JBDTCS010000279.1:0-6913 GCA_039923455.1 Kapaibacterium sp. (SeqCode) | reverse complement strand
CCTGCAATCGAGATTAGAGGAAGCCGGGGCTGATTGTTTGCCGCGAACACGGCGATCGGGTGGTCACTCTCGATAACGGTTCCAGATATATCGGAGGTTGATGAATTCGTATCTGCAACGATCAGATAGACTTGACCTCTATTTAATGAAATGGTCTGGTAAATTCCGGATGACTTACCTGCCTTCGCGATTCGATACCGCACCTTTGTACTATCTGCAGATGCAATCACGTATGCTAGGCTACGACCTTCCAAATTCTTTATACCCGAATAAAAAGCGCGTGTGATACCCGGCACGGTAGTAAGCGCGGCTGCCATATAATTGCGCCCGAGACAGTTCGTTGGTAGCAGAAGCGCAAGTTCACCATCCATACTGTTCTGGGTAAGGAGTTGTGCACTGACGGGCTTCGTCGAGCGAAGGTGTAAGCCCTTGTAAGCACGGGTGAGTGGTGAACTTACCAACCGTGGGCCATTGAGTGGAATCGTTGCCCCCTTTTGAGGCGTGACCGTCACGGTATCGGAATCAAACTCTCGGCCGGTTGAATCGAAGTAAGAGAGTATTGCGATACTGGAATCGTAAGAACATAGCAGGACAGAATAATACGGATATGCATAGATAGTATAAGACGAGCTAGGAGATCCATTCATGATCGGCGGCATGCCAAAAATGAAATCTGTGCCATCGGAAGAGACACGCGTTTGCCCCGGACTCCTCGAGCTAAGCACGAGAATAGGCAGGAGTAGGAGACCTAAAAGTAGCCGAAATTTGGACATGACGAACGGGACAGATAGTTGACACGAACGCAATATAACACCTTCTTTCAAACAAACCCTATCCCCCTCCCGAGGTTACACTTTTTGACCACTTATTTTCTACTGAGGCCACAAAAAGGAGCCATCCGAGCAGTTCGCACGTTCGAAAGGCTGTGACAACGGAAGAACTTAGTCTGTGGATAAAGGAGAAAGCACTCGAAATCGGCTTTAGTAAGGCCGGAATCGCGAATGTGGCTCCGTTTGTCGCCGAAACTGCGCGACTTGAGGCGTGGGTCAAGGGTGGGTTCAACGGGCTGATGGGCTATATGGAGCGGTCCATGGATCGGCGCATGGACGTTCAAAATATTCTGCCGAACGCGAAGAGTATACTTTCACTCGCACTTAATTATTACACTCCGTCCAAACACACTGAGGAGAATCCAAAAATATCTCGCTACGCTTGGGGTACCGATTATCACGAGATCATTCCAATTATGCTCGCGAAGTTGCTCGAGGCGATCAAAGAAGTGCGTACGGAAACGAGCGGTCGATATTATGTCGATACCGGTCCGGTATTTGAGAAGGCAATCGCGGAGCGTGCCGGAATTGGTTGGATCGGTAAGCACACGAATGTTATCACCAAAGAATTTGGCTCGTGGGTTTTTCTTGCTGAGATCATTCTCGATCTTGAACTAATCGCCGACACACCTGCTGAAGATTTTTGTGGGACGTGCACCAAATGTCTTGATGCATGTCCGACGGATGCGATCACGGCAGTCTATCAAGTTGACGCCACGCGTTGCATAAGCTATCTCACGATCGAGTTAAAACCTGAGCACGAAATTCCTGCTGATCGTCGCTCCGAAATGGAGGGCTGGCTTTATGGTTGCGATATTTGTCAAGATGTTTGTCCGTGGAATTCATTCGAACAACCGACAATTCTTGAAGCATTTGCACCCAGACCCGGAGTTCTCAAATTGACACTTGAAGCAGTGGAAGCGATGGAGCCCGCCGAATTCACAGAGCGCTTTCGAAAGTCCCCGATAAAGCGCACCAAACTCGCGGGACTGAAGAGGAACGCGAAAGTGTTATTGGAAAATCGGAGCGATACAAATTTATAGCATCACGAAAAATTGACTATGACGAATCAAGAGACCAACGGACTCTCCGTATCACCCGTCACGAATTTGAAACGCGAGGAAGTCCATCCTGTCATCATCATTGGCTCCGGCCCGGCGGGCTTGACGGCGGCGCTTTATACTGCCCGCGCAAATCTGAAGCCGATCGTCTTCGAAGGCGAGCAACCGGGCGGCCAACTTACCATCACGACCGAGGTAGAGAATTATCCCGGCTTCGTCGATGGCGTGCAAGGACCGGAAATGATGGATATTTTTCGTAAGCAAGCGCAACGCTTCGGAGCGGTCTGTCACTTTGAGACTGTAACTTCCGTCGATTTTTCGAAGCGTCCGTTCTCGCTTGTTGCCGGCGGCAAAACACATTATGCCGAAACGGTGATCGTTGCGACCGGTGCACACGCAAAGCTTTTGAATATTCCGACAGAGCAACTCTATATGGGTTACGGCGTCAGCGCATGTGCGACGTGTGATGGATTTTTCTTTCGCAATCAGCATGTGCTTATTGTTGGTGGTGGGGATACCGCAATGGAAGAGGCGACCTATCTTACGCGCTTCGCAACAACGGTGACGGTTGTGCATCGTCGTGATGATTTCCGTGCCTCGAAGATCATGTTCGATCGTGCAAAAGCAAATCCGAAGATTCATTGGCGGACGAATGCCGAGATCACAGAGGTGATCGGGCAAACCGATGAGAAAAATAGAAAAACAGTTACGGGCGCGATAATTCGTGACACCGTAACCGGTGCAGCGGAACAAGTCGCGACCGACGGAATTTTTGTCGCGATCGGTCACGCTCCGAATACAAAATTATTTCGCGATATTCTCGACATGAATGACGTCGGATATCTCGAGACAAAAGGAAAATCGGCCTATACCAATATCGAAGGTGTCTTCGCGTGTGGTGATTGTCAGGATCACGTGTATAGGCAGGCTGTCACGAGTGCCGGAAGCGGTTGTATTGCCGCAATCGATGCCGAGCGATTCATGGAAGCCAACCCGATCCAGTTCGCCCAATCAGAAGCGGAACAGCCTGTACTTTCCGCATAATATGCCTAAGTGACAAGTAGACATCCCCTTTTGAACCAGCTATTTTTCTCGGTGAATAGGGCAAAAATCCGTCCCTATGCCACTAATAGCGCTTTTGGAATGTATTTTTGCGTAGTTACATCGAACGGCTGACGAATCATCCTTCGATTTTGTTGTGTTTTCGAGTTAAGTACGGTAAAACCTACTATTCCATAACGATAGGGCAATAATTCTTACCTGTCACCTTTTTCTTTCTCAAGGTACTTATACTTAACAGGGTACGCATACTTTAGAGGAAGCGATGAACCCGAGCGAAACGCTCGACTGGACTTCACCAGCCTCTGAGAAGCGCGACCACATTTGAACACTCTGGCGGAGTTCTGTTACAAACCTGGCCTGAAAATCAGACCGAAGGATTGGGAGCTTAAGCATCCATATATAAGTGTTACTTCAGGAAACAAGGGAAATATCGACCGCTACAGCGTCTCCACGGAAGGGCAAGCAAGCCCAACCAATCGAGAGTCGACGCAAGGTGCTCTTTCTATCCCATCGTTTTCCATTTCCACCGATTGGTGGTGATCGAGTAAAAGCGTATCATCTGTTGCGTCACTTGATGGAGATCGCTGATGTCGATCTGATCGCACTCGATGAAGCCGGCACCGCCGAAAATTCGCGGCCAGAACTCAGCAAGTTGCACAAGTCGACCGTGGTGCCGTTTCATAAGACTGGAGCGGCGCTCAGAATTTTAGGATCGCTTGCGACGAGCACACCGATCGAGTTTGCATACTATCGCTCGCCGGAAATGCAACGTGAAGTGGATGTTGCACTTGCTTCGAACAGTTACGATCTGGTGATCGCATTCTTTCTTCGAACGGCGGGATATCTCGCAAAGCCACTCAGCGCTGCAAAGCTTTTGATAGCAGAAGATGCGCGAATTATTTTGCAAGAGCGTGCCTCAGAAAAATTTGAACTGACGCCGCAGTATCTCGTGCGAAAGCTTGATGCCGGAAAACTCAAGCGCTACGAGCCCGAAACGATGAGCACCGGATTTGACAAAGTTACATTCGTCGCCAAAGAAGACGAATCGAGAATACTCGCCGAAGCGCCGACTTTGCCGACAGATATCTTGACGAATGGTGTTGCACTCGAAGATTTTCCGTTCTACGCGGGTGAGCGAAAGGATGAGATCTTATTTGCCGGACATCTCGGAGTCTATCATAATGTGTTGATGGTCGAGCGACTATTAAAGCAAGTGTTTCCCATGATTCGGAAGCTCTCGCCCGCGACGAAGCTTTTGATCGTCGGAAAAGAGCCGAGCGAAAGTATGCGAAAGCTTGTTTCCGCGACCGCGGGTGCCGAACTTCATCCGAATGTGCCCTCGATGTTGCCGTTTCTGCACCGTGCCAAGGTTTTTCTGCATCCGCAGACGGTCGGTGCGGGAATTCAGAATAAGTTGCTCGAAGCAATGGCTGCCGGCATTCCGGTTGTGAGCACTCCGGTGGGTGTTTCCGGAATCGAAGGATTGATCGATGACGAGCATGCACTCGTTCGTACAACCGACGATGCGTTAGCACAGGCAGCAATTGTATTGCTCACGAATGGCACAATAGCTTCGCAACTTGCGCACTCGGCCCGCAGCATGATCGAAAGCCGATGGACATGGGAGCATGTGTACGCGAAGCTCGACTCGATCATCACCGAGCTTGTGCCCGATTTTTTTGAAAGTGTAGCAATGCGACCGGTCCTACCAAGACCAGTCGTGACGCAATAAGAAGGATCAGCAAACAATACATGTACGAGAACGAACTCAGCGCGTTTCTAAAGCGGTACATCACACTCTTTCGTGTGTTGTTCATGCTGTCGGATCTCGTGCTGCTTACACTCTCTTTTCATCTTGCGTTTTATGTTCGCTTCGGAGTTTTTCTTCCGAGTGCAACTTCATTGCTCGGCGCACCACTTGCTATTTATTCGCAACTGGAGCTGTATCTTACGGTGGCATGGATCGTGATCGCGTTATCGATGCGCCTCTATGTCGGCCGTCGTGGTCATCCACGCTACGAGGAATTACGAGATGTACTCAAAGCACTTGGATTTCTTGCCGCAGCAATTTTGCTCTTCATCGTTGCGCAAGGCGGCTACAATTTTTATTCGCGTCGCTTCCTGATTTATTTCTTTGGGATCTCGTCGGCTTCGACTGTGCTATTCCGACTCGCATTACGATCGAGCCTCGCGGTTGCACGTACTCGCGGATTCAACCGTCGTGAGATACTTATTATCGGCGCAGGCCGTGCTGGGCAACGCTTCTATTCTACCGTCACGAATAACCCGGGCTACGGTTATCGTGTGCTTGGCTTCCTCGATGATAACGGCGTGAATAGCAAAGTGCGTCCGATGATCTTGGGCAAGCTGAACGATCTCGATCGCATAATGCAATCGCAGACGATCGATGAAGTTGTGATAGCACTACCAAAAGCGACCGAGGAGACTATTGCCGAACTCGTCACGGAGTGCGAAAGCAAATGCATTCGCGTTAATGTTATTCCGAATGACTATGCGGCTTTCGAAGGCAAGCGCGTCATCGAGCAGATTGGAGAGTTTTCATTGGTGCGTATGCGCGAAGCGCCTCTCGATCTGCCTGCAAGCAAGATCATCAAGCGTGCATTCGATATCGTCTTCAGTATCCTCGTGTTGCTCATCGTGTTTCCGGTGGTCTATCTCGTGAGTGGGGCGTTGATCAAGCTCACCAGCAAAGGGCCTATCTTCTTCAAGCAACTACGAACGGGTGAGGACGGCACCAGCTTCATCTGCTATAAATTCCGCACAATGAAGAGCAGCGCACGCTCGGTCTCGGATTCGTTGCAAGCTGTTCCGAATGATCCTCGACTCACGTGGATTGGAAAAATCCTTCGGCGCACGAACTTCGATGAGCTTCCGCAATTCTGGAATGTGCTGAAAGGCGAAATGTCTGTCGTAGGTCCGCGTCCGCACATGCTCAAGCATACGGAAGATTATCGCAATACGATCTCGCAATATATGGTGCGTCATTTCGTGAAGCCGGGCCTGACCGGTTGGGCGCAAGTCAACGGGCTCCGTGGTGCGACACAATCGGCCGACCAGATGGAGCGACGCATTCATCATGATCTATACTATATAGAGAACTGGTCGTTCTTGTTTGATCTATCGATCATCGGACGAACGGTCTCGACAATGCTCAAAGGCGATAAGAACGCGTACTAATTTTTCCCATCTATTTTTGCCTACCTGTGACCAAAGCAGTTTTCTTCGACCGTGATGGTGTGATCAATGCTCGCATCAAAGGTGCCTACATTCGCAATTGGGAGGAGTTCGATTTTCTTCCGGATGTTGGTGAAGTGCTGCAAAAGGTTAAGGCCAAAGGGTACCTCGCGATCATAATCACGAATCAGCGTGGCGTTGGTTTGGGTCTTATGTCGCAAACCGATCTCGATGATATTCACGCTCGGCTCCAAAAGCACTTCAACTGGAATTACGACGTGCAATTCGACGAGATCTTTTATTGCACCGACAAAGAGGATACTTCCGAGCGCCGCAAACCTTCACCCGCTATGCTGCTCGAAGCTTCAAAAAAATGGGATATCGATCTCGCAAGTTCTTGGATGGTAGGCGATTCCATAAGTGATATCGAAGCCGGAGAGCGGGCAGGTACGAAGACGGCCTATCTGGTCACTCGGCACACCGAGCGAATTCCGAAGGCGACGGTCGTGATTCACCGCATCACCGACCTTTTGCAGCACGTATAAAATTTTTGTTTTAGCTTCGCCTCTTCGCAACCCTCAACCCACTCCGTTTGTTAATTTTGCACTTACTGGCGACCCAGGTCGCCAGTAGCTTGTTTGCTTGTCACAATTTTGCTTCTTGTTTCTAAGGATCAACCCTGCACACGTTGCGAGTTTCATTCCGTCCTAAATTTATTGCCTTTTGTATCTTAGCAGCGACAGGCTGGCTCTTGCTGTTGGGCTC
>JBDTCS010000278.1:0-5712 GCA_039923455.1 Kapaibacterium sp. (SeqCode) | reverse complement strand
GATACTATAAGGAGTCAGGTTTGAGGCGGCGTCGAAATTTGTTGCACTAAATGGCTTTGGAACTCGCCAGACAACCCGTAGCGTATCACCAATTCCCGGATTAAACGGGATTGGCACCGGCTCTATCAGAGGGTTGCATCCGACAAAGAGGAGGGAGAAGAGCACAATAAGTGCTCGGTGTCCTTTTCGAAATTCAGTCACGGAGTTGAGAATCAGACTTAGCCCAGACTTCATTCGAATGGTTGACGAAACTGTGAAATCATGTACTCGTTGAAGGAAGATAAGCAATGTTCCGGTCAAATCCAAATTATGTTGCCGAATAATTTCGATGGGAGAATTATTTGCCGATCGGTCAAGCGTTTCTGTTAGCATATTTTACCTTCGCAACGAGTAGAGTCGAGATGTGATAGAGTCGAGATGTGATAGAGTCGAGAGATAGCGCAGTTTGTACAGGATTTCTCGATCTCGATCAAATGCAGACACTCAAAGTGTTATTCCGGCCCAGAAACCCGTACAAGCTTCTTCGAAATAAAAGAGATTTCGCAATCCACGAGTCGATTAATCGAACTATGGGACTTTGTGCTCGAGGCAGACGATCTCGAAAAAAGTCTCGAAGTAGATCCGGTTACCCTCAACGTAGAAATTGCCTATGGGACCATCATTGCCAAAGTAGAATGCCAAATTTGAAGCCCACGTACGTTCACCTGTAGCGAGGCTCTGGCAGATTAACCATTCTGCATCGCTTATTTCGTATGTAAAGTTGCCATCGATGACCGGAGTATAAATTTGAACGGTCGGTGATAGTTGAGTGTACAATCTCTTCGCCCAGAGCACAGAGCCCGATTCAGGATCGATGGCAAACGAGAAGGCATCCCCACCGCCGTCATTATACCCGTAGAGAACTCCGTTATACAGCGAAGGCTGAAGCCGATAATCGGTGAGGAAGTGAACAGCGGGAGCTTTTCGCCAAATCATATTTCCATTGGAGTCAATAAGTGCAATGCAGTAGCCAGGTGCAACAATCACACCCCGATTGACAGGAATAGGCGCCGCACCGATCGGGTTGACATCATTGCTTTTCCAGTAAGGCCACCCAATAGTGCTATCCGGAGCCGGAATAACCTTCCGCCACAACAGTTTACCAGTTTGTGCATCCATCGCATCCAATACACCATTCCACGGATTACTTGCGTCGTGACTTAGGCGGCATCCAATGTACACGATTCCATTCCGGTATGTAGGCTGGGACATTAGGCCAGGTTCAGTGACACCACCTGAATTTCCAGACGACACTAAGTCTGCATTCACAGAATCCCAAAGTACACTCCCGTCCAATTTGGAGAGCCCAATGACCCTGTGGCTCGCGGCTGTGCTGACGAAAATGGTAGTAGGAGACTGCGAATATTTCGACCAGCTAGGGTGGAAAAAGTCGTTTTGTAAGAGATCGTAACGCCAAAGTACACGGCCGTCCGAAATCGAAAGACATAGTACGCATGCATGAGAACCACGAATAGCATCCGAGCCCGCAACCGTATACATTCTTCCATTTTCAACAACCATGTCGCTCGCGCCCCACGGCTTTGAATGGATTCCATCGTAGAGATGTAGCGGTGTGTTCCATCGGAACCCACCTGTATTCTTATTTACGCAAACGAAACCATCCCCGAAACCCATAATCAGCAAAGAGTCATCAATTTTGTACGGTCTCAAATTCGATATATCATCGTTACCGGAACTACTGAATGGCTTCTTAACGTGCCAAATCATCTGCAACGTGTCTCCGATTCCAGGATTAAAAGTTGGTGGCGGCGGTGGCACATCCAGTGGCAACTTACAAGCGACAAATAGAATGCTGATTAAGAAGATAAAGCGCTTACTGATGTCAGTCATAATCAAAAATCTTGCTATTACTTTTTGCCAAACAACCGATCAGTTTGGACTTGCCTCAAATTAGTAGACACCGTACCCTGTTATGCGTGCGCGATTACTGCTTTTGCCTCGAATACTTCCGGCGTATCGTATCCGAGTGTCGAATGCAATCGTTGGCGGTTATAAAAGATTTCAATGTAGTCGAAGAGTTTCTGTTTTGCTTCGTCGCGCGTACGATAGTTTTTCTGATAGACTTCTTCGACTTTCATGGTTTTAAAGAAGGATTCCATCGGATGAGCAATCATTCGGGAGCGTTATCCCAACAGTTTCCTTTACGCGACATACTTTGGATGAAGCCCTGCGCTTGAAGGATGTTGCGATAAGTTGAGGAGCAGTATTGCGATCCTCGGTCCGAGTGCAGCAACAATCCCGGTTTTGGCTGCCGTATTGTAATGGCTTGCTTCAGCGCATCACAGACCAATGCTTGTTGCATGCTGTTGGGCATCGCTAATCCGACGATCTTACTCGAGAAGAGATCCATTACCGTTGCAACATAGAGCCAGCCTTCCTGCGTAGGCACATAGGTAATGTCTGCCGTGTAGAGTCGATCGGGCAGGATGGCCAAATCGAAATCGCGGTGGAGGAGATTACGACTCGCAAGGTGGAGCTTCGAGCGTGTGGTAATCCGATACCCCCGACGGCGTTTCGCTTTGATATTGTTGGCTTGCATCAGCCTCGCAACACGTCCGCGCGAACATCGGAACCCCTGGTTGTGCAACGCTGCCGTCATCCGAGGAGAACCATAGCGTTCGTTCGAACTGCGATGCACCTTGCGAATGGCTACACACAACTTCTGATTCTCTCGATCTCGTTTGTCGAGCTGCTGCGTGTGCCTGCGATGACGCCAGGCATAGTAGCCCGAGCGATGCACTTCCAGCACAGGACACATCACAACGATCGGCCATTCCTCATGCTCCGACGTTACCTCCTCTCGTGCCATGAATTGGTATCTCATTTCGAGGGTAGAGAGAAAATACCCACGGCTTTTTTTAAAATGTCGCGCTCCATTCGCAAAAGAGCATTCTCTTTCCGAAGCGCTTCCAGTTCTTTCGAGTCCGCAACAGACTGCGATGCAACGGGAGGCTGCCGATACTGTTTCACCCATTGATACAAGGTCTCAACATGCAGACCAAGATCACGGGCTACTTCAGATGCCTTTCGTCCAGACTCCACTAATCCTACTGCATTCTTCTTGAATGACTCGTCATACTTACTGCGGTTACTCATATTGCTCTTCCATTGTGCACACGCATAAACCAACCGAAAACAGTGTCTATTAATTTAGGGCAAGTTCATGCGACGTATTTCTCGTTCAGATCGCTGGAGGCACCGCGGTCGATCTTGATACGAAATTTTCGAGTACGTTTGGTGCCGGAGGAATGTATTGCGCATCGGGATCCTACCAAATGGACCGGAAATAAGGGTCCAGCTTCCGAAGGACTACTTGAAAACTGCCGACCGCAAGGTCTTCAGAGTCCGACTCTCTGGCCTTCCGCTATAGTTTGGTCACACGATCGCTGGTTCAGATCACGCTCCTCATCCGGCGGACTCTTCGGATGCGTGCAAGGCCACGATGAAGGCACGATCGTAGGCCGCTTCGCGAGGAAGTATTTGCATGAAACTTAAGGCCCAATGCCTTGTCTACCTCCTTAAAGGCTTGCGATTACCCGCTTCAATTTGTCGCGAACTTCGACCGCGACGGGTAAGAGTTTGTCGTTGGTGACCGCCATCATAGAAGCCATTGGGTCGATCGCGGAGATCTCGATCTCATTCGCAGCATGTTCTTGAACGACGACGCTGCACGGTAGCATCGTACCGATCTTGTCCTCGGCCTGCAACGCGCGGTGCGCAAAGGTAGGGTTGCAGGCTCCGAGGATCCGATAGTTGCGAAAATCGACATCGAGCTTTTTCTTTAGTGTGGCTTTCACGTCGATCTCGGTCAGTACGCCAAAACCTTCCTTGGCAAGTGCCTCCGTAATTTTTGCAATGGCCTCGTCAAACGACGTGTGGAGGGTTGTAGTGAAGTAGTATTCCATCTGAAGTAGATTGAAGTTGTTCGGTAAGTGATATAGATGAGCTTCTGAAAGTATGAAAACATCGTGCCAAGCCATTCCGTGCTGAGCATAGGTCTGGGGCCATTTGTTTTCGGTTCGGATTGGGCAGTACGCACGAGGCTGAAGGCGCAATACAACAGGTATCGGCAACCCTCCAACCAGACGCGCTCTCCAGGCCGTTGACGGCGCGGAACCCCTTTCCCGCTTTGCAGACTTTGGGACGTTGCAACATGATGGAAAAAAAAGTGGGAGATTAAAGCCCAACACGCTCCTGATAGCTCCTACGTGAATGCCGGTTCGGACTAGCTCGCTTTGAGTAGAATCTGGCCTGCTGACCTTCAACCTCCCATCCCTTGTGTAATATTTGTGCAGGAGTTGCTGCGTCCCATCCACACCCAATGACGCCCTTAGACAAGAGTATTGCTGTGCTTGGTTGCGATGGGACACGTGCAGTCGTCGAAATCTTCCGCCCGGCAGTCAACCTGAAAGAAGCGAACGATCACCGCTTCCTCCCCTTACACACCCGTATCACCGATCCCCGACGCGCGGCAGGATAAAGTTGCCACTCGATCGACTTGGCGCTTCCTCACTTTGCAGGCTCCACTTATCCTATTGCATTCTTCTTGAATGACTCGTCATACTTACTACGGTTGCCCCTATTGCGCTTCGATTGTGCACACACATAAACCAACCGAATACCGTGTCTAATTAATTTAGGGCAAGTTCAGTCGAGAGGTGGTAGCGCAGTTTGTACAGGATTTCTCGGTCTCGATCAAATGCAGACACTCAAAGTGTTATTCCGGCACAGAAACCCGTACAAGCCCCTTCGAAATAAAACTGTACTATTTTTTTGGCATAGAACGCTTTTGGGCAATACGCGTTATATGAGGGAATTCTGGGAGCCTCAGCTTCTGAGGCTGGATGACTATAGCCACATTCAACCGGAATTCAAAAAGCGTCTCAGTAATAACTCGAGTGAGCGTTGGGACGTGACGAAGCAAAAAAAAGTGTTGTGTGTCTCTTCTGAAGATCTGTTACTTCCAATTTCGTTGCCAGTTCGTATCTAAGAATGCATGAGAATACGGTCAATTGTTAGTCTCGCCCTACTCGTATTTTCCCTAATTCAGGCATATCCAACTTCCGGTTTCGGTCAATCTGATACTGCGAAGCATAAGGTATTGCAAACTAATGCAGCGGATGTTCATACCGATAACATTCGCGAACTGAATTCGAGCGAAAACGACGCCACTCCAATCATCACTGCCGATGAATCGACAATCTATTTCACGAGCTATCGTGATGGAGGCAAGCCGGCAGTTTTTGTAAGTCATCGCACTTCGAAGACCGCGTGGGGAGCACCTACAAAGTTTGCAGAGTTGCCAGGGAAAGAGAGCATCAGTTCGTTCACCATGACGGGTGACGGGCAGCATGCGTTCTTTGGGTGTTGCAATCGTTCGGATGGAATTTTGGGAAGCTGTGATATTTACGAAGCAGATATTCTCGATGGCAAACTCGGAAATATTTCGACGCTGGGCAAAACGATTAACACCGAATGGTGGGATGCGCAGCCTTGTGTTTCGCAAGATGGCCAGCTGCTTTTCTTTTCGAGTGATCGTAAACACGGTCAGGGTGGAAGCGATATTTACATGTCGGCGAAGAATCCCTCCGGCGGATGGAGCGAGCCAGTCGATTTGAGTTTTAATACGAGCGGCAACGAAATGTCACCGAT
>JBDTCS010000277.1:0-11458 GCA_039923455.1 Kapaibacterium sp. (SeqCode) | reverse complement strand
ACTCCAAAACAAAAGTCTCCACCAGCTACCCCATTACCCGAAGGCAAAGCGAGTGCCTCTCCATCAAGAGCGATACCGCCAAAGGTGACTGCCGGGGCTGTCGTACCATTGATGTTGACAATGTACGTGTCGCCAGCAGCTAAGGCAGCAGGGAACGTTAGCCGAGCTGTTTTGCCGCCACCGACCACGACTGCGACTCCGCCACCAACCGGCCCGGTAGTCAATCCCGTAACCAGAATGCTTGCGAAAGTGGTAATACTCAGAGGATCCGGGGACACGTTGAAGTCGATCTCGATCCGGTCGGGGTGATCGAGCACACCGACTACTTGCGTGGTAATGGGATTCGTCAAAATCGCACGACTCGTCGGGCCTATGCTATCTATAACACGAGCGCCGACCACCTTAAGCAGTGTCGAAGGAACCGGCGGTGTGGCGAAGGTCGAGCTATCAGTATATACACCCTGCACTCCGAGCACCATTGCATTTGCAAATAGCTCTCTCGGATCAGCAGGACTCGAGTCCTGCCAATCGATCCAACTCTGAATCGGGCCTTCCGTACATCCCATAGTCGCTTTAAAGCAGTCTTCTGCGCGGCGCACAAGTATCGAACAAGTTACAACCAGATTAGGGGACGAGTACCACTTCCCATTCGCTGTACTGCACCGCAGAACCCGTATCACAACGAAGCATCAGGCTATAACCCACCTGTTGTGAACGTAATCAGCATCGGTGTATTCCCGGTGAAGCTCCCAGTCCACTGAATGACGGGATAGGTAGCCTGCGCATCACCACGCGTTGCAGCATTATCGCGGAATCCAAGTTGAACGTTTGTGAATGTACTTCCACCGAGGTTGAATGGAATCGTGTTGGCCCATTGACTTCCGGCTCTCATAAAAAGAACCTTCAATAACGGAGCAGGAAGAGTCGCAGCTGTATTCGCTGTTAAGTGTTGAAAATTCCACTGAGCCGCATCTGCAACCATGCCGAGATTATCCGACTGGAGCGCAGTGACTTGCGGGGTTTGGCCGGATTGGATTACGACGGCGTTGGTCGCAAGTGTACCGGTGTTGTAATTTGTGCTATTGACGAAGGCCCCGACAGTCGCACCCAACTGGGCGTTTACGATGAGGCTTAACGGTGTAGCGGGACTAGCATGAATCCAGTCAATCCAGCTCTGGGCAGATGACGTAGCGGCACAGCAATTATCCATGACGATCTATGAAAAAGGGTAATGAACGTTGAAGATAAAATTCCTTCCTGAACAAAGATAGAAGCACCCAAAAATGGGAGATACAAATGAGTGATTTGTGAGATTGAGAATAGTACGGGAATATCCTAAATACTATGCCGATAGAATCAAAACTAACTCACTGCACAACCAGCGTGGTTCGATTGATGACGTTGCCTTGAGAGTACTCCTCGATCAGGACGGGGCCTTACTTGATGATCAATAGCGATCCACGGACATTCTCAGAGCTATTCGCGGTCGGCTCTGTCGAAGTAAAATGGATGCGATAGAAATAGGTACCCGCGCTGAGCGCTGCTCCATTGAATCGATAGTCGATCTTCTTAGATGCTGTGAGCCTAACGTGATCGCTCGAGATCGTCCGACCAAGCATATCTTCGACGACGATCTCTGCTTCGCCATTCTCACGCGCAATAAATGAAAGCCCGGTCTGAAATGCGGTTGCACTCGTTACGGGATTCGGATGAATCGGCTCCGCCGAAAGCAGTGGCTCACCACGAAGTTTACGAATAATCACAGAGTCGCCACACAACAGAATCATATCCAGCGACGGGCTACTTGTATCGGGCAGTGCGCGCAAAACGCAAGAGCCATAGTTCGGATCCTGATCGTTCGTTCGGAGTGAGTCGAGGGTCATGCGTACGCGTTCGGAGTCAGAGATCATCACTTCGAAATGCGCGGTCATTAGCGGCACACTCGGATCGAGTACAAGATCGGCAGGATTCGAGATAACAAAATCCATGTGCGCAGTCGTACCATAATATTGCGGCGCGGAATTTATAAATGTTGTTCCGGCCATTCCGGATGCGCTGACAAAATGCAACGCATCTCCGAAATATTCGAGCACACCACGAACAGAATGTAACCCTCGATTTTTCACCAAGCGATCGGGGCTAACAAAGAGATCAACGATGTCTCCTGCTTTTGCTCGATTCATTGATAGCCTGACAACCATTCGCACCGAGTCCGACGGCACAGCAACAAGCGAGAACGCAAATTTTCTGGAGGCCGTGACATCCGCATCGGTCGTCACATTTAGCACCGCATGGACTGCACCGGAGCCTGTGCCATCATAAAGCAGATGCATCGTGTCGCTCTCGCCCGGCTGCAAGGTGATCGGATCGGCGAGTTTCTTTTGCAACGTGAATCCATTCCCCGTCAGCGTGCGGGTGAACACCTGCATCGCAAGGCATCCACGATTCGAAATGATGATCGTGGTGTCGAGCGTTATGCACGGCAGGACCGTACCAAAGTCGATGTTCGTCGTATCCAGATCGAGTGTCCGTGTGCCTTTTGCAATCGATGCACTCACCGGATAGGTCGTGTCAACAAGACTTCCGTCAGCGAGCCGATACTGCACATGCAACTCACCACGATAATTTCCTGGTACCAGCTGCGTGATTGCAACAACGATACGCAGCGAATCACCACTCGCAAGTGCGCGCGGTAAACTCTTGTTGCAATTGATCGCGATCGAAGGTGCGAGCGAACCTTGCAGAGCGATCTGTTGCACGCGCAACGTATCGCAGCCTTGATTCCATATCAGATACACGAGACTATCGGTCGAACCACATTCCGTACGTGGTGCAAACACTAACGAATCGAGCTTCGGCACCACACGAAAACTCGACGAGCCCGCAACACCCTTCGCAAAGATTTGCACTTGACGATATGTGATAAGGCCATTCTCAACCTCTTTGAGAATCATGTCGCTTGATACGGTTTCCTGTTTGTGTGGAGCGTACCGAATATGCAGCGTTAAGGATTTTCCGGCATCGAGCCACGTCGGAAGTTGCAACGTATCGAGTAATTGGAACGGCGTACCGAGCGAGACACTGTCGAGCAATAATTTTCCGCAGGTAGAATTCCGAAACGTGATCGTCGTATCGATTTGTGTGCATGTCGAGACTGAACCGAGATCAAGACTCGCTTGCGCCTCAAGCGTACCGGTTGCCTTGCCCGCGCCTGTGAGCGTAACGATTCGCGTGCTATCAAATCCGAGATAGCGGAAATGCATCACGATCCGTCCTGATGTACCTCCAATATTATGCGGCGCGAAGTGTACACTCAGTCTGTTGCTATCGTTGGGTGCAATCGGAATCGGAAATTTCAGCGGCTGTCCGTTCTTATCAAAGAGCGACCAATCGAGCGAGAGAAGATCGGCTTGCGTTAGAAAAAGCGTATCGCATCCCGCATTTCTAAACACCACCGAGCTATCAATCGAGATGCATGTCGCTGTCGAATCAAATTGCATCGCAGGCACACTCGCAATTGGATAGCTATATCTCGCCGAGCCTCGCAAACCAACGGCAGCCGCAGTGTCGCGTCCGACTTGATGCAAGCGCAATCGAACGGTATCAATCGAGGATCCAAATCCATGTGGTGTGAAGTGCAATCCGAATCGTGCATAGCGTCCGGTCAGCACACGCATCGGAAGCGTGATTGGTTTACCGAGACTATCCGTCAGCGTCCAATCTTTATGCACTTGCAGAAATGCGCTTGTGATTGTAATCGTATCACAACCGGTATTCCAAACGTCGAGCGTAGTATCCCGCGTGATGCAGGTGGGTATAGAATCGAGTTTCATACCGGTCGAACTAAGGAAGAAGTTTGGTCGCACCGATAATCCGATGAGTTGAAGCGATAGATAGATCGTATCAAACTTTCCGATTCGAGGTATGTAATAGATTACACGAAGCTTCGTGGAATCAGTAACCGAAGTATCGCTGAGCAATCTCGGAATCCAACCCATGCTGAATCCCATGGAGTCATGCGGCAACAATAAATGGTAGAGATGCGGGATCGAATCAAAATGTATCGCACCGGATTTTGCAGGTTTGCGTAGCGTGTCCCAAATGCGAAGATCGAGCAATGCGACGGTATCGGTCCCGAAAATATTATGCAGGTAAAACTCATGCTTCAGTGAATCGCAAATGTTCGAAGTCATCTGCCGAAGTGAATCGAGATTCGTGAATGCCGTGACGACCGGACAATTTCCGAATACGTGTCCATCGCCAGCATCTATCGACTTAAAGAGCCCGCCGGTATAATCCGCAGCGTACAACACATTGCCGCAGTCGACGACTGCAAATCTGCCATCATAATAATTGTTCGGACCACCGACACTGACCCACGTCTGACCATTATCGGTTGTGCGAAAAAGTCCGGTAGTGCCGCCGAGTGTACCAGCGTTTTGCACATAGATCGTAGAACCTGCGCCTTTGACATCTCCGTTCGTCTTGAATGGAAGCGTCGTGATGTTGAGCCAGTTAACGCCGTAATCGGTTGATGTATAAACTTGCGAACCCGTGCTCGTCGCTGCTGCATCTTCCGGTGCTGCGAGGAAGTTCGGAGTATTTTTGGTGCCGTAGATTCCCCAAGACTCGGAGGTAAAATTTGTCTGCGAGAGATTCCAACTAAGGCCACCATCGGATGTGTAATAGAACTTGCTTCCAAATCCGGCAGTCGCGCCGCGAAGATCATCGACAAAATCAAGACCATCGGTTGTTGGGCCAACGTTACGCGTAAATGTTGCTCCGTTATTCACCGACGCATTGATACCGGGCACGCCTCCCCATTGTGTTACGACGACTGCGTGTGTGGTCTGTCGCACCGCGCACGGATTACCGGAGAAGCCCGCGTTCGACCAGTTCAGCCCACCGTCGACCGTGTGCCAAAGATTACTTCCGGTGCTCGAATAAAAAAATGTTGCCCAACCTTCCAGCCGATTGTAAAACCAAATATCGCTGATCCATACGTTGCCGGACGCGAGATAAGCGGGAGTGTTACATACGGTCCAAGTAACACCGCCATCGTTCGTCCTTTGCAGATTCGCACTCGAGGTCGAACCGTAGAATCCGACAAACCCATTATCACGATCTAAAAAGAATACTGCCGAAACACGATTGGTAAATTGCGCTACCTGATTCCACGTTGCAGAAGCTCCACTCGGCTTCGCAAGCAGGAGTAAGAAAGTGAGGAGCAGGAGAAAGTTATTTGCAAATCCGCGCATACGCATCCGAGACTCAGCGAGTCGGAAAGTGAACGATCTGTCTTTAACAGGAAAAACGTTTAGCGGTACACTCACACTACACAACTTGAAGATACAGACAAAAAAGTTTGTGCTATAAAAAAGGTTGAGCGATTCAATTACGAACAACTACTAACATTGTTCGCACGAACGCTTACACGTTACCGATTCTAATTCTTGCAGAGATTTTGAGTGGGCATTCTCAACTGGGGATACGCTAAAAGTCCTTTTCTATGGCTCCCCCGGCTGCAACACAACATGCTAATATAACACATCGGAATCATGATCGTTACCATTACCCCCGAATACTTGCCACGGCCGCCATTCGTCATGATGCAGGGCCAAAAAAAAAAGCTATATTGCACAGATTCTTGACACCGATAAATTCACGCATTTTCCAAATTTCAGAGAAAACCCATGGACCAATCAATGACCTCAACTACCTTCACCATCGATGGCCAAAAGATCGTGAGGACGCTCGGAATCGTGAAAGGGATTATTGTCCGGTCACGGTCTATATTGGGTACAATGGGTGCTTCCTTTCAGACGCTTTTCGGTGGGAACATATCCCTTTTTACACAGCTGTGCGAGGAGACTCGTCAGCATGCCTTTGATCTAATGCTCCAACATGCCCAGCAAGTGGGTGCAAATGCTGTTGTGGGTATTCGATACGATGCCACCGAGGTCATGCAGGGCGTCACCGAGGTATTATGCTACGGGACAGCCGTTTTTGTGGAAAAGGCTGATTGATGATACCTCTGCACCAGAAGCGCTATTCTGGGTGCATGGTAGGCTCACAATAATTAGCTAAGCAGTTGTACTTTTTGTCTCTGGGATTGTGTCTGAAGGAGTACGCAGGTCGTCAGTTAGAGTTTGGATCGACCGTTTCCTTTTCCTGCGAGTGAAGATCGCTGACCAAGTATAGGATTTCAAGAGTTTTTAGTCAGAAGCCCTCGACATAAAGAAGGGCAAATCAATATTATCTTGCACAATGAATAGAACACGCTCACACGCCATCCGATATTATCTGCCGCTCTTGGCGGTGCTGGTTCTCATCGTAGGCGCATGCCGTACGAATCCGACGGGTCCGACTCCGACGAATGATCAGGTCGTCTCCGGTACACTGCATGATGAACAGGGTTACGTTATCCCAAATTCGATCGTCGAAGCAGTGGATGCTGCGAACAAGCAGATCGCGATCGACACCACGGATGAATCGGGTGCATTCTCGCTCGCGAAATTACCATCCGATCTTACCGGTATCGATCTTCGCGTGACCAACAGTGATTTTAAGGCGATGTCTGCGTCTCTCAAAATGTTCACGCAGCACGCTGGTGGAAAGACCGGACTACTCATTCCGCTCGAGCATCAAGATAGCTGCTGCGGAAAACTTGGTATGACGGTTACAGCTGGTGGATCACCACTGGGTGGTGTCTCGGTTCGATTGAATCGCAACGATCACCTCGTCTCAATCGTCACGACCGACTCAACCGGTTATGTCAACTTCGAGCATCTTTGCGCAGGTAACTATGGCTTGCGTTTTTCGAAAGATGGATTTCATGTTGTCGAGCGTAGCGTCACGATCGGCCATTGTGATACGACAGGACTCGACATTCGTATGGAGGCAGGTGCCAATACAGGCGATTCCTGCTGCCACACACGTGTTGTGATCAACCCGCGAGATTCTTCGAACGGCACAATCATCCTTGGGGCAATGGTATCTATTACGAAGGCTAACACCTCCTTCGGTTCGCACATGTCAACCGGAGCCGGTGCAGTTTTCGAAGGCCTTTGCCCGGGTGTCTATAACGTGAATATCACGTCCGATCATTTTGCGCATATCGAGTTCAGCTTCACGCTTACGTGTGCTCAGTCACTCGAGATCAATCGTGGGATGCTCGCATCAGGCGGTGGACACAATTCCGATAGCTGCTGCCACGGACTCATCGTTGTTAACGTGCTCGACTCTGCAACGACGAACGGCTTGAGTGGTGCAACGGTCCATCTCTTCCACGGATCGACTCTGCTCGGCACGAGCATTTCGAACGATCATGGCGTAGCACAATTTGCGGGTCTTTGCCCGGGCGACTATTCTGTGTCGCTCAATCGTGAGCACTACACAGAGCAGGGTTTCACGACCTCGCTTACATGCAACGACACGGTGAGATTCTCTCGCACACTCGCTCCGGTCAGCACATCAGGTGGTGGCGGACACGATAGCTGCTGCAATGCCGGTATGGTCTTGACCATTCGCGATGCAGATCATCATGACACACGTTTGGGCAACGTCACGGTGACGATCACCAAAGACAATCAGATCATTACTTCGGGTACGACGAACGCAGATGGTGGATTTACCGCCGATGGCCTTTGTGGTCATGCAACGTATCATGTCACCTTCACCAGAGATGGTTACCATTTGGCCGATACGAACTTCACGTATACCGATTGCACGACGATCCACGAGAATATCGACCTGCATCATAACTAAATGCATCACAACTAAATGCATCACAACTAACAAAGTCCGAAGCTAGGCGCTTCGCATTCGTTAGCCAATTTTTGAAGGGCTCTTGAGGTAGCAGGTAATACTGTACTCGAAGAGCCCTTTTTCTTTTTGTCTGATTTCATTCTTAGGCGTCGATCTTTTCCGATTTTTGCATACGGTTATTACGTCCGCAACAATAATTCTCAAATGCATTCCACCTATACCGAAACGCTCGACTTCATTCGAATAAAGATCTCGACTTCACCCGAAATCGGTATCGTACTCGGAACAGGACTTGGCGGACTTGCTAAGACGATCGATCTCGAGTGTGCGATCCCCTACTCCGAAATTCCCCATTTTCGAAACAGCACCGTTGAGTCGCATGCAGGCAGGCTTCTTTTTGGTAAGATCTCCGGCAAAAATGTTGTCGCGATGGAAGGACGTTTCCATTTCTACGAAGGCTACACCATGCAAGAGGTCACCTACCCTATTCGCATCATGCAACTGCTCGGAGTTCGAACGCTGCTGATTTCGAATGTGTCGGGCGGACTCAATCCCGATTTCAAAAAAGGTGATCTCGTAATTATAACCGATCATATCAATTTGCAAACCGCCAATCCGCTCATCGGGCCATACGATGAATCTTTCGGTCCGCGATTTCCCGACATGAGTGAGCCATATGCAAATCGTTTGATCGCTCGCGCCGAGGAGCTAGCTAAAGCAGGTGGTATCGAGGTGAAGCGCGGAGTCTATGTAGCCGTTAACGGACCAAATTTAGAAACGCGTGCCGAGTATCGCTTTTTGCGAATGATCGGTGGTGATCTTGTCGGAATGTCCACGGTTCCGGAAGTAATTGTTGCACGACAAATGGGCGTGAAGGTTTTCGCGATCTCTATCGTCACCGACGAATGTGATCCCGATCATCTTGAGAAAGTCAGTCTCGAAGAAATCTTGCGAGCAGCCGCAATGGCCGAACCGAAACTAACAGAATTACTAACAAAGCTAATTGCCTAAGCTATGGAAAGAGTGATACTAACCGGCGGAGCGATGACGAAATCAGGTTGGGCAAGCTGGCCGATGGCGACGCTTACGATCTCTCACGACCAGTTGCACCTGAATTCACTCGATGACTATCGCTGGTCGCCGAAAGACATCCTCGAGATCAGCGTCGATTATCCTCGCACTCCGCGTATCGGTAACAAGCCTCTATACGGAAGGCTTGTGCTCGACAAAGGCATCACCATTCGCTTCCATACCGACACGGGACCCGACGAAGTAGCTTTTTGGAGCCGTTCCAGTCCGTTCAAAGTGCTCGATGAAATTATTCAGTCCGGCTTTTTATCAGAGAATCCGAGTGCGATGTCTCCCGAGCTTCGAGCACAAACCGAGCTTCGCAAAAATGAAACTCGGTCGGCATTGCGGCGCTCAACTTGTTACTCGTTAGCACTGATCTGCCTCGCGCTTATCGTGAGTGATGTCTCAGGCTTTACCAGAAATACACTTGGGGCGCTCCACCGAACTACTGGCTTCGAGATCGCCGCGGCACTTGTGCTCGCGGTTGCAGTGCTGAGTCTGTTCTCAAACGCATTTCGAACTTTGGTGCTAAAGCCCGGGCGTGATATCGAGGAGATTCGTCGGCTCTTATATGCGCTCGTATTGATTACCGGGTTTATGCTCATAACAATGCTCGTGCCTGCGAGCCGGTAGATGCATCACGCTAGTTTCACTTGCGGGCTTTCAATCTTTGCAAGATAGTTCGTGTCCGCATGTCGCTCGTGTCTTGTGCATTTGCTTTGCTGAGGAATTCTATCGCACCCGCGGTATCTTTCTTCGCAAGCAACAACTCACCAAGGCTTCCGAGCGCCGGTAGACTATTCGGAAATTCTGAGATGGACTTACGGAATTCCAATTCGGCGGGCCCGAGTTGACGCTTCTCTTCATACATATATCCCGCAAGCAAATGTGTGCGAGCATTCTCCGGTTCTAACTTCAGCGCCTCTTGCACTGCGGCCTCGACACCCTCGACCTGACGAGCGCTGATCGCACTTTCGATGAATTTATGTATCGACAGCACCGTCGGAGAAGTCAGCTGCGTATGCTCGTTGAACGGATAGACATACATTCGCTCGCCATTCTCCGGTGTGTTCGCAAACAACGGATTCTCGTTCGGGACTTCAAACCAATTCGCGAGAAACGCAACGTGCGTCACATGTCGCTCGCGCATGAACTCAATCGTCGGGCCGGATAAACCGATGTTCGGAATAATCTTCGGATCAATCAGCCCAACAATATCGACAATACGTCGGCCTGAGAAAAACCCAAATGCGCCGATATCATGTGTTGCAATAACTGCATCTTTCGGAAGGTTCTTATCGCACCACACAGCCGTCGCGACTTGCAACTTTTGGATGTAGCCGGTACGATCGGTGTATTCATCACGTGTTGTCGCGAACGAAGCGAGTTCCATCACACACACCACAAGCACCACAAGCACGAATCCGAATTGCGCACCACGCGAACGACTGAAGGGCGCACGCGTCAATCGCTCAAAGACTTTTTGTGCACCACTTAGGCCCAACAAAATATAGAACGGAAGAATCGGAATGAGATAACGGCCATCCTGATACAAATACGGAAGCTTCCACCAATAAGCTGCTGCAAGCCCGAGTACAAAAAGATGTGCGAAGAGCAACCGAACCGAACGCCTCCGCATCAGCGAGACCAACATCACGACAAGATCAATCGCATAAAAAACAAAAACAACGATCAACCCCTTTTGCGAGATGAACTCCCAAAGATCGCGCAAGTACTTCGGGTTGCCATTTTTGTAATAGGCGAGTTTGGCACTGAACGTGTTCGGCAACAAACTTCCCGAGAGAGCAAAATTGAAAATAAAATAGCCGACGGCAATCACGCCAAAGATCGCGAGCGGTTTACCGTATGAGATGGATGTGCGCTCAATACTCGCCGTCTCCGTTTCCTTTTGCTTTTTAACGATAGGCGCCTTCGCGAGATATTCATTGTAAGCATGATCGAGCCCAAGCGCAAGAAGAAATACAAGCGTGTCCGGACGAGTCCAGACGAGCAGCCCAGCCAAAATTCCGAGCGTTACAAATTTCCGATCGAGATACGCACTCGCTGCCCAAAGCAAAAGTGCGATGGTGAACGTCGTCTCCATTCCTGAGACGGAAAATGAAATGAGACGAGGATTAAGTGCTAACACCAAGGCGAATAGCACACCTGGGATGACGCCCTCTATTGTTGACCGATCTTGTCCGACTCGAAATGCGAAATAGATCAAGCCCCCCAATCCGAGAATTCCGAGTGCATAGCCTACGACATACCCGTCCGAAGTAAAAAGAAAGAGTAGCGACTCCGCAACGGTGAAGAGTGGCGAGGTAGAACCGGAAGTCGCGGGTGCGCCAACTCCATAGGCGAAATGCCCGGTCGCGGCAAGCGTCCGAGCGAAGGTCAGGTGTATCCACGAATCATCGAGTGGAAATCCATTCGAGCTATTGACCGAAGCTGCGTGCTGCAAAAAAAGAACCGCGAGCACGCCGCCCAGTAGCATCAAGATCGGCGGCACAAAACGCCCGAATGCCCGAGCTGCCGCGTCCGATAGTAGTGGCGAGTAGTCCTTTCTGGCTTTGGCACTCGCGGAGGTGCGAGCGGCGGTGCGTTGAGAGCCCTTATT
>JBDTCS010000276.1:0-15054 GCA_039923455.1 Kapaibacterium sp. (SeqCode) | reverse complement strand
GCGAGCATTCGACTAAGCCAGCGAGCGATTGACAATCTGATGGAGATATTCCGTGCCTATTTTGCTGAACATGTGGCTGGGCTGACCTCTAGATCGCTTAAGAGCGGCAGGGTATTCTCCGCTTTATGAACCAAGTACTGCCGACTCTCCCTCTAAATAAATGAGAAATTTCTAAGTTTGGGCCTGAAACATCGGCCCCAGTTTTTACGTTAACTTCCAGTGGTAAGTTCGGGGAATTTTGCGGACTCCGATAATCACAAAACCGGCGCTTGTCATTAATGGGGGCGAAAATGGGGGCGAACGTTCAGCGCCTTAGAATTTGAGTACTCGCAAAGCACGATTTTTCAACGCACGTTTTTTCAAAGATTTTCACTTTGAAAGTTTACTCTACAGCAGAAGGAAGAATACAACTATGTTAGCGAAACGTCCATACTTAGCAACCGTTCTTTTGCTCGTCTTCGGACTTGCATTTGGCGCTACAATGGTTTCAGGATTTGGAAACTGGCACGGAATAAATCTCGCGTTCGGTGCAAGTGACCCACAACTCGGTGGACCACTTCCGAGTTTGCCGAACGATGCGACGATCACCGCACTCAATAATTCCTACATGGCTGTCGCGAAGGCAGCGCAACCAACAGTCGTCTCGATCACCGTGAAGACCGAGGCTCCAAAACCCACCGCAAAGAATAACGACAACAATCCTTTCCGACACTTCTTTCAAATGCCGGACGGCGGTGATGGAGATGGAAGTGGCGGCGGCGACAGCCCCTTCGGTTTTGGAAATCCGGGACCCGAAGAGGGACTTGGTTCTGGTGTGATTATTACCGCCGATGGATATATTCTTACGAATAACCACGTCGTAGAGAATGCCGCAAAGAAGGGCGGAGTAATGGTGAAGCTTACCGACAAGCGCCAATTCGAAGCGAAGGTTATCGGCACAGACCCAACGACGGATCTCGCGGTAATTAAGATCGATGCTTCGAATCTGCCAGTTGCGGCACTCGGAAATTCAGACGATCTCAAAGTCGGCGAGATCGTGATGGCTGTTGGAAATCCGCTCGGCCTGGAATCGACGGTAACGAATGGTATCATTTCATCGCTCGGACGTTCGATCAATATTTTTGATCGAAAGAAAACGCAGAATTATGGTATCTCGAATTTCATTCAAACAGATGCGGCGATCAATCCAGGTAATTCGGGTGGTGGATTGTTCAATATGCGCGGCGCTGTAATCGGTATCAATGCCGCGATCGCATCACAGAGCGGAGGCTTTTCCGGATACGGCTTTGCAATTCCAATCAATCTGGCCAAGACGGTCACGATGGATCTGATCAAGAACGGCAAGGTCAACCGTGGATACATTGGCGTCGAGATCCGTTCGGTCGACCAAACAGAAGCGGAAGCACTTGGACTTGATCGCCCGCGTGGAGTGCGCGTGGATAACGTCGTCAAAGGCGGTGCCGGTGAAGAAGCGGGTATCAAGAAGGATGATATTATCTTGTCCGTTGATGGACATGAGACGAACGAATCAAACCAGTTGCAAGGTTTAATTGGCATGCATCACGCCGGTGATCAGGTCAGTCTGAAGCTCTGGCGCGATGGTAAGGAATCGGAGAAAGTGGTGAAGCTGCGTCCTCGTACAGATCAAAAAGATCTGAGTGAGGCGACGGACGAGAGTGTTTCGGGCGAGGGCAATACGAGAGAGTCAGCTAAGAAGGAGACTGCCAAGCTTGATAATATCGGCGTGAGTGTTCGCAACATGTCTACCGAAGAGCGCGAGAAGTACGGTGTTACCTCCGGTATTATCATTACGAAGGTCGAGCCGCTCTCCGAAGCATACGATCGCGGACTTGGTGGACAGTACAAAGTCGTCACAACGGTTGCGAGGCAGCCTGTGAAGAACGCCGGTGATTTCGAACGGTTGATCAATGCCAATCATGGTAAGGCTGTTGGGTTAACAGTCTATGACGAAAAGGGCGACTCGCATTTCGTTGCGATCAAGATTCCGGATTAAACGAATCTAAAAAGGGACGAGTCTAAAAAATAGATGAGTCCACAAAAACAGATCTTTTCCCCGCGACTCTAGTATCAGCTTGGGCTCCGAGAAATCGGAGCCCTTGCTGTTTCCTTTCGCGAGATCAGAGCAGCACGTACGTAAATCCGATTGCGATACCTTGCTTGATCTGTACATGCACGTTTACATCCGGATCACTAATCAGCCGTCCGGTGAGGCTGAACTTGATATATTTGGAAGCGATCATTCCAAGTGAGTTGTCGCTATCGACCACCATTCTTCCAAAATTTCGGATTGGCGCAAATACAGATGTCTTGGAAGTGAAGATCAGATTATCCACGATTGCCCAGTTAATCTCGGTGACCCACTCAAGGCCTTCATCGACTTTCGTCTTTTCCACTTCAGGTGTCGAGGGATCGTCTGAGAATGAATTATAATTTGTAGTGAAGACTGCACGCACACCGGCGCCAAGCCGTGTCTTGAGTTGTGGGAGTGCTTGCCACGAAGCTCCAAGTGCGAGTGTCAGATATCCCGGGTCGAGGAAGGTTGATGTCGCAGTCGCGAGCCCAACTGCATCATAATTATAGCTCGTAGTAAATTGCGTCTTGAACGACTCCGAGGCGTATGGGCTCACGTCACCGCCCAACTTTAATAAATAGACTGAACCGATATCGATCACATCGTCCGTCTTCCGCAAGCCGCTCTCTTGCAACCGCGATTGACCGAAGACAAATTTATAGGTTGTTTGAAAATTGCTCGCAGGCACATCACGTGTGAATGTTCCGCCGAACGTTGCCCGATAACTAAGTGCGTTTTCGCCACCAAGTGTCCAACTGCTATTGTAGGATACTTCCGAAAGGTCAACGGAAATAGCAGAAGCAGCTTTCCATACTTTGGGTATGGTATCCGTTCGTGCGCTGTCGGCTTTGGCTGCTGCGGCAGGTATCATGGGTGTTGTGAGGCGAATTGTGTCCGCACTCGAGATAGCGACGGCAGGCTGATGTAAAACGAACAACGATACTATGATGACGAAAAGAGTCAGACTTTTCATAGGAGTTGAATGAGTTGTGTGAGTGAATTTCAATCGCTAAAAAGCGGGGATCAAATCAGTGCAAAGATAGATACTGCGTTCGAGAAATGTTCAGATTGCGGTGCAGATGGGCTGGTGAACCAAAAAAAAGGGCCACAAAACAGTGGTCCCCTTTTTCGAAATGCGTACGAGCAGTCAGATTCTTACGCCGCAACGGGCTCCTCTTCAAATTCCGCAAGGGATCGAAGCTCGTGAAAGCGGGCAAAGATCGCGTCCATCGTAAGTGTCTCGATTCCCTCGGTCGAGAATTTTCCGCAGCAATAGCTTGCGAGTACTGTTCCATAGATCACGGCGCGCTTTGCATCTTCATAGTCAATAGAGTCGCGCTTAGCGAGATAGCCGATGAAGCCGCCCATGAATGTATCGCCTGCGCCTGTGGGGTCGAATATTTCTTCAAGCGGATAGGCCGGCGCAGAAAAAATATGATCATTATAAAAGAGCAAAGCACCATGCTCACCTTTTTTAATAACCGCAATACGCGGGCCGATCGGCGAGAGCATTTCTTGCAACTTCCTTCCGCAAACGATCAGGCTCGGATGCTCAACTAAAAGTCTCGCCTCACTATCATTGACCACAAGTGCATTCACTTTGGATAGGGTCTCCTTAAGAGCAGGCATAGCACCTTTAATCCAAAAATCCATCGTATCACACAAGATCAATTTCGGTTGAGCTTCGAGCTGGTCGATCACATCGCTCTGCAATCGTGGATCGATATTTCCGAGCACAAGGAAATCAGGTTTACGATTTGCCGGTGGAATTTTTGGACTAAAATCTGCGAACACATTCAGATCTGTCGAGATCGAATCGCGTGTGTTCATGTCGTAGTGATATCGGCCATGCCAACTGAAAGTTTTTCCGCCTTCGACGATTTCTATACCCGAAGTATCGAAACCTCGCTCGCGAAACAAATTCCACGCATGCTGCGGAAAATCTTCGCCGACGACACCGGTGAGAGCGATATCTGAGCCGACAAAATAACTCGAAGCCAGCGAGATATATGTCGCGCTTCCCCCGAGCGCACGCTCGCGTTTGTCGAATGGTGTTTCGATCGTGTCAACAGCCAGCGAGCCTACAATTAGTAAGGACATGAATGATGCGTTAAGTGATAAATGTTTGCGTGTATCCGGTGCAAAAATAGCCCATGAAAGCCATCGGGCACTGAAGAACGAGCTTCGAGAAGCTCCGGATAGCCTGAATGCACCCGTCCGAATTGCTTTTCCCAATCGGTTGTTCTGCCAAGGCTGCTTGATACACAGGCCAGATAGTCGATATATTACCAACGGTTTTAGGCTCATAGCTCTACGATGAAGCGCAAAGGTGGGGTGCTCGTGGTTCTCCTGTGGATTTTGGCGATCTCGTCGCTGGATGTGCACGGGCAAACTCTCTCGAGTGTCGGTAAACCGCTTTCGCAACTTCGCAGCAAGAAGCCCAAGGTTGCACTTGTGTTGTCGGGGGGTGGAGCAAAAGGACTGGCGCACATTGGTGTCCTCGATATCTTTGACAGCGCCCACATTCCAATCGAACTGATCGTTGGCACAAGTATGGGTGCAGCGATTGGTGGACTTTACGCAGCAGGTTATTCCCCACGAGAGCTCGAGCGCTTCGCACTCACGACCAATTGGCAAGATGTGCTCGATCTTGATGATGATTCACATCGCACAGAGCGCTTGATCGACCGTAAGGATCAGGATAACGCATTGCTCTCGCTTCGCTTCACCGGATTTTTTAAGCCGGTGCTACCCACAGCTCTCTCCAGTGGTGAGCGATTGACGATGCTCCTCAACTCGATGGTCATCAACGCACCGGGTGGTGTTGTGCAAGATTTCTTGAAGGACTTACGCGTTCCGTTTGTCGCGGTCGCAACCGATATTGTCACCGGCACACGAAGATTGATTTCACACGGAGACCTTACGTCTGCGCTTCGCGCGAGTATCACGCTCCCTCTGAGATTTATTCCACTCTCTCAAGATTCTGCGATACTCGTTGATGGCGGCTTGCTCTCCAATGTGCCGGTTGATATCGCAAAGGACTCAGCCGGCGCACTCATTACAATCGCATCGAACACAACCGCAGGTCTTCGCCCTCGTGGCGAGTTAAACACGCCGTGGGACGTCGCAGACCAGGTAATCACACTTATGATGCAACATCTGAGCGCCGAGGGGCTTAAGAATGCAGATTTTGTTGTGACACCGGGATTAGCACAATTAGGTGTAAGTGATTTCCAAGATGTGCCTGCAATCATCGAAGCCGGAAGAGTAGCTGCACGACGTGTGCTGCCGAGTTTGCTCATTCGATTGAAACAGCTTCAAGCCACGGAGGAAGCGGCCGCAATTCCGGTCTATGATTCGACATCGACAGTGCTTCGGTCCGTCCAGTATCATTTTTACGGTCGGCTTCCTCTCGATACGCTGGCATCGCTTGGCTCTCGATTGCTCTACCGAAGTGTTGCGAAGAGTAACGCGGATCGGGTTGTCGAACAACCACTGCTCGAAGCCATGCGTGCCGAGGGCTTCACACTAGCCCGAATCGATAGCGTTCGGATTGTTCGCAGGCTTGGTCGAATGGATATTTACCTCGATGAGGGACGCATCGGCGATCTCTCGATCGTCGGTTCAGGTAGCGTGCATCCTGATGTGGTACTCCGAGAGTTTCCGCTCTCTCGACAAGAAATTTTTCAATCGCGCGATGCCGATCGTGGGTTGCGAAATCTTACGAGCACAGGCTATTTTGATTTTGCGAGCCTGGAAGTATTACCCGATCCCAATTGGCCGGGCATGCGATATATCATTGTGAGCGACACGGTACCGAGTTATCTACAGAACAGAATAGATACTTTGCAATATGGGCCGATGGTCAAGTTGACTGTCCAGGTACGCGCTGCGAGCGTGATTCGGCTTGGAGTGCTCGCCGATAATGAGTACGGTGCTCAATTTTCCACCGAACTTGCCAACGAAAATCTTTTTGGCTCGGGTACTCGAGCCGGTATCAAAGGTGGCATAGGGCCACTATCGAGATATGCTGCGATTACTTTTGATGCACCTCGGCTGTTCCGCTCTATTGCGACATTCTCATTACAAGGTTACTCAAGCAGTAAGGATATTTCTGCCTACTCAACGCTCCCGAACGATGACGGGAAGATTACAAGTTCGATAACCGATATTGCTCGTGAATCGAGGGATCTCGGTGCACGACTACGAGTGGGTGGCCAAGCAGGGACGTATGGAGCGCTCATCGGCGAATTGCGTTTGGAGCAGCAACGCTATGTTTCCCTCGATTCTATAAACGCACCAGTCAGTCGGCAACGACTTACTGCAATCAAAGGCGAGATCACAATCGATACCCGCAATGATCGCGCTTTCCCGCAACAAGGATTTTACGTGCAGGGCTTTTATGAAGTTGGTAGCAAGTTGCTCGGCGGAGAAGTCGGCTATACGAAGATATTTCTTCGAATGGAGGATGCGATTGCGTTATCGAGTGTACACACACTAATTCCAAGGTTAAGCTTGGGCTTTGGTGACCTGACGTTGCCTCGTATGGAGCAATTCTCGGTCGGAGGGATCGAATCGTTTTACGGATTGCATGAAGATGAATCACGAGGCAGACAAATGCTCGTCGGAAGTTTGACATATCAAATAGGCATTCCGCGTGCACTCTTTTTTCCGACGTACTTCAGCTTGCGGTATGATGTCGGACAAACCTGGCTCGCACCGGAAGCGATCAAGTTCGAAGCCCTCGTCCATGGTCTCGGCGCACAGGTGGGACTGAAGACGCCATTCGGGTTAGCCCGTTTTGGCATCGGAGAGAATTTTCGATTCAGCAAGAACCAAGCAAAGCCAGTAGATCTCAACAAGCCGTTATTTTATTTTTCGATTGGCGCAAACTTATAGCACATTTATTCTTATGACGATCTTTATTACGGGTGCATCGAAGGGAATTGGTTATGCCATCGCAGCAAAATTTCTAACAGCGTGTACGGGCGAGATACAGCTCGCAATCTGCGCAAGGAATGCTGCCGAGATCGAGCAAGCGAAATCAACACTCGCGAAGTTGAATTCTAAGGCCTTGATACTCGCGGGTGTCTGCGATGTTGCCGATGAAACGTCGGTGAAGCAATTTATCGGTCGGGTTCAGAACGAGTTCGGTGCGATCGATGTGCTTGTGAATAACGCAGGCTTCGGAATATTCAAAACAGTCAGCGAGCTAACGGCAAAAGAATTTGACGATGTTATCGCGACGAATTTGCGCGGCGTTTTTCTTATCACGCAAGCTGTGCTTCCAGCCATGCGTTCAAAAAAGGCTGGGACGATCATAACAATTAGCTCCCTCGCCGGGAAAAATGGATTCGCAACTGCAAGCGCCTATTGTGCAGCAAAGTTTGGAGTACGTGGTTTGATGCAATCACTCTTTCTGGAGGTCAGAGAAGATAATATTCGTGTCGTGACAATCTGCCCGGGTTCGGTAGACACTGATTTCTTTACGGCAGATACCGAGCATATCCGCTCGAAGCATGCACTCGAAGCCGCTGATGTTGCTGACGCCGCTTTTATGGTCACTCAGCTCCCCCAGAACGCGACCATCAGCGAACTCGACATTCGTCCGACCAATCCGAAAGGGTAAGTAGGGCGGCCAAAATAACTACGTAATTAGCCCAGTAACTCGATATAAGCCAAAAAAAAGACCCCGGCTCCATCTTGGGGAGTGAGTCGGGGCCTGGTCCGTCAATATGTGGGAGAGAAAAATCTATACTTTGATGGCCAGAGGCTCATCCTAAAATCATTGTTAAAATCTACGTATAAGACACAACGGCTTGTCTTTAAGGAAATTATTCGGACCGTTGTACTGGTCGCGAATAATCTTATGCAATGATAACAGTTAAAACGTCTTTAAACTATCGGCGGATGGCTGCAAATCGTGTAGGACAAAAAATATAGAAGTGTAGGACGTTGTCCTACACGATAAATTGATACCTTATCCTTTCGTTAGATCCACTAAGCTATTCTGCATCGCGTATTGCGTTATCTCGGCATTAGTTCGCATCCGCATCTTCTCTAGAATGCGAGTCCGATTTGTTGAGATGGTCTTTACCGATAGTGAAAGCTCATCTGCAATCTCGGTGACAGTTTTTCCGAGCGCGATCATACGAAAAACTTGGAACTCTCGATTGGATAATAACTCGTGCGCGAGCACACCTTTATCATCCACCATATAGAGTGCAATCTTCTCGGCGAGATGCGGGGATAAATATTTTCCGCCTGAGGCAGCTTTCCGAATCGCCGCAATGAGTTGATCGGGTGCACTCTCTTTTGTGAGATAGCCCGCAGCTCCGGCCTTCAGAGTGCGCAACGCGTACTGATCTTCTGTATGTAGGCTAAGGATCAAAACCGGAAGCGTTGGATAGTCCCGCCGAACTTCTATCAGGACATCGAGTCCGCTTCTCCCAGGCATCGAAATGTCGAGCAGCAACAGATCAGGCACAGCGATTCGTAATTTCGAAGTTACGTCCGCTGCAGATGTGGCTTCACCTATCACGAGGATGTCGGAAGTCTGCGCAACGATCTGCTTGAGACCTTCACGAACTATGGCATGATCATCGGCGATGAGTACTCGAATCATCTATTCACATTCGGATATATGCTGGAGGCAGCAAGGCGCCCCAGCGGACTTAAAAGGAAGTAACACAACTCGGGCGATAATTGAAGTGCGCCTCACAACTCCAGTAAATATACGGCCTTTATTAGCCTGGTCAATCTACAACCGAAAAGTGCGAATGCAAATCCAGCCGTTATCGCTTCGCAAAATAGCCTTGCATTCCCGTACTAAAACGCATTTGCTCCATTCCAAACGTCCGTGCGAACTTTGCTTCCTCGTTTGCGTCGTGCACAATATTTTCATTGAGGAGCATCGTGAGTTGATCATTCGTCACTGGAAAAAATGAAAAACCATCAAGCAACGATGCGATCGGGCGGATCATCCAAAACGGTATGTGCACGATTGGCTTTCGTTTTCCCATCGCCGTTGCGATTTGGATCATAACTTCGTTGTACGAAAGTTTTTCAGGTCCGCCCAATTCGTAGGTTTGACCAATCGTCTCAGGCATCTTCAGTGCGCGCACCATCGAGCCCGCTACTTCCTGAATTGATACAGGCTGTAAACGGTATTTCCCATCGCCGAAGACCGGAAGGAAGGGCGCCATTTTCGCGACGTTTCCAAGTTCACCAGCGAAGTTCATTCTGGTTGTTGGCGTGTCACTGAAAATAACCGACGGTCGAAAGATTGTCCAATCGAGCCCACTCGTTCTGAGTAGTTCTTCGGCTGCCCACTTGGTTTTGAAGTAACCGGTCGTCGAGTTTTTACTTGCCCCGAGCGCCGACATTTGGAGCCAGCGTCGAATGCCGTGCTTCTTTGACAGCCCAACCAAGTTTTTCACGCCATCAAAATGCACACCTTGAAAGGTAATTCCCTTAGAAGGAAATTCTCGAAGTAGACCCGGCAAATATATGATTGCCTCTATTTGTCCAGAAGAAAGATACTCGTCAACCTTCTGAAGTGAGTTCTTTTTCGAAACGTCTCCAAGGACAATCGTGCCAGTAAAACCAGCGGATTTGAGCTGATCTTGGGCTTTTTGGTTGTGAACGACACAAGTAACGAGGTGTCGGGCTGCAATTAGTTCTGCAAGCACTTGGGTCCCAATAAAGCCCGTTGGGCCAGTAAGAAGAATATGCATAGGATTTTCGGCAGAAAATTAAGCTGGGGCTATCGCGACATAGAGGCAAAGTTTTGCAAAATGGTTCAAGTTCAAAGTAGGCTTCCAGGCCGGATCCGAGAAACTGCTCTTAGAGAATTCAGGTTTAAGATGTACGGCTTCTTGGCTGATTGTTTAGCCTATATCTGCCTGAAATAGTTGGAAAGCGCTCAAAAATTGAGTATATTTCCGAAGCCTTTTTGTGACAACGGATTGTCAAGTAATCAATCATCCGTGGTCCAAGTGGAGTCTGGCTTTTGTTGCGCCCATACGCAGCAAAGGCATGATAGAATACTTTTGAAGGAAACACCTCTTTCGAAACATTCTACATCATTCAACATCGAAGCTTTCTTCGATGTTGGTGAGCTCTTAATATGTTCTCTGATTGCCTTGTATCGCCCAACCCTGCCAATCTGGGGTGAAGATTAGATTGGACTCTGTAGCTTGCACCTCTTCGAATCAAAATAGTGACCGAAGGGATTGGTAAGTACGGAGGTCTTGGTTATTCTTTATCAGAAGTAAACAAAATCAGAAGTAGACATGAAAGAAGAGCACAACAAATTTGTGTTGTGACTTTTCAGATTGCAGATGCACTGACGGAATGATTGTTTTCTTCTGAAGAATTTCCAACCATAGATACTTTGTTAGCTCGTGGATACTACATGCGTAATCAAAATGACCTTATGAGAGCAGCCGATCAACGATCAGGCGATTCGACCGCTCCAAAGGATGGCCCTGTTGCGATAACACCTCTATCGTTCGAATTCGAGCGCCTGTCCGTTCGCGCAAGCGATATGCTTTTGCCATCGCCTAATAAGTATCTGCTCGCGATCTTCTTTGGCGCACTAAGTGCACTGACACTGTTCGCGGTAAGCTCAGCCGATGCACAGAATTGGCGCATTCCGACGCCACGCGACACGGTGTTTGTACCGGCAAACCAGCGCACCTCGACGGGTAGTCGAATGTCGCTCACTGTCGGAGTCGGTGTGAGCCTACGACTCACCGGCACCTTCGGTTTATGGCAAGGACAAAATTCTGCCGGATTCGATGCGCGCTACACGTATGATGTGCCTGGTTGGGCGGCACCATTTCCACTGCTCGATCCCCCAAGTTTCAACGGTACGAACTATCAGATATTCATGACGGTCAGCACTAACTATGGACTGACCGAGGATTCTTTGAAAGTCTTCGAGACGAACTACCAACCGTCGCATGACTATACTGCTCGCTATCTCAGCACCGGAGTTCCACTTAGATTTCGAATTAAGGATCGCCTGAACGAGCGACCTGATGGATATTACTACGGATTCGGCACAGGTGGTATCAATATCGAGCTCGCGCGCTTCACATCCGGAATTGCAATCCAATCGGAGAACGTGAATTTTGGTACCGTACTGCTCGGTTCGTCGGCCTCCCTTGTAGACTCCATCGCGAGCTATGGCGTCGATCCATTGATGATCGATAGTGTGAAGATATTCGGCTCGCCGAATTTCAGTTTCACATCCCAACGCTCAGATCATTTTACACTGCCAACCGAGCAAACAAATTCTTTTCAGATCAAGTATTCGCCGGGTGCAAAGACGAACGACTCTGCGGAGATGCATATCTATTCGCACAATGCCGATCTCACAAATCGTGAGCGGATTGTGCACTTGAGTGGCTTGGGCGGTGCGCCGACGTTATCGGTCGTGACGAAAGTGCTCGATCTTGGAATGGTTCGTGTCAATACAAATGGCGTGGGCTATATCAGCATTTACAATGGTGGTAATGCGAATTTAAATATTACTGGCGATCTGATAACGCCAGGAGGTTACTTTAGCGCGATACCATCTATTCAACCTAACTCGCCTGTCAGTGTTACGCCCGGTGCGAACTGGCAGCTGCGTATAAACTTTTTGCCACTTGCAAAACAAAAGTATCGCGCAATGCTTTACATCCGCGCGGACAATGTGGCGCTCGATAGCGTACTGCTCCTCGGTGAAGGGGTCGAGCCAGAACCTGTGCTCTCGGCAACCTTGCTTAACTTCGGCAGCGTCCGAAGGGGAGATCGGGTGACGAGATACGTGACGCTATTCAACGGTGGTAACCTTACCGCCTCGATAACAAGTGCACTACTCGGCGGACCGAACCACTCCGCGTATTATTTTGAGCCGAGTGACAGTTCCTTCTTGCTCAATGCAGATTCGAGCATCACCTTTGCGATCACGTTCGCTCCTGGCACAGGCCCTGCGGGTCAACGACATGCATGGCTCGATCTTAATTACGACGATCATTCCAATCAACGTGTTGTGCTCGATGGCTACGAAGTCGAGCCGGTGCTTTCGCTCGCAAGAAATTTTATTGATTTCGGTAAAGTAAAAGTTGGGTCGAAGAAAGCGGATACGCTTGGGCTGATCAATGCGAGCAACACTACGGTCTATCTGCCGACACCGTACATCATTAAGCAGACTGCGCCCTTTACGGTTGTGCGTTCACCTACGGGGATCGGTCCGGCACAGAGTGATAATATTGCGCTCTCTTTCCGACCATACCTGCATGGTCCGACAAGTGCCTGGTTGCACACCGAAGCCAATGGGCAGTATGATTCGGTTTATTTGTTGGGTTACGGGGCACTTCCTCGCGCAAGTCTTTCGCTCGACACGCTCGACTTCGGAATACTTCCTGCGAATTTATCATCGACAATGTATACAACATTATCGAACGTCGGAGATTTTCCGCTCGTGATTTCAAGACTTGATATTGCCGGCCCCGATGCGAAAGATTTCGCGGTTGCAGGTACGACGCTTGCGCGACCATTCAGTATTGACACTGCAGGTTCGCAGAACTTAGCGGTAACTTTCGTCACATCTGCCAAGACTGGATTGAAGCATGTTGCGTGGATGGTTATTATCTACGACGACAGCACCCGAGATTCGGTGTGCTTGCTCGCACAAGAGCAATCGCAGTTCGTACAATTTTCGCAACGCTTGATCGACTTCGGCAAGGTACTCGTGAATACCTCGGCAAAGCGTAACGGTGGTTTTTCGAACGGCTCGAACAAAACTCTGACGGTCGGAAATATTAGTGTTACTGCTGTTCCGCCCGTATTTACTGTCTCGGATACATCCTCGACCGTTCGTCCGCGCGACACTTCGCAATTTACGATCACCTTCTCACCAACGGTTCGTGGATCCTTTACGGGATTTGTGAAAGCACGAGATGGTGATATTAAACCCGACTCCGTAACGCTTATCGGCGTCGGCGCAGCGCCGGTGCCGGTCTTTAGTGACAGCGTGATCGACTTTGGTGATATCGTGATGCCGGGTACAAAGTCTGCACCGCTCACGCTCACGAACACTGGTGATTGGATATTGCGCTGCAAGATCTCGATCGTAAACGATCGCTATAACGAGTTCTCCTTTAGTACCCCAGGTGGTTCGTCCAACATCGACAGTGTACTCGATGGTGGTGGTCAATCGGTGTACAATGTGACCTTCACACCAAAGGTCCCACAGCTTTTGCATACGGCAGACATGCGATTCGATTTTGAGGATGGTTCGATACGCCTCATCAAGCTTCGCGGTCAGGATGAATATCCGTTTCTCGTTATCGATTCCGTCCAACTTAACTTTGGTAAGGTTCGCGTTGGAAAGACGGCTGCCCAAAGCGTGAATATTCTCAACACGTCAATCAAGAATTTGACGGCGGATAATGTCGCACTTGCGCCCGCTGGACCGCCATTCACTTCGTCACTCACAGGCAAGGTGACAGTCGCACCAAAGTCGGCACAAAAGATTGACATCACATTTTCGCCAACGGCACGTGGAGTTTTCACGACAAATTTGATTGGGCAGGGTGGAAGCATACAGAATGATACACTCGCGATCACCGGCATCGGTGCGCAAGCTGTACCGGTGCTTTCCATTCCGACGCTTGATTATGGTCAGCTGTACATCGGCTCACCGGGACAGATGAGCACGACACTTTCGAATCAGGGCGATTGGGATTTGCACGTTGTCAATGTTAGCTGTGCAGGACCCAACACTGCCGATTTCGATTGCGGTACGATCATCAAAGATTTTATCGTTCAGCAAGGACAATCGACGCCAATCACGATAAATTATTTGGCGACCACGCCGTATCAAAATACGCCTCGACTTTCTTCGATTATCTTTACGATGGATGATAGCTCGAAGTTGACGCTGAACTTGATCGCGCAAGATAAGAATCCGCTGCTGACGCCTGTGGAATTCGATCAATATCTTGCTCGTCCGGGCGACATCGTTCGTGCAAAACTTCGTTTGAAGGCTGCAATACCAGCCGCTAATAATGTGCAGGAGTTGAAAGGGAGTATTACATTCGACACAACAATCGCGCAGTTGCAGTTGCTCGAAAAGGGCGCGTTGACGGCAGGACCGGAATGGCTACTCACAGTTTCAACGAGTAAGACCGGCCCGATGGAGCGCATTGATTTTACGCTCAAATCTGCAACGGCTGCGCTTACCGTGCCCGGTCAATTGCTGCATTTAGATTTCCTCGCATCGAAAACTGCGAAGCTTGGTGCAAGAACAGATCTTGCAACCACTGCTTCCTATCCTGGCAAAGTTGAAGTGGCTGCGACATCCGTTAGCGGGGGTATCATAATTGATTCTACGTGTGGCGCCGCCCATCTTGAGTCTGGCTCTGCGGATGCGACTTTCGTGCAACAGAACACTCCGAATCCGTTCGGTGCAAGCACGGGCACGGGTGGTTCCGATATTCACTTTGATGTGGGTGCGACGAATACTGTCATCACGTTGCGAATTCTTGACGTCACAGGGAAGGAGATTGCTCGACCACTCGATAAGACGATCTTCGATCGTGGAAGATATTACGTGACACTGAACGCACACGAATTAGGCAGCGGTACCTTCTTCTATGAGTTCATCACCGATGGTGCGAAGCCGGTGATCAAGAAGATGATCGTGCGAGAGTAAACTTTATAAACCGATTTTGATTAAAATGCTGGATGAAGCGCAAGAGCTTCATTCAGCATTTTCATATATTGTGCATGCGATGTCTCAAAGAGTCCGAACTGCTTTAGATGTGCGCTCGGCATTTGCGCGTCAAGTAAGGTGAATCCTTGCTGGATCAAACGCTCAACCAAAGCGACAAGCGCAGCCTGTGACGCGTTCGGTGCTGTCGAGTACATCGACTCTCGGCAGAACGCTCCGCCGAGAACAAGACCAT
>JBDTCS010000275.1:0-3353 GCA_039923455.1 Kapaibacterium sp. (SeqCode) | reverse complement strand
TCCGCATGACTTCATTTACCTCGTCGTTGCGGCCTGTGTACAACTATCTAAGTGAGCATGGTGTATTATACGGCGGGCTTGCCCAACAGGGCGAGAAAATGGCTGAATTTCTCGATGCCTTCTGGGGGGCAATCCGAGACGAGTGCCCGGTCGTGTTCGATGAGGGAGACGATTACGTTATCCAGAAAACAGCAGGTATCTTTAGCTTGCATAGTATTCTACGTGATCTCCTGTTTGAGATGCACAAGGAATCGCTTCGTTGGACGCGAGAGAATTTTCGCCGAGAATTCGAAACAATGCCGTCAATTGTTACTCCGAGTTTTTGGGGAAGGGATGGAGAGGCGGCCAAGTATGGGTCCATGAAGGGGTTTAGGCAGCTGGCAGATTTGCTTCGTGCTGAACGAGACGATGCGAATTCCTGATGAGTGCGTCGCGACTGCGCTCCCAAAACTTGGGAGCGCATTCGGTATAAAATGCGCTTACGCAGTGGGCTACAACTATTTCGCTCCTCTGGAGCTGGGGATGCGAGGGAGGTCGCTGCAGGTGCCCCGAGTCAGCGATCGCGCGCGAATGCATTGGGGCACCCTGAAACGGGAAGTTGGGTTAGACTTATAGCTTGCAGAAATCTTCGCTGATTTTGGGGATGCAATCTGCATAAACTCTCTGGATATTCTCGGCTGAAATAAACACCCAGGATTCATGCGACGTACTCTCTATTTTCTCGCGTTGGTTGTCATGGTGATCTCGCTATGCGAAACAACCACAGCAATGCCGAAGCACGCAAAGCGAGTACTGGCGCCAAGCAATCGGCTTACACCCGCCGCCATCGACTCTCAGCAATGGCTCTTCCCTGACACGATTAATATAAGCGCTATCGTGAATGGTCGCTTCCGACGTGACGAACACCAAGACCACCCGCCGCATGGAGTTCCTATGGATACAACCTGGGATGAAGAGATGAGCGCCGGGGCAGGGCAGGTGCCCCTATATATGCCGCTTCTTTTTGGCTACCAAGACGCTGTCGGGACAGCCGACACTTTTGTATTCACACGTTCAGGGAATTTTCAAACGATTACAGCTCGCTTTGAACTTGATACGAATTTGCATACGGCCCGGATGACGTATGCTGAAGATATGACGCTCGAATCCAATCAAAGTCGTTTCCATTTCGCGCTTCAAGATATTCCATACAGCCGAACGGGGCTAAGCTTCCCCGATCACAACGTCAATAGACATCTCTCCGGACTAGAGTTAACAACCAGTTCGGGCCTTCACTACCAGTATGGGGGTGCAAGACTCGAGGCGCTTCATGAATTCATCATTTTCGGAGACACACTTCGAGTGACCCTTGTCTACGACCTTGCACTAAATTTCGGAATTCGGGACCGAGCAACGTCGGTTGACACAACGATCATTCTAAAAAACTTGGATACACGCCCAGTCGAGATATTTCAGTATCAACTGAGTGGTGACACCGATGCTTACACGCTCCTCGACACTTTGAGTCATCATATCCCAGCGCAGGATAGTATTCGAATTGGTGTCCGCTACACCACCGTTGGTGTTCGAGAGTCCGTTGGACATCTGACTTGCGTCACGGACGAAGCGGCGTCTAGTCAGAGAATCATCACGCTGGCGGGCTCCGTTGCGTATTCTCAACTAACAATGCCTTATGATATTCCGGTGTTTACGACAGATACCGGCACATCAATATCAATCAGAGTTCCGATCCGCAACCAAGGAAACGTTTCGGCAAGTATTGATTCGGTATTTATTCGGGGAGATGCTCAATTTCGGATAGATTCTCCAGCGACCGCGTTTGCAGCAAGTGCTGGAAAGGACGCCAACGTGAAAGTGACATTTGCGCCTCATCGTATTGGACATTTTGTTGACACTTTGGTCGTCTTCGATTCCGGAAAGGTGTGTGCCTCCACGATTATCGTAGGTGAGGGGACGGCAACGCCGAGCGGTGTGTTCGGAGGATATCCTCAGTCAATCATGAGCAACGAGATTGCGGTCTATCCCGTCATCGCAGATAGATATGTTAGCATCGCGCTTGCACATCCTTCGACTCGACTATTCGTGATAAATGCACTCGGCGAAACTTGCCTATCCATCACTCAAGCGAATCGTGATCAAACGCATTTCAACCTCGACACATCCAAACTAACCACCGGCAGCTACATTGTCCGAACCACGACAGGCCACGAAGCAAAGTTTGTTGTGCGGCGATAAGAGAAGTTTTGTAGCGGGTAACCAAAGGAAGCGAATAATGACACGAAGAACACTGCATCTGAATTGGCTTGCTTCCTTGTTTTGCATTTTTCTACTGCCGGGTGCAAATACCACGTACGCCCAAACGGATTCTGAACTGGTGCAGATGTCGCGAGTTGGTTCGTATTCGTTTGGTGGTTTTCAGGTTTCGCGATCAACGCACCATTGGCAATTCGGTGCCATCGCATTCGACTCCACGCATATTGACACGACTGGTTTTAGATATAATTCCTCCTGGGACGGTAATGCTGTCACCTATTCCTATCCCCATTTAGCTTGTTCCGTACCAATCGTGGGGTCAACCACAGGATCCGATGGGTTTAGTCTTGATATTGATACGATTAGCCATATTCTACTAAGTGTGACTGTCAATTACAGCTATACGTCAACCATGTCTAGTTACATGGTGGGGCGAGCCCGGCATGCAACGTTTGACAGCGTGCCGTACACTATCACAAACAAGGTGCTTCACGTGAATCTTCAGGCCGCTCCTCTTCGGCTGCGCGAGTTTGGCGCAGAAGAGGAGCAATCATATTCCCAAGCGGGAGTTTCGGGAAGTATACGTACAGATTATTCTTTGATAAAGGATTCGCTGTTCGCGCCCTATCTCGAATTTGATCTAAGCGGTCTCGCCGTGAAAGCCGTTGAGCTCGAAAAGCCTACTAGTGTGATGCACATATTTCCAAATCCGTGCAATGATGAAATAAATGTTTCGGTGTCAAGTCCTTCTGCCGGACCAATTCGCATCTACGATTTGCTTGGACAACTGTTGATAACGATCCCCGTCCGAAGCGGTACATCAGCGCAGATACGCATAGACGCACATTCGCTGCCTAGCGGTAAGTATATCTTGGCAACGTCGAACACTTCGACTCTATTTAGTGTGGTGCGCTAACCTTATTAATTATAAGTTGAAGTGTGGTATGGATCGAAATTGAAATCCCGTAGCGCCGTAGGTGCGACATATTCCCCGGCTCAGTTTTATTACATCACGTTTGATCGAAAGAATATTACGCTCCTACGGAGCTATGGGTCATAATAGAATCACCAACCCACCGCTTACGCAGTGGGCTACAACT
>JBDTCS010000274.1:0-6452 GCA_039923455.1 Kapaibacterium sp. (SeqCode) | reverse complement strand
GACGATCTCCGCAGAACTCGGATTCCGTTTGCCATTCGGCGATCACTTTATGGGTGGCATCAGCTTCTCGCTGACGCGCGTGCATTCGAATGCACCGCTCTTGCAAGATCTGATCAACTCCGAGGTTGATGGCTCGGTCGGCAATTCGACACCGATTATTATCGAGGGCTCGGATATTCGCAACACATTGAACGGACGCATCCAATACGGATTGTCGTATCGATTCTGATCGTGCGCGTGGACGTGGTTGACAAGTTTTGAAATGATGAATCAGTTTGTATAAGAGGTAAGAATAGTGAAAACGAAAACAGCGAAGATCACCATGACTCCCGGATTCCGAAAGATCGGAAACTGGCGTTATGCGCTTGCCCTAAAGACCTTTGCTCTGAATGGCTTTGCACTGAATGGCTTGGCGCTGATCGCGCTTGTGGCACTCACGATATCGTCGAGTGGCTGTGCGATTGTTGATCAGAATCCGGCAAAGCCAACGGTCACCGATCCGAAGGCATACTTCTATTCGATGGATTCCGGCACGTATTACTATCACATTTATGGAGCGGATAACCGCGATGAGTGGGAAGATATCAGCATCACGATGCGTGGTCGCGATCCGAAGCATGTTGGCACAGCGGACTCGAATTTATACGTAGGCACCTGGAAAGATGAATCGCACTATCATGATTCGGTGCCGTGCTTCTTTGGTATTACAAAATCACGCGCACTCTATTTCGGTCGCTCGATGGGATCGCAACTCCCAATGCCTTCCGTCGATTTGCAGTTACCGTTGGCAAAGGATTCTACTTGGACATTTTATGCGCCACCAGGAATGCTGACAACAGCGAACGTCACGCAGTTTGATGTGCAACTTGCATTCAATGGTGTTGCATATCCTCACGTTATCGAAGTAACCTACGTCACGAAGCGCGGTACTACACTTGCAAACACAACCGTCAAGTGGTTTGCAAAAGGACTCGGACTGATTCGCTCTGTGACGACAGATTTCCAAGGCACGATCATTGCCGAGTGGAGATTAATTTCAAAAGAGCATTGATAGACTGAGTATGTGATTTTTGAAGAACGCGCTTGGAACACCAAGCGCGTTTTTTATTGCGCGCAAGTATCAGAAACGCCACCAAACCGATTCGTGTTGGGGAAACTCTAGAATGAAACCCGTTTTTCGACTTTGCACTAACCACACACTCTGAAAAGGCTTCTTGCATGATCAACCTCGACTATTACGACATTGACGCCCTACTGACCGAAGATCAGAGAATGGTGCGCGACACCGTGCGTGCGTTTACGAATGCCGAGATCCTCCCGATCATCGAAGAGCACAATCAAGCGATGACATTCCCGAGCGAACTCATACCGAAGATGGGTGCACTTGGACTACTCGGTGCAACGCTTCCGGAAAAATATGGCTGTGCTGGAATGGAGAATATCGGCTACGGTCTCATCATGCAAGAACTCGAAAAAGGCGACTCGGCGATCCGTTCGTTCGCGAGCGTGCAGGGTTCGCTGGTGATGTATCCGATCTACACCTATGGCACCGAGGAGCAGCGCATGAAATGGTTGCCGCGACTTGCTTCCGGCGATGCCGTCGGATGTTTTGGACTCACCGAGCCTGACTTCGGATCGAATCCTTCCGGCATGATCACGAATGCGGTGAAGACCAAGAACGGATACGTGCTTAATGGCGCGAAGATGTGGATCACCAACGGCACCGTCGCTGACGTGGCTGTGGTATGGGCGAAATGTGGTGGTGATGAGGCGTCGGACATTCGCGGATTCCTCGTTGAAAAAGGAATGAAGGGATTCACTGCACCGGAGATGAAAGGAAAATATTCTTTGCGTGCGAGCGTTACGAGTGAGTTGGTCTTTCAAGATGTCGAACTACCGGAAGAGAATTTGTTGCCGAACGTAAAAGGCTTGAAGGGTCCGCTTGGATGTTTGACACAAGCTCGTTACGGAATTTCTTGGGGAGCAATCGGCGCTGCGATGGCGTGCTATGAAAGCTCCGTTAATTATGCGAAGAGCCGAATTCAATTTGGCAAACCGATCGGTGGATTTCAACTCGTGCAAGCGAAGCTTGCCGATATGTTGACCGAGATCACGAAAGCACAACTGCTCGCTTGGCGATTGGGCACACTAAAGAACGAAGGCAAGATGCGCCCGCAGCACGTCTCGCTCGCCAAGCGTAACAATGTCGATATGGCGTTAACGATTGCTCGCGTAGCACGCGATCTACACGGCGCAAACGGAATCCTCGGCGAATACCCGATCATGCGCCACATGGCAAATCTCGAATCGGTAAAAACATACGAAGGCACACACGATATACACACACTCGTACTCGGACAGGATATCACCGGCATCGCGGCCTATTCGTGATCGCTGTTAGATATCCAAAATAAATTATTGCCGAATAAATTTAATAAGTTTTCGGGAGCCGTCTTCACCTTCGATCAGTAGTGTGTAGAAGCCGGGAGCGTATTGTGCGGAGTTTAAGCTAATCAAGTTCGCGGTTGTTGTGCGATTGAAGTATTCTCTACCGAGAAGATCATAGACGCGAACGTTGACGCGTGCGCTCGGCGGCTTTGTGATTTCGAGGGTTGTAGAGAAGAGCCACGGATTTGTTGTTAGACGTGCATCGATGGTCTTCGGTATAACTTGCGGTTGAACGGTAGCGAGTTCGGAGTCAATATATTTTATCACGGTGAACTGCTGCACACCTTTCGCGTTTGTCGCGCCACCGACAATATAGATAGCTCCACCCGAGCCAATCGCAAAATCACGTGGCACATCGTCCTTGTGTCCGGGCCCATCGTAACGCAAGCGATAGAGCAACTTGCCCGCCGAATCATACTTCAACAATACAAAATCATTTCCACTCGTGTCTGCGCTTTTCACGAGTATATATGCAAATCCTTGCGCAACGATGAGCTTCACCGGAATATCATCACCGCTCCCCAATCCATCAAACGTCTGCTGCCACAACTCCTTAGAATCCGCAGACATGCGAATCAGAGTCGTGTTCCGACCCGCGCGTTCAGTGTTTGTGCGGCCGAGCAAGTAAAGAGAGTTGTTCGTCGTATCGACGCCAATCGAATAAATACTATCGAGCCCACCGATCTTATCAATCGTACCCCGGCGCAAGAGATGCAGCGAGTCATCTAACTCTAATAAATAGTAACCGGTGTCTTGACTCTTCCCTGCTTCATAAATAATGCCGTTCGAATACGCAAGGACTCCGGAACCGGACGAGTTGACTTCGGAGTATTGCGCGATGGCGCTAGAGTCTTTGTATTTCCAAACATCGGCAGTATACTCTGGCGTGACCACCCCGGATAAATCTGAATTGTTTCTTCCATGGTCGAGTGTAAGTGAAGTCAAATACCCCGAATTACTCCAGACACCACTTACTCCATAATCGGGTCCGTTAGCATAGCCAATGCGTTGAATAAAATGATATGAATCGCCATTGATGAGTGTATTGCAGTCCCGGCGGCCATCGCGCTCATAAATCCGAAGTTGCACTTGTCCCAGATCTCCCAGAAACGTGGTTTGTTGGTACGTAAAACCTGAGCAAGATAATGCACACCGACCATTCGAACTTGATAGTAGAGTGATTGGAAGATTCTGGTTTAGTCCCCTCACCGTATCCTGCCAGTCCGGCTGCGCTCCATAGTTCAGATGAGTAATGCAAATATTAGAGTAGCGGTCAACATCATGTTCGATAAAGCTCCCACCATTAGCATCTGTTTCAAGGAAGACCTTTGCATCAGACCCTCTAAAATTGGAATCAAGAATGCAACGCGATTGCTCGCTTCCTTGTGAGTCAAGACGTAATACGACAAACTCTCTTACGTCCGGCTGTTTTGATACAACACCACAGACGGTCTCCGTTCTTGAATCGCGAGGAAGAAGATTCGTCGCAATTCCTGCTAGACTATCGATAGGCTCGATCGACTTCGTCCAGTCAACTTTGGGAGTGATTGCTTCTGTCGTAATTCCGAATCCCTCCAGAAAGAGTGTATCGCTCGTGAGTGCATTTGAATTGATCAGGAGCTTTGCCGAAACTTGCCCTATCTTCTGAGGGGTAAATCGAATCGAAAGATTTTCGTACCAATCTTGCTTGAGTGTGTCAAGCCCCGTCACATAGAAGCTTGGCTCGTCCGGCTTCGGTTTTTGAAATGCCGCGACCGCTTTTCCGATATTCCCAAGTCGGAGAAATTTGGTTTGTGTTTCGCCGATTCGCACATTTCCGAAGTCGATCGAGCGACTCAAATATTTTATTATTGGAATCGCCGCACTTCCCCGAACAACAAACGCTTGGTCGCTTGGGAGTGCGTTCGTTTGCAGCGTTACTCGAATTGCATCACTGACGCCGTTGCGGGTTTTGTACTTGACTGTCACAGTAAAACTGTCGCCACTCGCGATGGTGAACACAGACGGTGTTAGTGTGACGTTCATGCTATCGGAAAGATATCCAGTCACACGAATCGTATCAATGCCTATATTGCGAACTACTAGGTTTTGGGTTTGTAGGATGTCCGCAGGTACCTCGCCGAAATCCAAAGTCCGGGGCATACTCAAAACCCGGCTCGGAGATAAGTTACCCGGGTCTGTGATCTTCATGAGTAGACCATCACCCCACGCATAGGCTATAGAACGACTCGTCGGATCTACATCGCGCATATAATGTGCGTCATTTCCGCACTGCTGAGGAAACCACGAAAGCCCCGCATTCGAAGTCCGCTCAATGTAGTCAGCCCCCGCTAGACAGACATAGCCAACCGAGTCAAAAAAGTTGAAGCCGACAATGGGTTGAGAAAATGTCCATTGTGCATTCCACGTCGCACCGGAATCGATGGAGCGAAGCAATTGGTTGGAATTGGCAATGAACCACGTGTTTAGGCAGGCCCGAACAGATTGACACGTCGGTGGGCCCAAAAGTCGGATGGTATCCTGAATCCATGAATCACCAAAGTTTGTTGAACGCATTACTCCGACATCAGGGTAGAGTGGAACAAGGGCAACTCCAATCGAGTCGTTAAAATCAAGCCCGTACGTAGTTACATGAAGAGGCCAAACTTGTCGTTCTTGCATCGTCCTAACCGTCTCCGCTGCGTTGGGAAGGTGGACGGAAGTACGACCATAGCAGGGTGTTCTCATCCCATGATCTAATAGCCGGAACTCCACTCCATACCCGTATTCCTGGGCCACGCTGTTCCAAGACTTCCCAGAGTCGCCCGTCCCCCAGCCTCGCGCGGATCCAAGGATCTGATAGAGATAGCTGTCTTCACCTCCGTAAACCGCAGCGGAGTGTGGGCCCGTCGACCGAATCGAAGTGAACGAAAGTGTTGGGCCCTGAGGTAACTTTGCAATTTTGGTCCAACTAGAACCTCCATTACCGGAACAAGTAATATGGGCGCCACCCATGATTGCAAGTGTAGAATCATCTAGCACATCCACATCGCCGCCCAAGGGTGTCGAAACAGGCTGCCAGCCCTGCTGGCCGAAGGCGAGCGTCGGAGCAAGTAGAAAAATCAGACTTAGAGTGACGAGAGCTCGGGACATATTTAGAGACAATTCTTGGGGCACAATTCCATGCTGCAAATGTAAGGCAAACATTGAGGGAATGGTACCCGGCGGGTAGGGCAAAAATTTGGTAGAGTTTTAGTCGCAGATATATAACAAAGAAAAAGCCCCGAGGAATTGCTTCCTCGGGGCTTTTGAACTAACGGACCAGACCTCGCTGGTTTCAAATTAGGCTTGCATCAAAGAACGATGACAAGCTTCTGAGTCTGTACAACCGAACCCGCTTGAATGCGAACCAAGTACATACCGGCCTGAAGACCTGCTACGTTGATGACTGCTGTGTGCATTCCCATCGTCTCATGATCGTTAGCGATCTGATTGATGATCGTGCCTGTCGCGTCCATCAAAGTGATGTTGACATCAGCGTCTGCGCTCAAGCTATACATGAGGGAAGCAGACATTGCCTGTGCTGAGCGAAGGCTCACCGGATTTGGGAAGATAGGCTTCACTTCGAGGCGAAGATCACCAGTCGTTCCGCCACCATTCGGGCCACGGTGTGGTCCCTTGTGTGCGCCGCAATCTTTCAGTGTTGCAGTGATTGCGTCACGATACTTTCCGAGAATATCGCTCACAGCCTTGTTGGTCATGCCGACATCCTGCATAATCATCCTGACCTGGCCCCAGAGCATGCGCAATGTTGCGGTGTCATGCGCTTCTCGAGCAGCTTTGAGCTGAGTGCGAAGTGCAGTTATTTGATCACCATCCGCTTTGAGTTTTGCGAGATTCGCTTCGAGTGCATGTGCATCGTCCGGAGTCATCAGCAATTCCAACGCCTGACGGCAAGAATCGTTATGTAGGAGACGACCGATGTCGAAACGAATGTGGTTGCCATTGTGGCCCCTATCGTCGTG
>JBDTCS010000273.1:0-3751 GCA_039923455.1 Kapaibacterium sp. (SeqCode) | reverse complement strand
TTTGAAGTGCTCGAGCGTGCACTCTTGCAAGCGCGTGATGGCCGTATGCATATTCTCGACAAGATGGATGCAGTGCTTAGCAAGCCGAAGTCGTAGCTTTCGACTTACGCACCAAGACTTACAACCGTGAAGATCCCGGTCGACATGATCGGTCTCATCATCGGACCTGGCGGAAAGACTATTCGTCAAATCCAGTCCGAAGCTGGCGTAGAGATCAACATCGAAGAGGATGGTACGATCACGATCGCTGCACTTTCGGGCGAGGCATCCGACAAAGCGCGTGCATTTATCAACGGTCTCGTTGCTGAAGCAGAAGAGGGCGCAACCTACAGCGGACGCGTCACACAAGTTCGCGAAGGCTTAGGCGCTATCGTCGAGTTCTTGCCGAAGAAGGAAGGCTTGTTGCACATTTCCGAGATCGATCACCAGCGCATCGAGAATGTCTCCGACGTTATTCAGGTCGGCGATGTTTTTGATGTGAAGCTGATCGCGATCAAGCCGGACGGCAAATATTCGCTCTCGCGCAAAGCGCTCATGGAGAAGCCGGAAGGTTACGTCGAGCGTCCTCCTCGTGAGGATCGTGGCGGATACGGTGACCGTGGTGGTGATCGCGGCGGTGATAGGCGTGGTGGAGACGATCGTCGCGGTGGCGGAGATCGTGGTGGTGACCGTCGCGGTCCGAGTGGCGGCGGTGGTGGTGATCGTCGCCCAAGCGGTGGCGGAGGTGGTGGCCGAGGCCGCTACTAACGCATCCATAGATATTGGTATAGAGCCGCACTTGTTCAAGTGCGGCTCTTTTATTTGGTATGATAAGTCGATAGCACGCGTCGTGGCTTGCTCAAAAAATCATTGTATCTTTGAATCCAATAATTGTACTGGAGTCCTGCATTTCAACGTGTCACACATTTATCAACCGAAGTAGAGAATGTTTTCCCGCTGTTTTTCCGGAACCACCCAAGGAATCGACGCGTATACCGTCGAGATAGAAACGCATGTAGAAAATGCGGTCCCGAATTTCATCATGGTCGGCTTACCCGATTCTGCGGTGAAGGAGAGTAAGGAGCGCGTTATCGCTGCGCTTAAGAACTCCGCGATCCCTTTCGATTTCAGCAAGCGCATCACGGTCAATCTCGCTCCGGCTGACGTACGCAAAGAGGGAAGTGCATTTGATCTTCCAATTGCGATGGGATTACTCGCAACGACAGGGTCGGTCGATCCTGATCGTGTAAAAGAGTTTGTAATTCTCGGAGAACTCGCTCTCGATGGCTCGGTTCGTCCGGTGCACGGAGCGCTCAACATTGCGCTGCACGCTCGCGAACTACGCAAGGAAATGCCGACGCTTCGAGGTATGATCCTCCCAAAAGAAAATGCACGTGAAGCCGCACTCGTTAAAGAACTTGAAGTATATGCTGTGGAAACGTTGCGGCAAGCGGTCGATTTGATCAATGGTACTGCGCAGTTGCCAAGAGTCGAGGTCGATCTCGCAGAACTATTTGCAGCTGAAGATCATCAAGGGCATCTCGATTTTGCGGAAGTCAAAGGCCAAGAACAAGTCAAGCGCGCGCTCGAAGTTGCTGCGGCCGGCGGGCATAATATCATCATGGTAGGCTCTCCTGGTTCGGGAAAGAGTATGCTCGCTAAAAGATTTCCGTCGATACTTCCACCGCTCGGTTTTGATGAAGCGCTCGAGACGACAAAGATACATTCGGTTGCCGGATTACTACCGCCGAGTACACCGCTCGTAACATCCAGACCGTTTCGTTCGCCACATCACACGATCTCGGATGCGGCACTCGTTGGTGGAGGAATGCACCATATTCGTCCCGGTGAAATTTCGCTTGCGCATAACGGCGTACTTTTTCTCGATGAGTTGCCGGAGTTTCAACGTAACGTTTTGGAAGTGTTGCGTCAACCACTCGAAGATGGTCGTATGACGATCTCTCGCACGAGGCTCACGGTAGAATATCCCGCAAGTTTCATGATGATCTGCGCGATGAATCCTTGCCCATGCGGAAATTTCGGTTCGACGGTCCATAGTTGCTCGTGCTCCGATCAAACGATTCAGCGCTACATGAGCAAGGTTTCCGGGCCGCTACTTGATCGTATTGATATTCACATCGAAGTGCCGAGTGTTAAGATTGAAGAGCTTTCGAAAAAATCAAGTGGCGAGCGCTCCGAAAAAATTCGTGAGCGTGTGCTCAGAGCGCGCGAGTTGCAACAAAAGCGATATGCCGGCTTGAACGAAATAAAACGCGGACCCGATCAACGCAAGATCTACAAGAACGCCGATCTTGGTTCGAAGATGGTGCAAGATTATTGCGAGATCACCGACGATGGCCGGCAACTCATGAAGATGGCGATGTCACGGATGGGGCTTTCCGCCAGGGCCTACGATAGAATCCTAAAAGTTTCTCGCACCATTGCCGACCTAGGCGGCGAAGAAGCGATCAGCACCGCCCACATCGGCGAAGCCATTCAATACCGTAGCCTCGACCGCCAGTTCTGGAACGCCTAATAGTCATGGGTGGCGACTATCGCCGATCGGATGGAGGAATTGCTTCAAATTCGTACGATTCGGTGTGTAACCGTGATCAAATCGAGGATATTTCTCTAAAAGTGACCGAATTTGGCACAGAAAAAATATAATTGTTTCCGAAAAGTTGGTTAGACCGAATAATAGTCGTATATTCGAGTGTCGGAGAACAGCTTTCGCTGGGCTTCGATATGGTTACTGTATTTTGCTGTGCCGAGTGTTGAACGTTTTTTTCTCTTAATTCTTTAGTAGAAACGGCGTTAGCAGGGTCGAGAAATCTTCGCCGTTTCAATCAGATCGAAGAGAATTTTCTAAGTGGTTTGTGTCGATCGCATCTACCATGATCGTCACAAATAAATCCGGGTCATAAAGCGATGGTTGGCTGTTGCTTACATGCAGCTGACGATGAGAGATATGATTCCATGTGTTGTTCACCAGAAGTAACTTAAGCGAAGGCGCCTCATGCGTGTCCATATTACCTTTACTCCAACAGCTGATTTCGGCCAGATGCCGATCAACTATAATACGTTCGTATCGCAATTCGTCTATGAGCTGATTCAGCCGGACGTTCCGTTCAATTCGGGACGCGCGAACGGACCGAACGACGGAATTCCGTATTACACGTTTAGCAATCTCTACATTCCTGAAGTGCAGCAGCAAGATCGCACACTGCATTTTGCGAAGGTGCCGATCGAGCTTACGATCTCGATGCTCGTCGATCCATCGAACGAGCAGGAAGTGCTTGCGCGCATGAATCTTGTGCCCCATCTTGAATTTGATGGCGGCGTTGGTACGACACTATTGATTGATCATATCAATGTGCTCGACGAAGCCAAAACACTAACGCATCGCGCACGTTTTCGCATGCTGTCTCCGCTTGCTTCGCCCCTGTGGGAATCTCCGGATGGTCGCGAGCAGCATTACGTACATTACAACGATCAGGAATTCAGTGAGACGATCCGCTCGATCCTCGTTGCGAAATATGAGCGATGGAGAGGTAAGCGGTTGCAAGATAGTCGCCTGACATTTTGTCTCGATCAAAAGTATGTGCAACGCCGCCGCGGCAGAATCTCGAAGCTCGTGACGTTTCATGAGGGTGAGACGGACGAGAAAAAGATCAAGGCAATCGTAGCGCCATTTGAAGTTGAAGGGAACCCCGAATTGATCTGGCTCGGTTATGTGGCGGGTTTTGGAGAGAGAAATTTGCTAGGGTTCGGT
>JBDTCS010000272.1:0-2907 GCA_039923455.1 Kapaibacterium sp. (SeqCode) | reverse complement strand
GGACGCATCTGATTTCATTCGATACTTCAAAGCTGCCGTGCGGAGTTTATCTCTGCAACATGAATACCGCAAATGGAAATCACACTGTGAGGATGACGATTGTGCATTAGTGCGTTATGCTATAGAGGTAGCTGCTGACTCGACCGATTCAGCAGGGAAAGAGTCGCGAATGTGCGCGTCCACCAGGCAGTCGATGACGAGGTGGACGCGGTCGATTGGGCTGCGATTGTTTAGGGCGTGGGGGAGATTGAAGTTGAGATACCAGCATTCGCCTTCGTGCATCTCGACGCGTTCTTTGTTCAAGAATATATCTACATCGGGATGCGTCACGATCGGAATGTGGAGGCGTATCTCACCATCTTCAAATCCGAGTTTGTAATCTCTGTGCTCGGTGATGATCGAGCCCGCACCAAGTCGCAACAGTCTCGCGGATTCGACAGCCGTGCCGAAGCCACGAATAATCTCCTGAAAGTAGGGACACTGCGCGAGATAAACTGTATCGGCATAGCTGCCCGTCTTCGTCGGATCGGGATAGATATGCGTCGCGAGTCCACCAATCGATCGCAATGGAAGCACGCTCCAATCACCGGAGAACTGCTGCTTATTGAAATGCTCCACATAGGCGCTCTCCTTCAGGCCTGCAAGATCTTGCTTGAGGCGTTCGGTGTCGAAGGTGATCGGAAGTTTTACAACAGGTAACATCAAGAGTCCTCTTGGTTTGCTATGCACAGTTGATTGCGTGCTACAAAGATAACGAAGTTAGATCGGTCGCGCTCCCAATAAAAAAGCACACGTCCGGTTGGGGACGTGTGCTCTGCTTGGCAAAACAAGAGACTCCGAACAGCCTTACGCCCTCATTGGCGAGTTGTTGAAGCGTACACTTTAGAACGAATAGCTGAGCATTGTGCTGAAGCCGTTCGTCGTATTGAAATTCGTTACGTTCGGTTGTACGAACAAGCTATACTGATAACCGGCAATGAGCTGCATTCCGAGGAATTGCATTCCAAGTCCGGCAGTGCCCGAAAGATAACCGCGGATGTGCACTGCAGCTTCTACTTCTGAATAGACGAAGAGTGTCTTCGGCGAAGAGAAGTATTGTAAGCGCATGAACGGTGCAAGATTGTAACCATCTGCGGTCTGAGGTCCCGTCTGGTATTTCGTGATGCCGATCGTTGCGAGTACACTACCATCGTTGTTGACATTCGCTACAATACCTGCCGCATACGAGCGGAAATCCTGTGCCGAATGAATTGCGCGAACGCCAAGTCCGAGCTTCGCACCGAAGACGCTAACGAGATCCAAGAGATCAACCGATGCTCTGCCATAATCCATCAATGCATTCGCATTGAATGCGAGCGACTGTGGGCCAGCAATACCAAGCTCTAACTTAAGATTGAAGTTGCTGCTCTTCTCGACACCGGAATATTCGGAGAGTGGGCGGATCGGCACGTTGCCTTTCTGATGTGCGTACATCGTGACCGGAATTGCACCGCCACCAACGACTGTCGCGTCACCGCTGACGGTCTTGTGTGTATCGGCGTTTGTGAATTCTTGATTCTCGAGTGCACCGCCATTCAGCTTTGCGAGATACACACTTCCCTTAAATTCTCTTGCAGCCGAAATGGCAACCGGCCAAAGTATCTGCTGCATCGAGTCGATAGCGATACCCATCACGAACGACTCGCTCTTCGCTTTGATCTGTGGTGCGACACCGACAAGGCTGATGTCATAGCCACCACGTTTGATATTTGCGAGTAGCGTCTCCTCATGCACAACGCTACCGGTCGTGGAGTATAGAGTAACGTGCAACTGATGCTCACCACGAAGCTCAAGCGACTTTGGTGCAAAGCCATGAAACATTACTGTACATGGTGTCGGTACGTTCGGCACCGGCACGTCATCCAGATAGATTGGCTCGTTGGATGCAACGAACATAGACGATGGTGTTGATACAGACGATTGTGCTGACGCAGAAGATTGCGCTGCTAACGTTTGTGCGACTGCACTATTCTGGAAAGTTGCATTGCTGCCGATCATGCAGAGCATGAACAGGCATACGACGAACAGAATGCGGACTGCGGACGATGTAAGATTTTTCATACGATTCATTTTGCTATGTTCCATTAGTGAAAGTGGAAAATTGCAATACAATGTGCACTTTGGATTGGTGTAGTTGAGCACCTCTCTACAAACTGCGGATTATGTCAAAACACTGATTTTATATTTCCGGAAAATTGCGCGGTATGCTTACGTATTCCGCGCGTTAAATTTTAGAGTTTTTCTGGAAAGCTATGGACACCGTGACAATTAAATTGATTAGTGTGCCATTCGCTCCACGAACATAACCGATGGCTTTGGGGAATCCTAATAATACTTTTGATTTGTCCAAAGTATTTTAGTAGGCCAAATCAGGAATGTGCGAAAATAATACGTTATGCCAAATGCTGCTCAATTTAGTGAAGCATATTCGGAAACACAGTGTTCTAATATGAGATTTTGCTCTGTTTCAAAACGAATGTACGCGAGCGAAATGCTTGCATGAACCGAAGCCGTTCGCGGTGCTGTTGGAGATGCTGATCAAATTAAATTACTATTTTTTAGACGATGACAAACAGCTTACGCTACTTCTTACTCGTGCTGATCTGCGCAATTTCCATCTCATTTTCTCAGAGCGCACTGCACGCTCAAACCGGGACAAATACTCAAGCCGCAGCCCATCCTCGACCAGCCAACGGATTGAATCTCAGCCTGCAAGGTGTCTGGGAACGTCCGGCAGGTGAGGGGAGTCTCGTTGCAACTGCGGGTGGTTATGGAGTGACAGCGACTGTGAGCATGCCTCTCGGTGCCTCGCTGAATGGGGTTGTGGGAGTAGGCTATATGAGTTTTGGCAAGCAGCGTATCGATTCG
>JBDTCS010000271.1:0-26951 GCA_039923455.1 Kapaibacterium sp. (SeqCode) | reverse complement strand
GGATGGTATTATTGATATCTATACTCCGGTTAGTCGTCAGATTCCGGATCCAAGCAACCCTGCGCAGATATTGACGCTGAACGCAGCAGGTATCAACCCACTTACCGGACATGTGGAAGGACCCCCGATCACCAACTCGACGAATAACGCGTACGGTCTTGCAAACACCTTTGTTGTGGCTGGAAATACTGCAGGCTTTAGCATCAATGACAACAACCAGATTCAGGTCGACGCAAAATACAATCAGCAGATCGGGCAACACTTTCTCAGTACTGGTGTCGAGGGTCATTTGTATCACCTCGCTTCACAGAGCAACGATCTTCCATGGGATCCGAATCCATTCCGCGATTCTTTTGATGTGAAGCCCCTGATGGCCGATATCTATGTGCAGGACAAGATGGAGTTCTCGGATATCACATTCCAGCCCGGTCTTCGCTTCGACATTTTCAACTCGGGTTCATCGCGTAACATCACCAATCCATACGATCCCGTGAATCGCCAGATCACGATTGTTAATGGCAAGCCCGATACGATCCAAGTCTATAACGTTGGAAACTCGCCGGTGCAGACGCAGCTCAGCCCGCGTTTGGGCATTACCTATGCTGTTACGGAGCAGACCACGTTTAACTTTAACTACAACTGGTATTTCAAATCACCACTTCTTACGGATGTTCTTTCGAACACCGGCGGTAATCTCGGGCAGGTATTTGCTCGCGGTAACCAGATCGTTGGTAATGGTGCGTTGAAAGCTGAGCGCACGAAAGAGATCTCGGTCGGTTTCAATTCACAGTTGAGTGATGTGTTCGCAATGAGTGTGAACGGTGTGTACAAAGATCTTCGCAATCTCGCGGGCTTGCAGCGCATCAGCGGTCCGCTGCTTCCGATTGGTTACACGCTGTATTCGGATGATCAGTATGGCAATTCACGCAGCTTGCAGTTGACGCTCGAGAAGCGAATGGCCAATAACTATTCTGCTCGACTCAACTATACCTATTCGGTTGCGAAGGGTACTTCGGCGACAGCAACTTCGAACTATGGTGCACTTATCAACTACGATCCGAACTCTGAGCAAGCTGTGCTTCCGCTGACACCGTTCTATCTCGATTATGACAAGACGCATGTCGCGCAGTTCATTCTTGATGTGAACTTCGGACGCGGTGAAGGCCCAAGTCTCTTTGGTACAAAGTTCTTGCAGTTCTTCAGCTTTAACTCTACGACAGAGTATGCTTCCGGCACACCGTACACTCGCTTCGATCAACGCGGCAAGCAGATTGGTGAGTATAACGGCGATCGTGAGCCGGCGTATTTTCAAACCGATGCTGCGCTCACGCGTACGATCCCATTTGCGGATATCTTTGGTGAGAGCATGAACACCATGTTCCTTGACCTTCAGCTCGAAGTAACGAATCTGTTCAACAGAACGGAAGCACTCTTCGTCTATCCAACGACCGGTCAAGGCGACAACGACGGTTCGAACGGCAAGTTCTTGGGTACACAGGAATATTACAACAATCCGACCAATAGCCTCGCGGCCACGTTTGGCAATCAGTTGGATGCATTCGGTAAGTTGCTCTATAATCCACTTGCAGATCTGAACCATGATGGTAAGGTCAGCTTGGATGAGCAGCAGACTATGTACACACAGCTTCGCAAAGACGGATTTTCACGACGCACCAGTTATCAAACTCCGCGTCGCTTTTTCTTCAACGTGTCGTTCCGATTCTAATTCGGTTGCGTTCAGGAAAGGAATTCTGAACAGACGCTCGCCGACGAATTCGTCTGGCAAGACAGGATGCTAATATTTGAAGTTTTTGGTTTTTCTGAATCATCAATAGTATGACGTTGCAAAGATCATCGTTTCGCTTATCCATCGCAAAGAGAGTCGCGCTAAGCTTGTGCGCTCTTATTCTGATCGGTGTGTCGGTTTCTGACTCGCATGCTCGGCCTGTGCCGCGCACTAAGAAGGGCGGGGACAATACACCACAGCGCTTCTTCCGACAGACGAATAACTACAGTAACATGTTCTTCTATTTGACGAACAAAGGTGTACTGTTTAACTCGGGTCAAGGACAGGCCGAGGGACTCTTTTGGCCGAGAGGAAGCAGCAATGCTTACATCTTCGGTGAAGGCCTTTGGTTCGCAACGAAGAAGGAGATTCAAGGGCGCAAGCAAAAGCTTTGCGAGCTCGGCTACAATCCGAACTCGGGTGCCGGTTGGTACAGTCCGGGGGAAATAAACGATGCGGACAACGGGTCGAACTACGATTCGAAGTACATTTCGTATCTCAGCTCTCGCTATGATAAGTATTCAGGACATTTTGTCGGAGCACCTTCTCCATACGTTCCGGATCGCAATATCAACTGGCCAATCTGGGATACTTCAGCATCGAAAACTATCAAACGCAATTTTTATTTTGGTGATTACGTATCGGCTGTAGGCGATCGTGATGCTGCTAAGCTCACTGCGTTGATCAAGCCAGCAGGTAAGACTGCCGTTCCGGCGATGCTTTCGCAGGAAGATATTGTCAACATCTATACCGATGCAGATATCTCCGCAAACCCTGAGTATCGTCCGGCAGCAGGTTATCCGTTCAATTTGAATTTCCAAGAAGTTGTCTATAGCTGGAGCTTTGGCAAATTCCGCGACATGGTTTTTGTTCGTCACAAAGTGACAAACATGTCGACGACCGAAACGCTCAATGAGTGCTTCGTTGCGCCCGCTTTCGATCCGGATCTTGGCGATCCGAGCAATGATCACAACACGTTCCTTGCAGATGCTGATAGCACAACGACAAAAACGAACGTTGGATTGGCCGAGCCTTATCGCAGTCACCCATCTTTGCTAAACATGGGTTACCAGTGGTCCGGTCAAGAGAACGGTCAGGAATATGGGCAGGTTGGTTTCGCATTTTTGGAAAGTCCGGTCGTCAATCCGAGCAACGGACAGATCATCGAAAATTCTGATAGCGCAAATCACAACGGATATGGACCGCAGGGCTACCAGCAGCTTGGCTTGACAACGTTCCAGAAGTGGACGATTCAGAACGATCCTTCGACTCAAGATCTTCGATATGATTTCGTTTCAAGCGGTGTGCATAATACAGACAAGACGACGGCCGGTGATATGCGCCTCTTGTTTGCGACCGGCCCATTCACTCTGCCTCCCGGCAAGTCGGTCGAAACAACGATCGCGATTGGTATTGCGCTTTCAAGCTCAAAGAATCAGCAGACGAATACAGATTCTTTGATACGACTCATGGCATTTGCACAGCAAGTGTTCAATAACCCTGTAGTAAAAACTGCTAAAGATTCCGTAGGTAATTTGGATACGGTATCGTATGTCGTGAATCACTTCTTGGCACCTGTGCCTCCGGAAGTTCCGAACTTGCATACGCAATCGCTCGACAAAGCGATACTCGTGACATGGGATTCGGTCGCAGATCTTTCTGTGGATCCGTTAAACATTGGGGCAAGCGCGACGCTCAATTTTATGGGGTATCAGCTGTACCGCACAACACGCAGTGATCACGATTCGACTATTCGCCCCGACGGTGTGAATCCGGTTGTGAAACTCGGCGAGTGGTCACTCTATGATCTCCGTCAGGACACGCTCTTTGATGCAAAGGGGAAAGTGAAAGGCTTCAAGTACACACGTACGAACAAGACTCCGCACGCTATTCCACATTCGTATCTGGATGTCGGCGACGACAATCATGATGGTACGTTGCTTGCCAGTGAGAACCTGATCAACGGCGTCAAGTATTATTACTACTTGATTGCGTATGACGAGTATGATTCCGTAAATAATGTCGGACCACTCTACACTGCGATCGTGCCGCCGAAGAATTTTGTAAGCGAAATGCCGACCAAGCCACCATTCGTGAATGTTCCGGTCAACTTACAGTTGTCGGATCTCGGTTGCGCTGGCGCGGGAATCAAGGCGTTGTCAATCGAAATTGCCGATACGGGTAAGTTCGTACAATTGTTCAGCAACGACACGATCGGATTCACGTTTCAACCTCGTTGGACCGAATACACTCCGACGTTCTTGCATCAGAGCCCATTGCAGATCTATGTGGATCTCAATGAATTGCGCAAGGATACTGCAGATTACATTATAGACAAAATCGTTGCAGGTGTAACTGTGCACGACACCATCCACAGAAGAGGTAACGAGCATATTACCTACGAAAAGAACTTCAACCCGAATGCAAGTCCTGTTATCATTCCATATAACTTTGCAAGTGGATTGGTTGAGCAGGTGCCGGGTCAGCAGACAGATTCCACTTTCAGCGGAAGATTCTCGACGGATAATACTACCTTTGCTCCGTACGAACTTGTCGATCAGTCGTTCCGAGTCTTGGTGGATTATACGTTCACACAGTTGAAGGCTCCATACCGAGTGAAGTCGATCGGGTTCAACACGCCATCCGGTGCAAATGCGGCAAACATTGTTCGATTATCGAATCGTACTTTCCATGCTCCGGCTGGTGCAGCACTCGATTTCAACAACATTGATACTTCGCTCACACGCCCGTCGTTCTTGGGTTCGCTCGGTGAAGCAAGCTACGAGATATCGTTCGGAGATCCGATGCAGCTTTCGCAAGCCGACGATGAGGAGTTTGATACAGTTTCCAAGTCGCTCGTGCATGTGACTTCACTCGTTGATCCTGCCTCGAAGGCAACGTTCAATCCGGATGTGCTGCCGATGACGATCGTGAGCAAAACGCATTGTAACGCTCCGTTGCAGCTGATCCGCCCAGGAAAGACGAATGACATCACAGTCGAGCTCGACTGCCGCTACTATACTTCCGGTAAGTGCGCAGCCAATGGCTTCCCATCTGCATCCGATCCGGACACGATGAAGGTGCCGATACCTGGAAAGTTTGCTGTGGACGCTTGGCATTATGCCGATGCAAATCAGACTTCACATAGCTCTCCTTCGTTCTTCCAGCGTACGACGAGCAATCTCTATTATCCGAACTGGGGTAATGGAAACAATGATGGAGGCAAGAACAAGTGGCATGTTGCCGTGCATCGTATCCGTCTGGCTGGTGCAGAAATCATTTTGAACGCGCCTGGTATTCAGGATGCTGCGACTACCGGTGATACGACTGCGAGTGCTGCGAATCAATTCGCAGATTTCAAATCGGGCGACAAACTCACTGTCGAGTTCAGCGGTCAAGCAAAGGGTGTTCCGTTCCCAGGTACGCAATTCACGTTGTACACCGGCTCGGCAAACCCAACGAACTTTGCAGATGCAAGTCTTTACCAAGGTTCTATCTTGGATCAGGTACAGGTTGTCCCGAATCCGTATGTCGTCACGCATCTCGGACAGACGAGCACCGACAATGCGAAGCTGTATTTTACGCGTCTTCCACCGCGCTGCACGATTGAGATCTATTCGCTTGCCGGCGATCTGATCAAGACACTCGAGCATAACGGTTACGCATCGTCGAGCGTCACAACCGGAATTGGAACGACTACAACATCGTACGATTATAGTCAACTCGGTGACAGGGCTGCCCTCGAAGAGTGGAATCTGCTCTCGGAAGGACGTCAGCGTATTGGTTCGCAAGTGCTGATTGCAAGAATCGTCGCCAAAGATCCGAACACACTTGCTATCATCGGTGAGACGACAACGAAGTTTGCGGTTGTGCTTGGCGGATTCCGCATCGTACGATAAGAGAAAAGGGAAGTTCGAGACCTTCTCAAAGCGAGAGAAGGTCTGACCCTTTTGTGTAAGAGTATAGACAGTTGGGCCATTGTGTCCCGGATTGTATTGAGTTGAACATGGAAATCTTTTTATGTTAGATGTTTCTCGTATGACTGCACGAAGAATCCTCAAAGCCGGAGTGGTATTGGCAGGAGTTGCCAGCTTGTGGTGTGTTGGTGGTGCTGCGTTCGCGCAGGGCACATCCAACTCGACGACAGGTGATAACTTCACAAATCAGGGAGCCAGCGGTGCCACATTCCAGAAGATCTGGGTGGGTGCGCGAGCATCCGCAATGGCGGGTGCTTTTAGTGCGCTCGCAGATGATATTACAGCGCTCTACTGGAATCCCGCCGGTATCGCACGATTGCAAGGCATCAACGTTGGGGCAACCTATACACGTTGGTTCGGTGACGTGCAGCACAACTTCATCGGAGCTGTGATGCCGATCAGTGAGAAGTATCGCGTTGGTGTCGGGCTTACTTTTGTGGACTACGGTTCGCTCAAGTCGGCATCACTAACTCGAGACTATAACGCCGGTACGTTCAATGCGAATGACCTTTCGCTTGGCATTTCGATCGCTGGTGCGCTGACAGAGCGTTTCTCTTTCGGTGCTACTGTTAAATATATTCGAAATGCGGTGCTTGATCTTAGTGCCGATGGAATTTCCTTTGATGCAGGCTCGCTCTATCAAACCGATTTCTACAACACGAAGATATCGCTCGCGTTGTCGAATCTCGGCGCGGATCGCGGCTTTCAGGGTAATTCGCTTGCGCTGCTCGCCACGAACCCTGCGCTTAACCAGGTTTCGCGTTCGCTCGACACGCGTCTTGTCACGAGTGATTTTCCGCTGCCGCTTGCGTTTCGCATCGGTGTCGGGACAGATGTATTTCAGGGTAAGATCGAAGGTCAGAAGTTGAATGTCGCGCTCGATTTCTCGGCGCACTCCGACGGACCGGAAGCGTTTAACTTAGGCGGTGAGTATCTCTGGAATGATCTGCTTGCAGTTCGCGCAGGTTATGCATTCAATCAAGATCAGCTTGGGCTTGGAGCAGGGTTGGGATTCCATTACAAGTCCGAAGATTTTAATGGCACGATTGACTACGCACTGAACACCACAAAGAATTTTGGTGTAATTCACCGTGTGTCGATAAGCGCAATGTTCCAGTAAACTGTTTCGATAGCAGTTTAGGATTCGTTGTTGCGCCAAACATCTTCTATCCGAGCGTCCCGTTCATTGGGACGCTCGTAGTATTTCTGAGGGTTGGTATTGCGCTCTCGATTGGGAATCGAGTTGATCAAGACTTAGGTTATTTTCCACTCGGCTTCGTGAAACCCCAACGGACATTTTGCCGTAGTGAAGGTTCATCACCAATTTGTGCCTCAATGAAATTTGTGTTTATTCGATCTGCCTCTATAAACTCTTCTGGTATGAAATCTTCAGATATAAATTCTGTCTCTGCGTATAGGGTTTTCCAAACTACGATCATAGCAGCGCTAGTTTGTGCGTGCTCGTTCACGGTTGCCTACGGCCAGAAGTCGGGTGGTAATGCAGACATGGACGCTACACTATATCGTTATGACTCGTCCTTAGTACGCTTAGAATTGAGCTATGGTATTCTCTATCGTGTGCTATCGTTCAAACAGGATGGCTCGAATTGGGTGGCACCAATTAAGGCTCGTGTGGAAGCATGGCAAGATGGCAAGCTCGTTGCCTCACAAGATATTACGAAGGATGTTCGATTCCAAGGTACGAAGGCACAGCTTGAAGCGAATGGTGCAACGCTAGCGCTCGATGCTGCGGGGTTCACAATTCCGGCTAACGCGAATACGAAGGTCGCCTTGCTTTGGTATTACACAAGTCCAGGCGGGAAACAAGGAACAGATACGATCACCCGCGATTTGGGGCAGATCGATAACGACGCGACGCATTTGGCTGTGAGCGGTCTCGAACTTGCCTCTCGCGTCGAGAAATCGAACGGTCAGCAGAGTCCGTTTGAGAAGGTCGGCTATATCGTCTCGCCAAATCCATCTTCGGTTTTTGGTGATGAGTACACAAAGCTGTACTACTATTGTGAAGTCTATGTTCCGAAGTCGATGATCGATCCCACGCAATCGGTAGAGATAACCACGCGTATACTTGATGGCAGTGGTAAAGAGATGCTGACGATGACCCGCTCGCAGGCATTATTGAACTCGGTAATCCCATTCATCGGGTCGGCGGATATCGATGGCTTGCCGGGCGATACCTATAAACTTGAGGTACTCTTGAAGCGACAGGGAAGTATCGAAGCGCAGGTTACGAGGCGCTTCTACTACGAAAGCTCTATGCAGATATCTGAAGATGCTCCCACACCCACACCCGGTGCCAATGATCAGGCGATCTATCTGAATTCGGCGATCAGTCGTATGAGCGAAAATGAACTCGATGAGCGCTTTATGCAAGCAAAGTATATCGCCAAGGCAACCGACATTAAAGCCTATGAAGCGCTCAAAGATCTGGACGCGAAGCGCAAATACTTTTTCAGTTTTTGGAGAAATCGCGACAAGGATATCGCGCATCCGCTTTCGGCCTATGACGAATATTACTTGCACGTAGCCGAGGCGAACAAGCAATATACCTATCAAAAAACGCCAGGCTGGAAGTCGGATCGTGGGCGTGTTTATATCATGTACGGCCCGCCTGACCAGATCACCGGCGATCAATTCTCGACCGAAGCCAAGCCGTATATCACCTGGAATTATCAAAAGACGCATTACGTGCTTTCGAGTGGCAGCATCGGCCTACCAACCTTCGTGTTCTTGGATAAGCAGGGCGGTGGGAAATATATGCTGGTCCACTCGAACGTCCTCGGTGAGACCGCAGAGCCCGATTGGTACAATGCCGAAGCTCGGCGTACGAGGTAATACTGTGGTTTCTGAACCTATATAGTGCGCAGAATCTTTAGCTTTTTGGGTTCCATACTTGCGCAATTTGCGTATGTAGTCGGAGTTCGTAAAGCTGTGACACTAGATAACTTAGCGCTAGCATTTCCAGAACTATCAAGCGCTAAAATCCACACGATTGCTAGGCGCAGCTTCGCGAATCTCGGCAAGGTATTCTTGGAAATGGTCTATCTCCGGTTTGCACCAAAGCGTTCTGTTTCGGGAGGCATTCAGCTGATTAATCCGGAAGATGTTCTTGCTGCCGAAGGTTTGGGACGCGGTGTCATTTTGCTTTCTGGTCATCTTGCCAATTGGGAGTGGATGGGTCTCGGTATGGGACTCGGACTCGAGCGTGATCTTGGTATCATCGTCAAGAACCAGAAGGGAAATTTCAGCGAGCGATTCTTGAACACCATGCGGGCAAGGTTCGGCAATCGGATCATCAATGCCGGTGACGTTCGAGCAGTCTTTCAAGCGTTGCAAAACAACGAGCTGGTCGCACTGCTCGGTGATCAAGCTGCGCCAGACAATAGCATACGAGTCCCGTTTTTTGGAAGAGAAGTGCCGACTTTTGAAGGTGCTGCTCGGTTTGCCCTGCGCACTCGCGCCGCACTTTTCGTGGTTGAATGTCGACGCATCCCGTCCGGCAATTACGAGATTATGTTTCACCCGCTTGATTATTCCGACCTCACTGGCGCCACCGAACCGGAAGTCAAAGTACTCACCGCGCGACACACTGCTCAGCTTGAACGAATAATTCGTGCCCGCCCCGATCAGTGGCTCTGGCAACATAAGCGTTGGAAACATGTTGTGTAGTAGCGCCGACCTTTTAGCGGCATGATCTACTTTTTCGCAACATGAAAGTTTTGGCATGAAAGTCTTAGTGATCGAGACAGCGTTCCCCGGTGATGTAGTGCTTTCGTTAGCGCTTGCCGAGGAATTGAAGCGGCTCGATCCCGATACTTCGATTACGTTTCTCGTCCGACCCGATGTTGCGGATCTCATTCGATGTGCTCCTTCCGTCGATCATGTCATTGCATTCGATAAACACGGTACCGATTCGGGCATGCGAGGCCTTGAAAGGATGGCCGAACAATTAAATAGAGAAGCTTTTGATACGCTTTTTTCACTCCACGAATCCGAGCGAACCTCACGATTAATCGAGCTTGTGATAGCAAAGTCAAAAGTTGGATTTGATTCGTTGCACACTGTTGCCTCACTCACGCACGTTGTGAAAGATACCAAAAGTCGCTCGCGCACGGCACGAGCAATTTCACTGCTTGAGCCACTGTATTCAAACATCAACTATTCGACGCTCCCGAAACTTGTTGTGCCCAATCCGAAAGTACCGACAGGCATGAACTCCGATAGCACCGTCGTCTTGGCTCCTGGTAGTGTTTGGCCGACTAAAAAATGGGGAGTTCTGAAATTTGCAGAGTTGGCCCGAGCGCTTGTGGCCCGTGGAGTAAAGGTTGTTTTGATTGGCACGCTGGCTGATACAGTAGCTGGAGAAAAAATTCTCGGCATTGCACAGAGTGATGTTGTGACAAACTTAATCGGGAAGACCTCACTTGTCGAAGCTGCCTCCGTGATCGCGAGCGCTGACGTCGTGGTTGCGAACGATAGTGCACCGACACACATTGCTACAGCGCTGGGGACCAAAAGTGTGGTGCTGTTTGGACCGACGCTTCCGTCGTTCGGATTTGCTCCTCCGGTAGAGCTTGGCATTGTGGTAGAGGTGCTCGATCTATGGTGCCGACCATGTTCACCTCACGGCTCGGATGAATGTCCTATACACACGCATGAATGTATGACAAGCATTCGGGTGAAACAAGTTTATGACACGGTTATAGAAATATTGTTAGCAAGATCACTTGCTGCTTAAAATATGATATTATTGGAGAGTGCTGTGCTTCGCGACGAAGCGCGTTTTGAAGAAGTGTTCTCATGCCTCAAAGGTGGCGGGCTCTTGATCTATCCGACCGAGACGGTGTATGGTATCGGCGGCGCACTTAGTTCATCGAAGGCGACGGAGAAAATATTCTCGATCAAATCACGCGCGAAGGATCGTCCGTTGTTTTCCATCGCGTATGATCTCCGGCAAGCGGAGTCCTTCGCCGATTTTCGGTATCAGATGGAGTATAAATTATTCGAGCTATTCGGCGACAAAGGTTTGACAGTCGTGCTCAACTCTCGACCATTCGTCTCCTCCCGTGTGCGCGGTGGTGCGAGTACGATCGGTATTCGACTTGCCTCGACGGAATTTTGTCGTACGTTGACGGAGTTGCTCGCAGAACCACTGACTTCCACGATCGCAAATTTATCGAACACGCTCGTTCCATCAGCGAATGAGTGCATTCCGCGCAAACTTTCGGATGTTCCGGAATCGCTGATGGAAGATGTGGATTATGCTATCGATGGTGGTGAACTTCCGGATCATGTGCCCTCAACTGTGATACGCGTGTTGGATGAGGATCGGATTGTTCTCTTGCGTGAGGGTGTTGTTTCGCACGATGATATCGCAAGCCTCGGAGTTCGTGTTGAAAGTGCGGAAGCGTATCGCTGAAGGGGCGGTACTCGTGTTGCTCGTCGCGGCCTCACCGACGGTGAATGCAATGTCGCTCGTAGAAGGACGACAACGGCGCGCATCTGTCCAAAGTGAGTTTACCGACTATCGGCGACGACGTGCACTCACACGTCAGTACGGTGGGGGGACTGTTATTTATGCACTTTCGCCCGGAGTGTTCTAAAGTTCTTTCCGATTTGTTCGCTACCTCAAACTATTGCCCGACATCACATGAAAGCATTTGAGACCCTACTTGAGAACGAGATCTTCAAAGGTGGCCCGCAAAAGGGACGCATTCGGACAGCCCTGACAATCTTGACAGACATGCTGATCGAGCTGAACGCTCTCGAAATTTTTTATCAGAAACCGATTTCGAAAGCAGTGACACCTCCGGAAATCATTGCGTTGCGCGAGAAAATTCAAGCCGTCAAAGCACTTTTGCACGAAGCTATAAATGTAGAGCCTTAACGTGCAAAGTTAGCCGGTATTTTCAGAAGTATTTCACTCAAATCAAAGAACCGACCGCATTTCCGAGCTACGATGTCAGAGCAAAACAAAGGTCACGTCTCGCTTCCGGAAGTGCATCAAAGCGTTCGCATACCTGCGTCTCAAGCCGGTGGCGGATTCATAAAACGTCTCATCGCTTTCGGCGGGCCGGCTTATCTCGTAAGCGTCGGTTACATGGATCCGGGCAACTGGGCGACCGACCTGGAGGGCGGTGCACGGTTTGGTTATGAGTTAATCTGGGTACTGTTGATGTCGAACCTGATGGCGGTTCTTTTGCAGAGCCTATCAGCAAAACTTGGAATCGTAACTGGCCGCGACCTTGCGCAGGCATGCAGAGAACATTATACCAAACGTGTCTCCATCACCCTCTGGGTTCTATGTGAGATTGCTATTGCTGCATGCGACCTTGCAGAAGTACTTGGCACGGCACTCGGAATAAATCTCTTGTTCGGGATTCCGCTTTTCTATGGCGTGATTATCACTGCGCTCGACGTATTCATTCTTCTCGCCTTGCAACATCTGGGAATGCGAAAGTTAGAGGCAGTGATTCTCACACTGGTTGCGGTCATCGGAGGATGCTTCTTCATTGAAGTCTGGCTGTCGAAGCCCGAGATCGGTGGTATACTTTCGGGATTCACTCCACACCTGCGAGCCGAAAGTCTATTTGTCGCGATCGGAATACTTGGCGCGACTGTGATGCCGCACAACCTCTATTTGCATTCGGCGCTTGTACAAACTCGGCAATTCGATCAAACGCCGGCAGGCAAGCGTGACGCAATCAAATATAATTTCTTCGATTCTGTTATCGCGCTCAACCTTGCGTTTCTGATCAATCTTGCAATTCTTGTTGTTGCGGCGGCCGTATTCTTTGCGCATGGTGAAGTTGTTACGGAGATACAACAGGCCTATCGACTTCTGACTCCGTTGCTCGGTACTTCTGCAGCAAGTCTCGTATTCGGTATTGCACTTCTGGCGAGCGGGCAATCTTCGACCATCACCGGCACACTCGCAGGCCAGATCGTGATGGAAGGATTTCTTCAACTGAAGCTACGGCCAAGTGTGCGCCGACTCATCACGCGTGGGCTTGCGATCCTTCCGGCAGTGATCGTGCTCGGATATTTTGGTGAAGGCGCTTCCTACAAGTTGCTTCTGATGAGCCAAGTAGTGCTTAGTATGCAGCTTTCGTTTGCGGTAATTCCGTTGATTCACTTTACAAGCGACAAAGTAATCATGGGTGAATTCGCAAGTAAGTTGTGGGTCAAGATGTTAGCATGGCTCACGGCCGCGATCGTTATTGCACTAAACCTAAAGTTGCTTATTGATCAGGAGACGCTCGCTCTGGGTTCAGCTAATCCAACACTTTCATGGGTGGGGTGGATTGCCCTGCCGGTATTGTTCGCGCTTGCGATGTTTCTCATTTACGTCGGTATCCTACCGTACTTGATGCGAATGCAAGCCCGCCGAGTAGTTTCACGTACGGATGGGAGCGGATACTTTCGTTGGTTACTCGCACCACGTCAGCATTCACATGCACAGCCATTGGCCGAAGAGCAAAACTCATTCACGCACATTGGTGCTGCTCTGGATGGTGGGCCGCTCGATAGAAGAGTGCTGTTGCGTACGATAGCTATGGCAAAATCCACCGCGTTTGCACCCATGACCGAACCGGTAAATATTGTCTTGTTGCACGTGGTCGAAAGTGCGCAAAGTAAATTATTTGGCAAGGAGTCTCGCGATGCGAAATCAGTAGAGGGCAAGCGTTATCTGCAAGAGATCGAGAAAGAGATCCGATCGATGCTCGAGCGTGATGGGTTGTTCCATACGATTCACGTGCGATCGATCATTGGCTACGGTTACGCGACGAAAGAGTTGATTCGGATGTCGAACGAAGCAAACTTGGATTTACTCATCATGGGTGCACATGGCCATCGTGGCCTTAAAGACCTTCTTTTCGGCGTAACGGTCTCGCCCGTCAGACACGGACTTAACATTCCTGTACTAATTGTGAAATGAAAATCTATACCAAAACAGGGGACGACGGAACAACCGGTCTGATGGGCGGAGATAGAGTCTCCAAAGATAACCCACGCATCGAAGCGTATGGTACAGTTGATGAACTCAATAGTATTTTGGGTGTAGTTCGAGCTTTGGCTATTTCAAACAAGTATGCTTATCTGAGCATGATCGTGCAAGAACTTCAGGTTAGCTTATTCATTCTTGGGTCGGATCTTGCGACACCTTTAGAAGCTCGAGTCGGATTCACGATACCCCGTATCGAAGCACCGGATATCAAGAAGCTGGAGATGTGGATTGATGAGAATGTAGCCGAGTTATCGGAGCTTAAGCAATTTATTTTGCCGGGCGGCACCGAACTCGCCGCGCAGCTTCACGTTGCTCGGACAGTCGCTCGTCGCGCTGAGAGGCTTTTGATCACGCTAAAGCGTACGCAAGAATTGGGTGCGTTCGATCTTATCTATCTTAATCGCTTGTCCGACTTGCTCTTTGTCCTTGCTCGTAGGGCGAATCAGTTTCTCGGTATTGCGGATATAGAATGGGACGGAAGGAAGCACGCGTGAGTGCTTCCTTCTCCATAATTGCTTACGAATACTTAATCCAGCGCATCACTTCCGGTAGTGAGAATTTCTTGCCATACATTAATATTCCGACGCGATAAATTCTTGCGGCCAGCCACAGCACGCCGAAGAACGTGACAATCATTAGTGCAAACGACAGAAGAATCTGCCAAAGTGGTGGCATCTCGCTAAAGATTCGTCCCATCATTAGTATTGGTGAAAAGAACGGAATCATCGATAGGATCACACTTGTCGTACTCGAAGGTGATTGAATGACGCTCGTGAGCGTAAAGATCGGAACCATAATAAGCAGGGTCACCGGAAGCGAAAGTTGTTGCAGATCGCTCTCTTGCTCGGCAGTTGCACCGATCGCAGTGTAGAGCGTTGCGTAAATCATAAAGCCGCCGATAAAATACGCAATGAAGTAGATGAATAGGAACGGCGAGATATGCACGTTAAGATCTAAGCCTTGAATTTGCGATAAGCTACTGACCCCAACGGTTGCGAGCAACGCGAGCATGACGGCCCATATTGTCACCTGCAAAAGCGCTGCAAGTCCGACGCCAAGTACTTTTCCGATCAAGAGTTCAAATGGTTTTACACTCGAAGCGATAATCTCGATGACGCGAGAGCTTTTTTCTTCGACGACACTGCGCATGATGGTTGCACCATAGAGCAACATTGCCATATAGATGAAGAAGCCGGTAATATAACCCGCGACGAATGTAGCACCCGAGTCTTTTGAATCGGCAGCACCGGCCGTGAGCTTTAACGTTTCAAAATCTGCCGACTTCCGAATATTCTTGATCGTTTGTGGATCGATGCCACGTTGCTTGAATTTTTCTGTCGTTACGATCTCTTTGTAGACCTCTTCGAGAAAGTTGATCGCGGAAAAATCATTAGAGTTTCGAACACGCAGTGTTGCGGTCGCCGAATGCATGAGATCCGAGGTGTCGATTGCGTTTGCCGGAATGATGAGAAAGCCCGCAAGCTTTTTCGTCATGACGAGCGACTTGAGTGAGTCGATCTCCTTTGTGGTATCTGCATCAACTGGCGCAACTTGTAGCTCGATATTTTCTTTACTGAATCCATTCGAACTGCCGGAGTCTTTCGGTGCTTGCATTCTCTGCAGCAATAGGGTGCCGATCTTTCCGGAATGATCTATGACGGCGATCTGGCGCTTATCACCGGTGTTGATCGATGAGAAGAGCGCGGGCAAAACAAAAAGCAGCGAGAGGAGGATCGGCCCGGTCAAGGTCAAGATGATGTAGGATTTCGACCGAAGCTTCAGTAAGAATTCATGCTTGAGTACGATGAATACTTTATTGTTCATAATTTCAGAGTGATGACAAACTTTGTATGCTTAGTGCTGAATGGCTTTCAGCAGAATGGTTAGGCCGTGGTCGATTGCTTTGCGACTGCTTCGAGAAATAACTCTTTGAGTGGCGGTTCGATCAATTCCCATTTTAGCAACTCGACTTGATCTGAGATGGCGCGAAGCATTGGCCTATATTGCGTCTTGTCGGTGAGTTCAAGCATTGCTTCATTCGGATGTCGCTCGATGATCTTGCAATTTGTTAAGCCGTCCAAGAAGCTATCGGAGCCATCAAACCTAATCGCGACAAGTTGCCGACCCGATTTTTGTTTGATCTCTCGAAGCGGCCCTGCCAGTACAACCCGGCCTCGGTTCAGCAATACGATCTCGTCGCAGACCTGCTCGACTTGCTCCATCCGATGCGTGGAAAGAATGATCGTCTTGCCGGCGTGTTTGAGTTCGGTGATGGTGTTGTTGATCAACTCGGCGTTGATTGGATCGAGGCCGCTCAGCGGTTCATCAAGTATCAAGAGTTGCGGGTCGTGCAACACAGTCACAATGAACTGCACTTTTTGCTGCATACCTTTCGATAGCTCGCTCGTTTTCTTTTTCTCCCATGTACCGATTTCGAATTTTCCAAGCCAATAGTCCGTCGCGTTCATTGCAGCAGCGCGTGAGAGCCCTTTCAGTTCGGCAAGATATTCTAACTGCGCACGAACCGGAAGTTTGCGATAAAGCCCACGCTCTTCCGGCATATAGCCCACCAGATTCTGATGCTGTTCGTTTTGCGCTTCACCGAAGAGCTCGATTGTGCCGCTATCGGGACGTGTGATGCCGGTGATCATACGAATCGTCGAGGTTTTGCCTGCACCATTAGGTCCGAGCAACCCGAAGATACCTCCCTTTGGAACAGAAAAGGACACTCGGTCGACGGCGCGATCTTTGCCGTAAGCCTTTATAACGGAATCGATTTTTAAAACTATTTCAGAACTCATGCTATGGGGTTTTGAGAACGAACAAAAATATCGAACACTCCAGAAAAAAGCCTCGAATCAAAATTCCTTTTTCGAAAAGGAGAAGGAGGAGAGCGCCAGATACACTACGATCATGAGCGTTGTCATGAGTATCGGAGTCCAATCGACGGAACCGGCAAGAATAACCTTCCCCATGTTCGAAGAAAGATCGTTCAATTGCGGAATGATCGAGTGGACGATGGTCGCGACAGTCCCGAATACACCGGTTGATCCTTCGCCGTTGATCGTCTTATCGAGCCACGTTCCGAGTGGAAGCAATAAGCCCGATATGAAATAGATAACGAATCCTAAAATAATTGCGAGCCAACTCGACCGAGTTAGCACGCCGATCAAAACAACAACTGAATAAAGACCAGCAAATCCGAGTACAATGTATGGTATACTAACAAGCATCAGCCCCGACCATGAGCCAGTCGTGATCCCGACCACCACCCAGAGTCCAAGCACAAAATAGCCAACCTCAAGTGTCATGATCAGTACAGCTCCCAAATACCTACCAACAATATAGAGCCAGCGCGGAACAGGCTTCGAGAGCATCAGATCGATCGTCCCTTTTTCCATTATTGAAGTGATAAGTCCGGCTGTCGAAAAAATACCGACACAAATCGTAATGAAAAATAGTAGCGCCGCGATTACAACCCAAACGTAATCGAGGATAGTCGCCGTGAGCAAGGAGGCTGTATCGATATTCTTTGGCGCATGCACTTTGCCTTGAAACGCCTGCTTGTGCAAATTTTGCTGCACGATATCCATGTTGAATACCAAGAGCGCCACAAGGATCATCAGTGACGAAAAGATAAAAAAGCCGATCAGTGTTTTGCGCGCTCGGGCTTCACGAAAAGTCTCTTCAATAATTGCGAGTAGTTTCATAATCGTTGTACACTTAGAAAATTGGTGGAGGTGTTTAGCTCTTGGTAAGGTCGCTTGTGCCAATGAGTTTGATGAAGAGATCTTCCAGACTTGAACGCTTCTGTTGAATGCTCTCAATAAGGATCGCACCTGCGCGAAGTTTATCGATCGCACCGTTCAACTCTTCTATCGTATGATAATTCACTTCTACATCGTCACCGATTGCTTGCACTCCAAGCAGTGCTGCCGCAGCACTCACCGATTCGGGTTTGACGCGAATCTCGTAGGTGTCCGGTGTAGCAACGAGGGAAGTCACGGTGCCTTGTTTGACGATAATGCCGTGATCCATGATAGCGACACGATCGGAAATTCTTTCGACTTCGGAAAGGAGATGCGAATTTAGAAATATCGTCTTTCCTTGATCTTTCAGATGAACGAGAATATCGCGAATCTCTTTGCGGCCTACCGGATCGACACCATCGGTTGGTTCATCGAGCATGATCAATTTCGGATCGTTGATGAGCGCCTGCGCAATTCCGAGCCGCTGCATCATGCCTTTCGAATACTTGCGCACTTTCGTCTTGCGCCAATCGCTCATGCCGACCAGATGCAGTGTCTCATCGATACGCTTCGTTAGCTCCGTGCCACCCACTCCGGAAAGTTTACCAAAATAATTGAGCACTTGCTCTCCGGTAAGATGCAAAGGGTAGCGATGATTCTCCGGTAGGTATCCGATATGCTCTTTGGCTTTGACAGACCCTAAGGCTTCGCCGAGTACTGTGCCGGTACCTCCATTGATGAACACGATGCCGAGCACACATTTGATTAGTGTGGTTTTACCCGCACCATTGGGCCCCAGGAGTGAAAATATTTCACCTGGATCGACCCTTAGATCAACGCTTTGAAGTGCGTGAACCGCTTTTGTGCCTTTTCCGAAGGACTTACTAAGGCCGGATAGTGTTATGGCTTCCATGCTGAAAATAATTCGTGTTTGGTGGGTTCGAAAGGCTCTTATTTCGTAATTTTGAGCTGAATGTTTCCTCGATACCCAAGAAAAAGTGACGTTAGTCGATGCATTGATCGATACTTTGTAACGCAAATCTAATTAGAGAACAAGCCCTTGACCAAAAATAGGAGTTCTGAGAACCCGCTTTCTCAAGCCAACGTACACGCCATCGACCCGAATATCCATCGCGGAAAGGTGGTGATCGTGACGGGCGCAGCGATCGGAAACGGGCAGGCATTTGTCGAGCGATTCGCTGCCCAAGGTGCACAAGTTGTGATCGCTGATATTGCCGATGCTTTAGAAACGGCTGAACGCGTTGCTGAGATAGCAGGTGCGCTTGCACCCCTTTTGCTGAAAGTGGACGTGACGGATGAAACCTCCACGAGATCGATGGCACAAACCGTGAAGGACAAATTTGGTCGCATTGATGTACTCGTCAACAATGCGGGGATCTATGACGAAGAGCCGTTTGAACTGCTGAGCCTCGCGACGTGGAAAAAAGTATTAGACGTAAACTTGACCGGACTTTTTCTTGCAACGCAAGCGGTGTTGCCGTGCATGAAATCACAGGGCTATGGACGTATCATAAATCTTTCGAGCAATACGGTTTGGTTGGGGACGCCCTATCTTGTGCATTATGTTACGAGTAAGATGGGAGTCATCGGTTTCACACGCGCACTCGCAAGCGAGGTTGGAGAGTATGGGATTACTGTTAACGCATTAACGATCGGCCTCACTGCCACACAGCGTCCGCCTGGTGCGAGATTAATGCAAGGTAGCATTCTCGAGCACTTGATGCCTCCGCAAGCGATCAAGCAAGCCGAGACGCCAGAAGATATCGCTAAGGTCGTTTCCTTCCTTGCCTCAGAGAGTTCGAATATTATTACGGGTCAGACGATAAATGTTGACGGTGGGGTAGCGCGGCATTAGACCTATTCCGGCGGATGCTTTGTTATTCAGAAGCGATCATGTCAGAGCAAAGGGAACTCAATCGTCGTGCGATTCGTATTTTGGGCGTTCCTAAGTTTTGAGTTTGATGGAAAAACGGCGCCGTAGCCAAGTGGTTAGGCAGAGCTCTGCAAAAGCTTCCACCCCAGTTCGATTCTGGGCGGCGCCTCAACAATGGTAAAAGCACACCACGCGAATATCGCTCGAGGTGTGCTTTTTCATATTCTGGAAAATGCATTTGTATAAGAATCCATTCGTACGAGATGGAACGCTCCGAGAGAGCAGGGGATTTAACTTCTTGATGATCGCACGAGGGCCCAGTTTCAAATTTGTTTGCCGTATTTTTTTTGCAGCCGTTTGGCTGCTTCTTGCGGTTGTAACGGTCGCGACGGCACAGGAGACCTCACACACGGAGCGTGTGCGGACACAGACCTTGAAAAAAGCAAACCTTGGCAAGGAAATAAATTCTGAGTACTCCGAGCTTTCGCCGATTATCTCACCGGACGGTAAGCTTTTGTTCTTTACGATGGGTGTCGGCAATCCGGCAAATCTCGGAGCCGATCATTTGCAAGATGGCTACGTATCGCGAAGAACGCAATCGGGCGGTTGGTCGCAGCCAATCAACCTTGGGCTTCCGATTAACTCTGCCGGTAACGATGCGATCAGTGGAGTCTCTGCCGACGGAAGCGTACTCTTCATCAAGAATTTCGATTACAATCGTGTGAATGGTCTTTGCTTTGCGAAGCGAACGGCAGCGGGTTGGAAGATCGACTCGATCACGATTGATAACTATTCCAACTCAAACACGCTCGCCTCGCAGTGCATCAGTCCCGATGCAAAATTTATTGTTTACTCAGCCGAGAGCATCGAAGGATACGGAGGATTAGATTTGTATGTGACACGGCAGATCGACGCATCGAGCAATCATTACGGGACTCCCGAAAATTTAGGTCCGGTGATCAACACCGCGAAAGATGATTTTGCGCCATTTCTTGCCAGCGATGGTCAATCGCTCTATTTTTCTTCGAGAGGTCATGGTGGATATGGCGACGCAGACGTCTTCGTATCAAAGCGCTTGGATGATTCCTGGGTGAACTGGACTGCTCCAAAAAATCTGGGACCAGAGATCAATACGCAAGGCATGGATGCCTATTACAGCATTCCCGCTTCGGGTGATATCGCGTATTACTCTTCCTCGAATGGGACGAATCACATGGATCTATACATCGTAAGTTTGAGCGATGATATTCGTCCAAACCCAGTGATACTTGTGACGGGTAAAGTTGTGAATCAGAAAGGTGCACCACTCGAAGCAGCTATCACCTACACAAGATTGTTGACGGATACATCTGCAGCTGCGACATATTCGAGCAGCCTTACCGGACACTTTGCAGTCGTCTTACCATTTGGTTATGAGTACGCGCTGCGCGTGGAGTCGCCTGGCTATTTGCCATACAGCGATAACCTCGATCTGCGCGAGGCGACGATGTATCGAGAACTCTCCTCTGTGATAGTATTAGATTCGATGGCGATCGGAAGCACGATCACGCTTCGAAATATTTTCTTCGATCTTGATAAATCGACTCTGCGACCCGAGTCGCATTTCGAGCTTGATCGGCTCGTCGAGTTGCTCAAGCATCATCCCAAGTGGGCTGTTCAGATCGAGGGGCACACGGATACGCTGGGAATGGAAGAGCACAATCGCGTGCTATCTAAATCAAGAGCCGAAGCTGTCGCGCAATATCTAACTTCAAAAGATATCGATGCGAAGCGGATGACGAGTATCGGACTTGGCTCCAGTCAGCCTGTTGCTCCGAATGACACGGAGGATGGACGCCAGCGAAATCGACGGGTTGTTTTTCGTGTCTTGAGAACTGAGTGAGCAAGGTGAATGCAAACGTTTGATAACATTCAAAAAATATGGACGCAGAGTTTAAAAGCAAAATTGCTAAAGTTGTTGGGCCGCTTGCGATCGAAGCCGCTAAGGCACGCGGGTTGGTTCTCCTCAGAACAGAAGTTCGGGGTGCTGCGCAAGCTCCAGTCATCGAAATCGTACTTGATGGCGACCGACCGGTACTGATCGAAGATTGCGAAGCCATCAGCCGTCATGTCAACACGGTTTGCGAGGAAGGCAGTCTGATCAAAGGCAATTTTCGGCTGGACGTTCTTTCCCCGGGCACCGACGAGCCACTCGTGCACGATTATCAGTTTAAGCGAAACATTGGCAGGGTCGTCGAGGCTCACTATACGGATGGCGAGGAGACACATACTGTCCACGGAAAGCTTCACGGCTTCGCAGCTGACGAGATCGAGCTCGAACCCTTGGACTTGATGCATAAGGCTCGCGGGAGGCGACAGATGGTCAAGCCGGAGCCCCAGATCGAACCTGACGAGCAGATCTATCTTGAGCCTGTCGAATTGGTGCAGATCGACAGGTCAAAATTGCTCAAGGTTTTGGTTCAACCGGAGTTTTCTTCAAGATAACTCCGTTTTCCCCAATATCCAACAGTTTTAGCGAAATTTTAGGCTCTCCGCTTATGTTACGGGCGGTCAAGAGTACGCTTTCCGCATACCACCGACTTTGAAAAAGTCATCAGCGGGCAACGATGTTGCCAAATTTGCGAGGCGCAATCCGATTGTTGAGTAGAAATACATGAACCCACTTATTGTTGAGTCGTTTGCGGACATGGTCCGCGAGAAGGGAATCGATAGGGACATTTTGATGGCCGTTATCGAGGAGACGTTCGCCATGATGATCCGTAAAAAATACGGTCTCGAGGCGAAGTTCGATCTTGTGATGAACATGGACAAAGGAGATATCGAAGTATATCTCGAAAAGTCCGTGGTCGAGGTCGTCGAAGATCCCACTACACAAATATCGGTTGAAGACGCCCAGAAAAAATCTGGCGAAGAACTTGAAGCCGGCGATGAGTACGTTGAGATCGTAAATCTTGGAAAAGATTTTGGTCGTCGGTTGATTGTTACGGCAAAGCAGAATTTGAATCAGCGCATTCGTGAAATCGAGAAGGATAATCTCTTTAACGAATACAGTGCGCTTATTTCCGATATTCTTGTCGGCGAAGTCTATCAGATCCGTCACGGTGATCTCTTCATCATTCACAATCGCCGCGAGCTCTTGCTTCCGAAATCGGAACAGATCTCGAAGGAGCGTTGGAGAAAAGGTGATACGATCCGCGCGGTTGTAAAAGAAGTGCGACGTGGTGGGCCAAATTCTACACCGGTCGTAGTGCTATCTCGCTCCGATCCAAAATTCCTCGAACGCTTGATGGAGATCGAGATCCCTGAGATCTACGATGGTATCATTCTGATTAAGGGTGTTGCACGTGAGCCAGGGGAACGCGCGAAGGTTGCGGTCGAGTCCACAGATGATCGTGTCGATCCGGTAGGGGCTTGCGTAGGCATGAAGGGTGTTCGAATTCACTCGATCGTCCGCGAGTTGGCGAACGAGAATATCGACGTGATACCCTGGTCGGAAGATCCGGCACAGTTTCTTATGCGCTCACTTTCGCCTGCGAAGCTTTTGCAAGTGGATCTCGATGAAGAGACACACACCGCGACCGTGCTCGTATCGGACGATCAGGTTTCGCTTGCAATTGGTAAGCAAGGGCAGAACGTCCGTCTTGCTTCACGACTCACTGGCTACCAGATCAATCTCGTGAAGGAAGCTCGCGACGAGGAAGATATCGAGCTTATTGAATTCCGTGAAGAGATCGGACTCGATCTTTACACCGAGCTTATTCGCGCACGTATCGACACTGCCAAAGAATATCTCAACACGCCGCTTCCGGTGTTGCTTGCCGTGCAAGGCATGACGCAGGAAAAAGCGGAGATGATTAAGATGTTGCTCGAGCGTGAATTCGCACAGGCAGATCAGGCGATCGAGAATGTTGCAGAGCAAGCAGGTATCAACTTGACCACGCTTCGCAACGAATCAACAGGTTTCAAGATAGCAACGGAAGCTCCGGCACCGACAGCATCGGAAGCTCCAGCAATAGAAATTGCGGAAAGTGAAACTGCGGTTGCCGAAGCAACTGCCCCGACTACGCCGGCAGAGTGAGGCCGGTCATGGGGGGAATAGAGTGTTTGGTTGTCATCAGAGTGGTGGCGGAGGAATGATGTAATTTCTCATTTATCTCCGCGGGTTTGTACACCGGTCTTTGATCCGATCGTTTCGAACATTCGTTCGATACTTCGAATCACAAAGACCAAGAGGAGATAAATGGGACAAGAGACTACAGATAAATCTAAGAAATCTACTATTAGGACGCTGGCGACTGAGCTGAACACCAGTCACGATACCCTGATCGAATTTCTTCAGAAGCGGGGCTTCACGAATGCCAAGACCATCATGTCGAAGGTCGAGGGTGAAGCGCTTGACCTCGTGATGAAGCATTTCAGTAAAGAGAAAGATGTTACTGAAAAGCGTCAGAAGAAGGTCGCCGCATTTAAAGAAAAGCGCACAAAGAAAAGCGACGAAGTCCCAGTCGAAGTCGAAGTTCACAAGGTCGAGGAACCCGCAGAACCGGAAATCCCCGAGCGGTTAGCTCCAACTCCTCATGTCGCGGAGCAGATAGTTGCGACTACTCCTGAGATAGAAGAGGCTCCTAAGAGTGCTCCCATTGCGCAGATAGTTGAATCGGAAGCTGTTATTTCTCACGAACTTGTAGCTGCCGAACCAACGGTTCCGGAAACGATCACTGCTGTTGCGGATGAAGTCCCCGAGACTCCGATCGCAATTCCTCCGGTAGACATTGAGGTGCCGATGCCTGATAGCTTTGTGCCACATGATGATGGTGCGCACGATGACGGTACCGATCAATCTCCCGATGCCGTTGCTAAGCGCAGACGTCGCAGAAGAAAAACTACGACCGTTATCGCGACAAGCGACCCGACAGATCTTCGTGTCACGCTTCCCGGACTTAAGATCAAAGGCAGAATAGATCTCGGCACTCAGCCAACAAAATCGCGTGAAGATATTCCGATACTTCGCACGCGTGCCGATAAAGTTGCGAGCAAAGTACAGGGACTGATCTCGAAACACAAGCCGGGCGAAGTTGTAACCAAAAAAGATTCTTCGGAAGAAGAGGAGAAAGCAGCAAAACGTCGCAGAGGTCGTGATCGTGGTGCCGTCGATGCTAAAGATGTCGAAGCCGCAGTTAAGCGTACGCTCGCAGGGCTGGACGAGGGTTCATTCCTTTCGACACGCGCCAAGGCTCGCAAGATGCGCCGTCAATTGCGCGCCGACACGGAAGAGCAGCGTTTGATCGAGGAGACTGCACGCGATAAATCGGTTTTGCGTGCAACCGAATTCCTCACGGCAAACGAACTTGCCAACTTGATGAAGGTGGAAGTTGGTCAGATTATCTCCAAGTGTATTGCACTTGGCCTGATGGTCTCGATCAATCAACGACTTGACAAAGACACGATTCAGCTTGTCGCCGACGAGTTTGGTTTTACGGTGGAGTTCCAAGAGGAGTTCACGACCGATTCGCTCGAAGATCTTCCGGATGAACCCGACACACTGATTGCTCGTCCCCCTGTTGTCACGATCATGGGTCACGTTGATCACGGTAAGACTTCGTTGCTCGATTATATCCGTAAGGCCAACGTCGTCGCTGGCGAATCGGGTGGAATCACACAGCACATCGGTGCCTACGAAGTTACCATTTCGACGGGTCGCCAGATCACGTTTCTCGATACACCTGGTCACGAAGCCTTTACGGCTATGCGTGCTCGTGGTGCGCAGATAACAGATATTGTTGTGCTTGTTATCGCGGCTGATGATAGCGTGATGCCGCAAACCTGGGAAGCGATCTCGCATGCACAGGCCGCAGCAGTACCGATCATTATTGCTTTTAATAAGGTCGACCGTCCGGACGCAAATCCTGATCGTATTCGCCAACAGCTCGCCGATAAGAACGTGCTCGTCGAAGAGTGGGGCGGTAAGTATGGTACGGTTGAACTTTCGGCAAGGACCGGCAAGAATGTCGATGCATTGCTGGAGCGTATTGCGCTCGAAGCAGACATTCTTGATTTGAAAGCCAATCCTGATCGTCAAGCTCGCGGAGCAGTCATTGAAGCGGAGGTTGATAAAGGCCGAGGTATTCAGGCGACAGTGCTCGTGCAAAAAGGGACGCTCCGTTTGGGTGATCCATTCTTGGCAGGTGTATACTCGGGCAGAGTGCGTGCGATGTTCGATGAGCGCGGCAAGCGCGTCGAAGTTGCGCCGCCATCTACACCCGTTCAGATTCTCGGCTTCGATGGTATTCCACAGGCGGGCGATCACTTCATTGTGCTCGACAGCGATAGCGAAGCCAAGGAGATTTCGAACTTGCGTCAGCAGCTTAGACGTGAGCAGGATTTTAAGCAAGTCAAGTTCATAACGCTCGACGAGATCAGCGAGCAGATCAAACAAGGTGGTGTGCAGCATCTTCGCTTGATCTTGAAGGGCGACGTCGATGGTTCGGTCGAAGCTATCGCCGATTCCTTACTCCGTCTTTCGACAGCCGAAGTAAAAGTAGAAATTGTTCATCGTGCGGTCGGTGCTATCAGCGAGAACGATGTGAGTCTCGCTGCTGCATCCGGTGCGATCATTCTTGGATTCCACGTTCGTCCGAATTTGGATGCACGAAAACTTGCAGCGGTGGAGCATGTCGAAGTACGTCTATACAGCGTCATCTACGACTGTATCAACGATGTTCGTGATGCGCTTGAAGGCTTGCTCGCTCCGGAAGAGAAAGAGGAGGTCACCGCTACGGTGGAGATTCGTGAGACATTCAAAGTGCCGAAAGTTGGTACGATCGCAGGTTGCTATGTTTTGGAAGGCAAGCTGATGCGAAATAATCGTGTGCGATTGATGCGTGATGGCGAGGTCATCTTTACCGGCGGACTTGTTTCGCTAAAGCGTTTCAAAGATGACGTGCGCGAGGTGGATGCCGGATATGAGTGCGGTGTCAGTCTGGATGGTTACAACGATCTGAAAGTTGGCGATACGATCGAGGCATTTAAGATTGTCGAGATCAAGCGTAAACTTGAGAAGGTTATGCCTGCGCGATAATGTCCATACGTACCGAAAAAGTCGCCGGCGAAATTCAGCGGGCCATTGCCAAAAGTCTTCAGAACGAACTGAGTGATTTGAGCGATGGCCTCTTAACGGTTACGAAAGTTCGGATGTCCCCGGATTTGCGATCCGGCCGTGTGTATCTGAGTATACTCGGTAGCGTTCACAAGCCGGCAGATGTCTTAAAGCGCGTCAAGGACCAGGCATACCGAATTCGAATGGCGGTTGGCCGAGAGGTTCGATTGAAATTTACTCCCGAGCTTTTCTATTACATCGATGACACGATGGAAGAAGTCTCGCACCTCGAAGACATTTTTCGTCAGATCAGACTGACTAACCCTCGTTCGAGTGAACCGAATGGGGAAGAATCAGGCACGCCTCCTGATGGGATGAGTGCAAACGGCACGGATGCGCCGTCGCAATCCTAAGTCACTC
>JBDTCS010000270.1:0-16814 GCA_039923455.1 Kapaibacterium sp. (SeqCode) | reverse complement strand
GATAGATTATCTCTTTATCACGCACGATCATTGGGACCATCTCGATCACACGACGATACTTAAGCTCCGCACAAAAGTGAAGCTCGTGATCTGTGGTTTAGGAACCGGTGAGCATTTTGAGTATTGGGGATTTGACGCAAAGATCATTCGCGAACTCGATTGGAATGAGAGTACAACGCTTGATTCGGGTTTTACCGTGACCGCAACGTCAGCTCGCCACTTCTCAGGTCGTAAGCTCGCTCGTAATAAGGCACTCTGGACCTCCTATGTTTTGCAGACGCCTACGCAGAAAATCTTTTTGGGTGGCGATAGCGGATACGATACGCACTTTGCCGAGATTGGCACCAAACACGGTCCCTTTGATCTTGCGATCTTAGAGAACGGCCAATATGACAAAAGCTGGAAGTACATTCACATGATGCCGGAGGAAGTGGTGCAAGCAGCACAAGAGCTTCGTGCAAGGAAGCTGCTTGCTGTACATTCCGGAAAGTTTGCTCTTGCCAATCATGCTTGGGATGATCCCTTAAAGCGCGTGAGCCTCGCAAGTGCGGCGGCTGGTATGCGATTGCTGACACCGATGATTGGCGAGCAAGTGAATGTCGATGCTCAAGATCAGCCATTCGTGCGATGGTGGGAAGGGGTTGATTAATCATCCGTGGCTTTCGGTATGCTCTTGTTGCAGGCAGAAAAAATCAAGCTTGTCACGATTGCGTGTTCTCTGAATTATAGTTGGTTGGAAATTTGTTTAAATCCTCTGAATAGACAAAGAATGCGCGAGCTTCTCGAACCAGTTTAACCCATTGCTTGCGCTCAAATATTATACTACACAAGTTCCATTACTACAATCATGAATATTCTTCAAAATAAAGTTGCTATCGTAACCGGCGGCGGATCAGGAATTGGTAAGGCGATCGCGTTGCTCTATGCATCCGAAGGCGCTAAGGTGACGGTGTCTGATGTTGACGAAGCGGGTGGTAAAGCTACTGTTGCTGAGATCAAAGCAAATAATGGTGACGCGATCTTTATCAAGGCCGATACTTCAAAGCCTGCAGAGAGTGAGAGTGTCGTCGCCGAGACTGTGAAGCATTTTGGTGGGCTGCATATCGCGGTCAACAATGCGGGCATCGGTGGGCCACTTGCCCCAGTTGGTGAATATCCCATTGATGGCTGGGATAAAGTGATCTCGATTAATCTTTCTGGTGTGTTCTATGGCTTGCGCTATCAGATTCCGGCGATGCTCACTTCAGGTGGTGGTAGCATCGTCAACATTGCATCGATCCTCGGAAAAGTTGGGACGAAATTCTCGCCGGCGTACGTGGCCGCAAAGCATGGAGTTGTCGGATTGACCGAAGCAGCTGCGCTAGGATACGCGGATCAAAAAATTCGTATCAATTCGATCGGCCCGGGTTACATCGTTACGCCACTCTTGACCAAAACGCTTGATGCCGCGACGATGCAATCACTTGCAGGCTTGCATCCGATGGGAAGGCTCGGCACAGCCGAAGAGGTTGCGGAGCTCGCGCTTTGGCTCAACTCCGATCGCGCTTCGTTCGTGACCGGCAGCTACTATAATATCGATGGAGGATATTTAGCGCAATAATTCTCGAAATATCTGTGTGAGTATTAAACAAGTGTGATGCTCTATCTGTTAATGTTTACGTGAGTCGAACGGCAGTCATCGCTGCCGTTCGATTTTTCTTCTTCAACTTTGATTTCTAAAACACTTTATAGGCTGGCTCACTCTTAATGCACCTTCGCAAAAGCCTCTTTCTCGGAGTCGTGGCATTCGTCCTACTCCCAATGATCGCAATGGCCCAAGTGGATTCACTACGGTCACGCATTGCAACGATTAGTCAAGCGGCCGGCGGGAAGATCGGAGTTGCGGTGCTTGGATTGGAATCGGGTGACACGTTTTCACAAAACGGTACCGGTCATTTTGTAATGCAGAGCGTCTTCAAATTTCCGCTCGCATTTTATGTTCTGCATCTTGTCGATAGCGGAAAATTGTCGCTCGACAGCATGATTCATGTAACCAGAAGAGATCTTCCGGAAGATACCTACAGTCCGCTTCGAGATAAATATCCCAAAAGAAACATTAATATTTCAATTCGTGATCTGCTCAGCTATTCGGTTTCCCAAAGCGATAATAATGCTACGGATATTCTTTTTCGTGTGATCAAAGGTCCGATCAAAGTTCAAAATTATATTCGGAGCTTAGGTATTAAGGATATTGCGATTGTCCGCACGGAAGCGGAGATGCACGGTCCATGGAGTGTACAGTTTCAAAATTGGTGCGAACCCGTGGCGATGATAGCGTTGCTCAAAGTATTTTTTGAGCGCAAATATTTATCACCGCAAAGCAGTGATCTGCTCTGGAAACTCATGACGGAAACAACCACTGGCGAAAGGCGAATCAAGGGCCTCCTCCCCGAAGGTACATCGGTCGCACACAAAACGGGCACCTCCGGTTCCAACGGCAAAGGTCTTTACGCGGCGTTAAATGATGTTGGAATAGTAACGCTCCCGAACGGAAAACACTTTGCGATCGTCGTATATGTATCGATGTCTAAGCTCGATATCGATGCAAGAGAGACAGTGATAGCCAAAATTGCCAAAGCAGTTTGGGACTATTATGTCAATGCACATTAGTCCTACTCCGTCTCATCACAAAATGCACACTGGAAAATGGAAGTAGCAGCATACCTAATCGATATCGACGCAAACACGCGCGAAACCTTAGCACTCGCGAAAAATTGCACTGATGCGCAACTCGCATTCAAGCCCGAGGGCAAATGGAGTGTTCTTCAGATATTCGAACATATTTGCTTGAGTGATGCGATCATGATCAAACTGATCTCAAGGCCAACGATTTCGATTTCCGAGAAGTCCGAATTGATTGGCGAGACAACGCTACGACAGAATGTGGCGCAAGGCCGCGCATATAAACTCGCTGCCCCGGAATCACTCACACCTCTTGGTGCCTTCTCGAACATAGCAGAATTTGAATCGGTCTTTGTGCGGCAACTGAGTGAACTGAAGGACGGTCTATTGAGTGGGAAAATTGTGATCGACAATCGAGTATACAAGCATCCCTACTTTGGGGAGATGACGATCTCCGACTGGTTGAACTTCATGATTCACCACACAACAAGGCACTTAGAACAAATCCGAGAGCTAAATCGGGAGTGTGATGCTATCTCCGAACACTCTGAAATGAAAACGTTGTAATCTTGATGTGGACTTCACGCCCACCCGTTGCCCATGTATTGGCGTTTCTCGTGCATTTAGCGCACTATTCTCCCTGGCATTCTTTTAGCACGTTTTGGGTCAAAGATTGATTGAAGTGTAGGGCTTACGCTCCTTTTGGCCTTAGTGGCAGTTAGTGAGTTAAGTTTGAACTCTAAAAGCGCGTATCATAAATTACATATTTACGAGATTCTATATGCGATCTGGGCTACTATTGCTCTCTCTTGTTTTTACGCTTCTGCTTTCGAACAACTCGCACGCGCAAGCACGAAAGGGAATTCTGGACGAGCCCTCAGCTTTCGGGCAAGTGGGAATAAATCCTGTCACCGTATCACCGATTTATGTTGGAGTTGGTGGAGCGATCGGGCTTCGAATCCATTCGCTCAATATTCCCATCTATAACGGAAGTACCTTCTGCGGAATCTTTGATAACGGTACCGGCATTCGCCCCGATTTCTTTTTTACATTCGAGACTCCGCTTTCGCGAAACCCGCTCACTCTCGTAAACCCAAACGAAGCGCCGCTTGGCTGGTGGGTTGCGCCACGTATTCATTATGCGAGCCTCGGTGGCAACCTGACGACACCGACTATCGAACAGGCTCAAGTACGCAATCCGAGCGATGGATCACTTAGTCCCGGAACACGTGAGCACAAACTCGCTGCTTCCATCGGTGAGCTGGGTGCAGACCTTTTTATGGAGTATCAAGTCACGCCACTTTTCAAATTGTTTGCCGGACCAAGTGTCGGTACGCTGCTGAGTGCTACCACCGAACTTACCGATATCGTGACAGCCCCCGATGGTACGCTCTTTGATGGTGAGACTCCCGGCACCCACGTGCTCTTTTCGGGGAATATTCCAAACAAGAATCCGCTATTCGCGAGCCTGACGCTGGGCGCAGGTTTCAATGTGCCACTGACGCAAACAATGCGTCTCGTACCGGAGGCAAGCTTTACCTATCCACTCACGAGCATTCGCTCTGATTACGCATGGCACGTGATGTCAGCAAGAGTTGGTGCAAGTTTGCAATGGAACGTCGCGCATGCTCCGACTCCGGAGCCGGTTTTGGTTTCAACGCCTCCGGTATCTCACAATCTCACAGCGAGTGTGAAGATAGTGGGTGTCTCAGATACGACAGGTCGGGGCAATGAGGTGTCGGTGCCGACGCTTCGTATCGAAGAGTTTGTTTCTCGAGAAGCGCATCCGGTACTCAATTATGTATTCTTCGATCCAGGTAGCGCTGATATTCCTTCACGGTATTATCTGTTCGCCGATAAACTTGGAGCCGAATCTTTTCAAACGAATTCGTTGGTGGGTGAGAAGACTTTAACGGTCTATTATCACACGCTGAACATCATTGCAAAGCGTATGGAGGAAAATCCGAGTGCAAGCCTCACACTGACCGGCTCCAACATGAATACCGGTGTTGAGACGAACGCAACACACCTCTCGTCGGCCCGCGCTGAAGCAGTGAAAAAGTATTTTACCGACATCAGGCATATTTCACCTGCGAGAGTCGTGACGCAATCGACCAATCTTCCGCGCAATCCATCGCCGGCCGATACGCCGGAAGGACAAGCGGAAAATAGGCGCGTGGAGATTCTTTCGACAGACCCAAAAATACTTGATCCGCTTACACTTGAGCAGGTCGATCGTGTGATGAATCCGCCGATCTTACGTGTTCGCACTGCGATGAACTCAACGAGTACTGCAAGTGGGCATCTTAAGCTTATGCAAGCCGGTGAGACGATTCACGATTTCGGTAATGCGCAACCGGTGCAGGATTGGAAGCCCGGACAAAAGGAAATTCCAAGGACCGATGCGCCGCTCGTTGCAATGATGGATGTACACAACACGCAAGGCGACGACATGGTCACGTTTGATTCCGCGATGGTCAAGCAGATCACAATCCAAAAAAAGCGTCAGGAAAAAACAAAGGATCATGTGGTTGAGCGGTATAGCCTCATCACATTTGATTTTGATCGAGCAGAGCTTGACGATCGCTCCAAGCGCATCGTGAAGCAGATATCGGAGAACGTGACATCGCGTGACTCGATTCGCATCACCGGTTATACCGATCTTACAGGAGAGTTGGCACATAATCTAACCCTTTCGAGCGAGCGTGCAAAAAATGTAGAGTCAGCGCTGAAAGGCTCCGCTGCTTCGAGTGCTCGAGGCTTCGCGATCGACGCCGCTGGCGAAGGAGAAAAAAATATCGTCGATAATACGCTACCCGAGGGACGATTCCTATCGCGCACCGTGTATGTCACCATTGAGCGTCCGCTTGGATCGCAATAAATATTAATAGCAATACGAAAAACGATCATGAGAAAAAATATAGCTCGCTCCATTATTGTGAACTCTCGCACCAACGTGTGGGGCTCACTCGCACTTCTTCTAGCGCTACTAATCTCGCTTCCCAAACTCGCGGATGCGCAACCTGTCGTGAGTTACATCACGCCGGATGCCGGGGCTGCCGGTATGACGGTCGCGGTTGAGTTTATTGGTCCGGCGAGTTCGTCAGGCAATTTCGGAAGCGTTGGATTTTATGCGCCGAATACGAAAGTGCAATTGCAGAACGCATCGGATTCGACAAAGCTATTGCTCGGCCCGGCGACTGTAAGTTGGGATGGAAAGATGGTGCAGGTAATGGTATTCGTGCAACTGAACGCAACGAACGGCAACGTCCCACTCGTCGTGGTGAATGGATCTGCGAGCAGCCCTGTGAATTTTCAGATCGTAACTCCGCAAACGTTTGGTACAAAGATCGGCGGAGGCTCGCTCGCGGGTGGACTCGGCACACGAACGGCTCGCGGCACAATGGTCGTCGATTCGATGATCCTCACCAACGGTACGTATACCGTTAGCACAACAGATCTCGACAACGGTACCAACGGCAATCAAGCATTTCTTCCGCTCAGAATTTTGTCGAAGGGACCAATTCGTATTGTGAATGCAACGCTTGATGTGCATGGTAAAGATGCAACTAGTGGCGCGGGAGGAGTCGGTGGACCAGGCGGCGGTGGTGGTGGCGGAGGTTCACTATCGAGTGGTGGCGATGGGTACACTGGTGGTGGTGGAGTTGGTCAGACCGGTGGAACAACTCGAAAAGGCGGCGCGGGTACAGGCAGCGATCCGGGTGCAACGTACTATAATGGTGGCACGAGTTTGAGTGGTGTGCCCGGTGGTTACGGAACAGAGTATAATAATCCGGGCGCGAACAATGATGAAGGCGGTGGAGCGGGCACGGGTCATCCGTTCGGGCTCAGCGGTGATCATGGACTCTACGGTTCCAACAGTTCGGGAGGTGGTTATGGTGGAGGCACAGGTGGTGGTCAGGGCTCCGGATTTCCGACTTACTCTACGTATGCAGGTGGTGGTGGCGGTTATGCAACGAGCGGATCGCAAGGCGGTGGCAATGGAGATAACTCCGGCCACGTGAACGGCAACGCAGTGCTCATACCTCTCGCAGGTGGCTCCGGTGGTGCATCAGCGAATGTTTGGTACTCGGGCGGTCACTACGCAGGAAATGGTGGCGGCGGCGGTGGAGCAGTTGAGCTTTCGACGTTCATGAGTTTCGTTTTTCCGCAAGGATCGATCGACGCTCACGGCGGACATGGTTCGGATGGTGATAATAGTTTTCCGGGAAACGGTTCGGGCGGTGGTGCCGGATCAGGCGGGGCAGTTGTTATCAGTGCACGAGATTCTATCGCGATCGGCTCTAACAGTCAAGCTCCACTTTTGAATATTGCCGGTGGCACTGCAGGGAATGGTTACAATCGTGGAGGAGATGGCGGGAGCGGACGCATTCGTTTGGATGGACGCGTTAGCAATCAAACGGGCGACAATCTGACTGTCAATTATTTTTCAACTTCGAAAGATTACATCGGCCCGGTCGTAACTTCTGTCGGCGCAACAAAATCGACTTTCACGATCACTGGTTACGGCAAAGGTTGGCTCGCGTCCGGTGACGTGTTCAATTCGCTCTCGGTCTATTACCGTTTTCCTTCGACCGGTTGGCAACTTGTTACTGCGACTACTGGTGTAGCTGCAAACTCACGTACTGCTAAGTGGACGACAGCTGCTCTTCCTCGATCAATACTGCCTGGTGACTCCGTCGTCTATATCGCAGCGATGCAAGCCGACGCGAATGCGCCGGGCAGCACGGCTTTCACCCGCGAGCCGAATTTTGTCATGACGCATACGAGCGGAATGATCGCCAAGCTTCCGGGTATTCCGCGTATTGCGGTCTATGATACTATAATAGATTTTGGAAAGATCCGCGTCGGAAAATGTTCGCGAGATACAACATTCAAAGTCTTTTCAGTCGGTACGGCGCTATTGCGTGTAGATACTGCACGACTGAGCGGAAGTGGTGCTATCCATTTTACACTTTCGACACTTGACAGTCTGCGAATCATTCAAGGCGATTCCAACTCAGAGCATCTCGCGTTTTGTCCGAAGGATACCGGCTGCTTCACTGCACTTTTGACTCTGAACTCGAACGACACGATCAAGACTGTGCTCGTTTCCGGTTGCGGAATTCAACCGCAGATTCAATCGATCGCGTCGATAGATTTTGGAGCGGTGAAAGTTGGTGCGTGTAAGGATACAACCTTTACGATCACGAATACCGGTAACGACACACTGCATGTCACCTCGCAACTCTTTGGTGATGCGCACTTCAAGTTGATCTCTCCGAACTTGCCTTATGCGCTTGCACCTGCGGCAAAGCTAACTGTTACGCTGGAGTACTGCGCGACAGATTCCAACTCGCGAAGTTCCGCAGATACCATTCATAGTGATGCACGCGACTCCACAAAGCTTGTGTTGCTAAACGCTCGTGGAAAAATCGGTGTGCTATCTATGCTCTCGACCATCGACTTCGGTCTTGTGGATGTAGGTTCATGCAAAGACACCGCGGTCGTATTAAAGAACACTGGTAATGATACGCTCTATTTAGTGAAGCCACCGACTTTTAGCGCGGAGTTTGTTGTCCCTGCGGGTCAATTCCCGATGTCTATTGCACCGGATTCTTCGCGAGTGTTGCTCTTACGATATTGTCCGACGGATACCCTACCGAAGACTTCGTCCGATTCTGTTCGCACCGTTCAACCTGCGAATGGAAAGCTGCTAACGCTGATGGGGCGTGGCATTCAGGGCATACTTACTACGCCTAACGCACTTGATCTGGGCTGCGTAGTAATCGGATTCAATGTGGATCGGTGGGTGACGCTGAAGAATGTTGGTACTGCCGCCGTAACATCTGTGAGTGCCACAGTTGTCGGGTCTTCACAGATTACAATTCTTCAAGCACCGCGCACAACGATTCCAAAAGGGAGCACAGACTCCTTGCTCATACACTTTGCTGCATCCGTGCTTGGACGAGTAAACGCGAAGGTCGTGGTGACGTCAGGCTCGGGAAGTAGCGTACAGATTCCGATCACGGCCTATGTTTCTGTTCCACCGGTTTTACAAGTGCTCGATACGTTGATCGACTTTGATACCGTCACAGTAGGGGATAGTGCGAGACGTTGTATTCGTGTGATGAATCCTTCGTGCGCAGCTTTGAGTTTGAAGAACATTTCGATCGCGGGCACATCGGGTGTGTTCCACGTTTCGTCACCGAGTGGAATACAAACACTTTCGGATAGCGCGATCACTTCGCTCTGCTTTACATTCGTGCCGACGAAGAATGTACATGATGAAGCCGCCGTAACTTTCTTGGTTGATTCGAATACGACGGTCATAGGATTGCATCTGATGGGTCAAGGCGCAGCGCCGGTAATCGAGGTGCGTCCGCCGTCGCTTGATTTTGGCGATGTGCTCGTCACGACAACATCACCGGCGCAGAACGTCTATGTGATTAATCGTGGTATCGCGTCAGCGAACGTGCTCGCACCTTCGATCGTCGGGCCGAACGCAGCGGAGTTTGCATTCAGCGGGCTTTCGCGTACGCTATTGCGCAACGACAGCATCGCTTACGCGATCACGATGACGCCCGCGACTGTTGGCACGAAGCGAGCGTATTTCGTTATTCCGGCAGCAGGCGCGCTTGACTCCGTATTGCTCACCGGACGCGGTGTGCAGCCTGGAATTTTGGTAACGCGTCAACGCATTGACTTCGCAAAGGTCGATGTGAACCCGGCGCCTGTTCCGACGCAGACCTTTGTGGTTCGCAATACCGGATCAGCTCCGCTTACGGTGAATTCGATTGTTCCGAGTGGAGACGCATCTTTCACCCTGCAACAAGTACCGGCCGGTCCGGTTACGCTTTCTGCGTCAACGGATTCGATACTTGTTACAGTATCGTTTGCGCCGACAAGCACAGGAATCAAGACTGGTACGATCGCAGTGAACAACACAACCTCCGATCAGCCTACCGTTGATCTTGCAGGTGAAGGTGTGCAAGCGGTGCTCAGTGTTTCGGTCGATACGATCGATTTCGGAAATGTGTTTGTCTTCGGAAGCAAGGATTCGATCCAAGTGATTACGATCTCGAACATTGGATATGGTAAGCCGCTTACGATCTCGAACATTACACTTGCGGGGCCGAATAATTCAGAGTTCCAAATTCTGATCCCTGCTTCGAGTGCGCTGCAGCCGGGTGATGTCCGGTCGTATGATGCAATCTTTTCGCCGATGGTTGCAGGCTTGCGAACTGCCGATCTTACAATACAATCGGACACGAAATCCAATTCGAGCAAGAATATTCATTTGCTTGGTAATGGAATTCAGAACGGCGTGCCTGTGATCGTCTATAGTGATACGGTGACCGCAAAGCCGGGTGATATGATTTCCATGCCGCTCAAGATCGACAAAGATCTATCACCTTCCGGTGTAACGCAAATGAAAGTTCGTGTGATGTTCAACTCGATGTTGATGAATTTGTCAAGCGCATCTATCGGTAGCTTATTGCCGACCGGAAGCACTGTAACAAAAACGCAATTCGGTTTGGGTGATCAAGAGCTTTCGATCACTTCACCAAAGCCGATCGCGGGGCCTGGTACGATTGCGATGCTCAACTTCGAAGTGCTTGCGGACACCGCTCCTATGACTCCGGTAACCATCACGCAAGCGAGCTTTGGCGCGTCGCCGGCAACGCTCTCGGTCGCAAATCCGGGACTTGTGATTGTGCAGGCTTGTCGTGCAACGCCCGGGAATCCGCTGGTTGCAAGTCAAAATCATCCGAATCCATTCAACCCGATATCCGTGGTTGATATCGATATGATTAAAGATGGTTATGTGACGCTCACGGTGTTCAATGAAATGGGGCAAAGCGTTTTGGTGCCGTTCTCGGGAGCGATGACGAAGGGCTCGCACGCGGTTACGATCGATGCAACACACTTGCCAAGCGGCACGTACCGATACGTCGTCGAGTGGCGCGGACCAGGCTATCCGGTCCGCGAGATTAAAGCAATGACTGTTGTAAAATAGTCGGAGCTAGTCCACGATCTGATCGTTACTTCAATTCGTTTGCGTAACGATCAGAATCTTGAAGCTACCATCAACGATCGCCGGTCTTGGACGGGGGCGCTCTTTCGTAGCAGGAGGAGTTGCCCCAAAGTCGGCGGTTGCGAGATAGATCGTGCCGGTTGCAGGATCGAGAGCCATCGTACGTGCACCGCGCTCTGTCGTTGCATTGCCAACAAGTGAAAAATGTTTAGTCGGGTCTTCTCGAACGATTGTTAATGTCGCATCGCCGTTCGAACTGAATGCGAGTTTCCGTGCGGCATCGTAAGCGGTCGCGTCAACTCCCTGTCCGATCGGCAGCGTAGCCAAAACTTTCCCATCCTTCGCACTCATCACGATCATCTTGGCATTGTGGCAGCCAATGAATAGCACATTATTTTCGATATCCATTGCGAGACCTGTAGGGGCATCGCCACCAATAATCTTCCACCGTTTCACCACCGATAGCGTTGCTGCGTCGAGCATCAGTACTTCGTTCTTGTCCTCGAGGTTTACAAACACGTGACCCTTACCATCGGCCACACCAAACTCTGGTGAACCACCAAGCGCGATCGTACCAACAACTTTCTTTGTAGCAGGATCGACAACGGTTGCGTTATCTCCCTCACCGTTCATCGTGAGTATTCGCTTACTCGATGAGTCGTAAATGATTGCGTCTGGTTTTGTACCGACAGGAATCTCCTCAACGATCTCGTGCGTCTTGAGCGAGAAGACTCCGACGGTATTACTTTTGCCATTGCTGATAAATCCGTAACTAAACTCATGAGCAATCGCGACGCCGTGCGATCCATGAGCGGGGATGTGCGCAATGATGTGCTTCGTCGCAAGCTCGATCGCAACCACTTCCTCATTGTGCGCAACGTAGAGCGTTCTGTCTGCACCATCAAAGGCCACATAATCCCAGCCACCGGTGCCACCAACAATGATGCTATCCGTGACAGCGAAATGTGGCTGCATGCTCGTGCCGGGCTGTGCGAATGCTGCCGCTGATGTCAAAAGCGTGAGAGCAAAAACTGAATTGATAAGTGTGCGCATACGATCTACCTGATTACATCTAAGAAAAAAACGGACGCCTGAATTTTAACTTCACGATGCAACATAACGTGTACATTGCTTAATATGTTATTCGGTAGGATTACAAATATGCAATTATCGCTTCACATTAAGAAGAAATAACAAACTCCTCTTTGATGAGTACTCGCAAAGGCCTATCGCGATGTTGGAAGCATGACTTATGGCGCAGCAAAATTCAATCGAAACGCCTGCACATCGGGGTTGTCAAATGCGGTTGTGTAGTTCGGGGCATCTTCTTCACCCGGCGATGCATGCAAACGCTCGCTTCCGAACTGTGGGGTTAGGGCGTTCAATGATTCGGAGTTAGATGCACCGAAATGAATAAAATAGTGTGGCCGATGCCGAATTAATCGGATGCCAAGATCCTGTGGTGGATCATGAAGATCTTCCAGCGAGGTCAATCCCTCCGTGTCATATATTGTTCGGCCGGAGAACCAACCGAATGCTCCGATTGCATTCGTCGCAATGATGTCATTCGGGTCGGAGAGCAATGCAAGCGCCTTCGCACTCGCAACATTCTCCTCATTCTGTTTCAGCACCGATGCGCTGTATCGCACAGCGGTGAACGGCAGCTCTGCAATGTGCCAGCAGAGCGTAATAATAAGAATTGCTCTCATAACAATAATCACGTGCGGTGCTGTGGGCTCATCCGTAAAACCTGCGTTATCCTTGCTCGAACTTGATTCGCGATATTGGATCTTATCGAATTCGCTAGGGTCGATGGCGTAACGACGTAGCTTGTGCGATTGCTTCGCTGCGTAACGAAACGCGACGACGGAACCGATTGCAAACACAAAAAGAAAAACTCCGATGAAGAGGAGCAAGTTCTCGGGCACTGGTGTGCTCGAGAGCCGAAGCGTGTTTGCGATTTCCGGTCGCGACCAAATCGACAGCACCCCGAGTATAAGCGCGCAAACGGAGAATCCGACGATGATTAATCTATTCGATGGTCCGCGTTGAGCCAAGGCGTTGAGAATTAGCTTGATGCCCGCAAGCCCTGTAACTATATAGATGACCGAAAGGAATTGCACGGTTTGAGCCTCCTCGCCAAGTGCGCTTGAGGTCCCGAGGAAGAGCGTACGTAAGTAAGGAAAAAGCAAGAGTGTCAACGCACCAAGCGTGAAAAGCTGACTCGCTGCATCGACTCGGAGCCTTCGATGTTTCCACCGCAGATAAAATGCGAGCACGATAATACCAAGCAGGATCGGATCATCCAAGAAATATATTCCGATCACGGCATTCCAAAGTCCGGCAGTGCTCGTAGCTAAGCGGAGTACAAATCCTCCTACATCGCCACTCCAGATCAGATTTGGAAGTGACTTCGGTTGCAGCGCGGCAAAGAACGTTGCCGGCAGTATCGAACCCGACAACGCATAGTTAGTGATTGCGAGTGGGGCCAAGATAAAGACGAAAGCGGAGACCGAGCGAATTGCTTCGTACGCAAAAATCTTCCCCGCGCCGTGTGTCTTATCTCGCTCGGTTCTAAAAAGGAAGGTGAACGTGCGATGCAACAACACGATGAAGAAGACCAGCATAGATTCCGGCCTTGCGATTGCTGCAATGGCGAAGATCGCTCCGGTTAAATAGTTGTTCCATCCTCGATTGCGTCCAAATACACTCGGTGGTTGCAAGTAGGACCATAGCCCAGCAATCACCACTGCCGCCGATAGCGTCATCTCCATCCCCGACAATTCACTCCAGGTAAGTCGCGGTACGGTGAGCACGATCAATGCACCAAGCAACGAAGAACCGTAGTCAAACTCACGACTTCGCAGCAAACGAAACGTGTAATAACCTGCGAGAAATAAAAAGATCGAGCTAAAAAGTTTTGCAGTTACGATCGGGTCATGAAATATCGGCAGACCGAATGCGAGAAAAACTGTCCACAAAGGGGCAGTAGGACCTGTCGAGTGTTCGCCGAGATTAAACTCGAATGCGATATGCTTGAAAATATTACGTGCGTAGACAAGGTGAACCCAAGCCCCATCGAGTGGAAACCCGAGTTTGCCTGCTTGGGACATTTCGACGAGGAGGAACAACACCGCGATCGCACCGGTCGCGAGTGCTAAGAATGTCGTTGGGGCTATTCGCTTCCACCAAGGCCCTCGTTCGGGCAGTGACGCCGAGCCAAGCGTTACGATCGCCTCATCACTTGCGAACGTCAAACCCTGCACGGCTGCTGCATCGGCAGCAAGCATGTCGGTAGCCAAACGCTTTGTGTGCACGGGCACCAAAGCATTGGCAGTCAGATTGTGACGATTCATCTTGACGTTGTTCGACATCTCGAGCCTGGATTAGAACTTCCGAATTCTAACCACTAAGAGCCAAATGGCGTTCGTGTAGTCCGATTTCGTCCAATAAAGAGGTTACATGTTTTTTTAGGCAAAAATTTGTGCCCATGCATTGAGGGTGGGTTATTTGCGTTTAGATAGTAAGTTTGTATCCCGTTCAGGATGGAATTCAGAGAGAGGCGATTGTGCCAACTCTTTGTTATCGGTTTTTCGGTTGTTGTTATTCTTCTTATCAAACTGTGAACGTAGACTACGGTGAGCCTAGACAGTCGAGGCTTGAGCTTCGCGCATTCCGACTATACTGGCTTCAGATTCTGCTGAGCACATTGTTTTGTGCGTCGGTAGATAATGCTTTTGCGCAATCGATTGACCCGTATGCACGGATCAACGATCCGCGTGCGATCGCTCGCCTTGATGGTTCGGATGCGCAACCGCTCCGATACGCTGCCGGACGCGGATATGCTTCGAATATTTGGGACACGGATGGTCACGTAGTGATGGCACAAGATTCAGGTTCTGGGATTATCACGCACATTTGGGCCGCGCTTGGAGATCGGGATAGCGTAACCGACCTCAAATTTTATCTTGACGGCAATCTGATCTATCAAGGAAGATTCGGTGCGTTCTTTGGCGAAGCACACGGGACTTTGCGAGCGCCTCTTGACTCAGCTGGGTCAGGTGGTGCGATAATAGACGTACAGATTCCGTATAAGAAAGGGTTTCGTTTGACCTTCCAATGTCCCTCGGATAATTTCTATTACGCGATCGCATGGCGACCGGTCACGGACGCCTCGTTGCTGCATTCTTTCCGACTTGATCCATATCCGGAGGATCTGAAATTACAAACGCTTGCCGAATCTCGATACAAACTGATAGGCTCGCTCTGGCCGAGTGGCGCTGATTCGATCGGATTCGCCGACACCCTTTGGGGCGTTACGTCCACGCACAAGCCCGACACGACGTGGCTTGCGGATGTATCCGGGCCGGGGCTCATTCAAACGTTGCATATCCTGCCTGCCACTTACGCGTCTACGGTGCTAGATTCGGTGATGCTCGAAATGTTTTGGGACGATTGTCCCTATCCCGCAGTGCGCGCACCACTGAATGATTTCTTCTCTTCGGCGACAGGACCTTGGAGAAATCGGTCGTTCCCGATTCGTGTCAGCGAAGCCGAAGGATTCACTTGCTATTTTCCCATGCCATTTGCCAAGCATGCAAAAATCCGATTGATTAACTATGGCAGTAGTGCGGTGATGCTGCAAGGATTTGTGCAATACTCACATGAACCGATTGACCGCGGCAAGTATGGATATTTCTTCGCAAAGTTCAGCGAATCAAATCCGACGCGCACGCATATCTATCATCCGGTACTGCATGAATTCGGAAGAGGTAGATTTATCGGTGTGAGTTTGGCTGTGCCGGAGAGTCCTTCGCCGGTAATTCTCGAAGGCGATCCAATGATAACCGTGGATTCAGCTGCAAGAAGCTTTATTCATTACACGGGGACGGAAGATTATCTCGATGGCGCGTGGTGGTTCTTCGGTGCACCGTTCACACTGCCGATGGCAGGGTTTACGCATATCTTCGATTGCTTCTATCGATTCCATTATCTCGATGCTATTGACTTCAACTCGACGCTTGATTTTAATTTGCAGCACGGTGAGCGAAACGATGTGCACGATGATTACCGGACTGTAGCCTATTACTATAAATTATGGACGCAATTCTGGTGTGACCGCGACTCATTAAGAGTTGGCGAACATTGGCATCTCGGGGGTGGCGGGTATGCACCGTTTATTCCTATCACGATCACACTTGGGGCATTCACACTTGGCACCGCGCATACGAATGCTGACGGTCTCTTTGACACCACGGTTGCAATTCCTGTGCAAATCCCGACCGGAAAACAATTCGTGCATGTCAATGGTATAACCAAGCCGGAGCCGGTCTATGTGCTCGATGGCCCCACGTGCAGGCTTGTCACCGATTCGCTGCCGGTAACAGTTCGCTATCGCGACACACTTCTCGTAACGGGTGCCGGCTTTTATCCGGGTGAACAGATCTCGCTTTACTTAGATAGTATTCCGGTATCGAGCGGGCAACTGATTACCGTTGGTGCGGACTATCGGTTCATCGCGACGATGCACATTCCATATTTGCCCGATTGGAAATATCATGTTGTTGCGCGAGGAAGTGTTTCCGGATACGCGATGATCGCTGAACCGATCATGCTTGTGCGAATGTGCAACTATGAGTTCGAGAATATGGCCTCGACGATGCTCATCTCTGGTGGCACTGCCTATCCGGAAAATTTTAGTTTCTACTGGTTCTCCGTCTGGAGTGAACAATCGGCAATGTGGTTCAAGCCAACCGGTGTCGGGCAATCCGTTGGATTCACGTTCTACGTTCCGCATGCCGACACATTTAAGGTTGATCTCTTTGCCTCGCTTGCTTCCACGATGGGAAAATACACGATCTCGCTCGATGGTCGAACTGTCGCATTCTTTGATGGTTTCCGTACACCAAACCGCTACGAGCCTGTAGCTTCTGACACCATCCATGCGGGTATTTTTCCGCTTTCGCTCGATTCGCATTATGTTGAATTTCGATGCATCGGTAAGCAAGATTCGGCGACGAGTATGTGGCTTGCTGCTGATCATATCGTCCTAACGCCGACCACGCATCTGCCCCGAGCGCCCGGGACTTTTGCCGAAAAGAACCGTGTAGAAACT
>JBDTCS010000269.1:0-4740 GCA_039923455.1 Kapaibacterium sp. (SeqCode) | reverse complement strand
GATCTCCGAAAGCGGCGAGACGAACGTTCGACGGCTCCGCAGACTTTCGAGAATCTGATGATAGAGATAATTCTTGGTGACGTGCAATTGATTCAGCATGCGTTCGCCGATGAGTACCGAGCGCAATGCTTCTTCGTCGTATTCCGGTTGTTCTTCGATCGCAAGAAAAAGTTTTAAGTATTTTTTCTCGCCTTCTTGATAGCCGGTGAGTATCTTAAAATACTTCCGCTCGGAAGCGGTCATTGATTGGATCAATTCAAAGAGCCTATCTGAAGCTGGCATATTTGTCTATCGTTTGAGCAAGAGTTCGATAATCTTATTTTCCGCTTTCAACTCTGAGTATCCGTGGCCTGTGACGAGTGGAAATCACTTTCCTCCCGAACCTTTACACGGCTTCGGGAGGAATTTGATTCACGCGATTTGACTGCAATTTTTGACATTCAAATTTAGCACTATCCGACTTAGAGAGGCAGTAGCGCAGTTGCACGAGTGTTTTGGTCGCCACGAAGTTCGAATAAGTAGCTTCCAGAGTGTAATCCCAACATTTCTGCCGAGACAACATGTCGCCCGGGAGCCTGATTGCCGAGGTCTATCTCTCGCACCACCGAACCAAGCAGGTTATAAGCCCGCAATTTTAAATGCTGCGCATCGGGCGTCCCGAGTGTATAGGCAATCCCCTTATTAAATCCTCCCGATACAGTTAACCCGAGAGAGAGCACAGAGTTGCTGCCAGTGATCGCGTTCGGCGAGAGCACTCCGGCTGATGTCAGCGTGCCGTGCCCGGTGTTTGGAATATCATCATTCCAAATCGTATTGCTTCCGACGGCAGCGATGAGCGTAATGCCATCCAAACTGCCGGCATAAAAATCAGTTTTCTTCAATCCGAGAATATAAGAGCTCGTCTTGTCATTAACTTTGACTTTGATATTATCCGTATCGAGATTATTGATATCATTATTTTGAACGCCGGCTGCATCTCCGCATCCAACGACACCATAGTAGGTGTTCTTGATCGAAAGCTGCACCCAAGCTGTGAGGACTCTATTATAAGAGAAGTCGGTGTTTTGATTTCCGTACCACGTAGTCGCCATCTCGGTCGTCGGTAAGTTGTACACGATGTTCACGCCAAATTTCGACGGGCTGTACGATGCTGCGGAAACATCGACACGAAACCAGAGCGAATCATTGGCCTTGTCATAATAGTAGTAAAATCCTGTGCCGTCGGCAAGTGTATTGTCCAGTTCATCACCTTGCGGGTCGGTGGCAAGGCGTGTCCAGGTTTGCGCACTCGCGATTGGTGCCGCAAATAGAAATCCGGCAATTGCGAATAGTGCAATTGCTCCAAACAAGCTCGTCATCGAGCGTCTGGATTTTGAACGAGTAGAGTCGGGCGTCGAACGTGTCGTCAAATGGAGTGACGAAGTCTGTGGTGACGAAGTCTGTAGTGATGAAGTCTGTAGTGATGAAGTCGAAGATGGTAACGGTGTGGTCATAGCGTACTCCTTAGAAGCTCGCCAAATTTTCTTGCGAGCGATGAACATTAACTATTATTTTCCGTAAGTTGAAAATGCCTCCCGTAACGCGCTACGCTTGGCAGTTCACTTGCTTAGACTACGCCGTATTATAGAAAGGTTACCCTTCGGATCGTTGCCATTTTGTCGGAGTTGTAAGACGTGAACGCCTGACCTAAATCCTGTTCAAAACCTCAAATGCTAAGTATTTTGGCTCGATTGTGAAAAACAAATCATCCAACTTGTAGAAACTCTTCCATTTTTACTTTTCAAAATTATCGTGAAACACAGCATAATCCAGCCAATCATGAAACCTGTGAAACTGCCTACGACTTTCCGGCGTATTAGCCCGTAGAGAGAACCGTAAAGATTACGTATGGGAATTGGACTCGTGCTGGGGGATCGTGAGAGAAAGGGAAGAGCGTGGCCTCACCTTAAAGAGCCTGCGCCGGTGCGGGCTTATCGTGGGATGTTCTGGAACAGGATCGCTATGCTCAATTGGATGGCGGATCAAGTTGGCGATCTCGGCAGCGGTTTTTTCGGACCACGCGAACTGATCATGGTCAATAGTCCCGAATACATTCATCAAGTTCTCGTCGAGCAAGATGCAAAATTTCAGAAGGGAAGAGAGTTTCGCATTCACACCCGTCCGCTATTGGGCAACGGATTACTCTTGAGCGAAGGCGATCTCCACCGACGTCAGCGTAAACTCGTCGCACCCGCGCTTGTGCATAAACGCATTCGAGAGTATGCCGACGTCATGCTGCGTTATACCACCGAGGCGATTGATAGTTGGAAAGATGGAGCGAGGATCGACGTTTCGCTGGAGATGATGCGAACGACGCTCGCCATCGCGGGCAAGACTTTATTCGGTGCCGAACTTGGTGGCGAAGCAGATGACATCAAGCGCTCGCTGACATTTCTCATGTATTACGCAGAGTCGCAGCTTCGCACACCATTTGCAATTCCACTTTCTTGGAAGACTCATCGCAATCGCAAAGTTCGCAAAGCTATCGCTCAGCTTGACTCGGTCATCTTTCGCATGATCGCGGAGCGACGAGCCTCCGACATCGACAACGGCGATCTGCTTTCGATGCTACTCATCGCTCGTGATGATGAAGATGGTACCGGTATGACCGATCAGCAGGTGCGTGATGAAGCGATGACGATCTTTCTGGCAGGTCACGAAACGACTGCAAACGCAACGGCGTGGATGTGGTATTTGCTTGCAAAGAATCCGGAAGCCTATCAAAAATTGCAGCGCGAAGTAGATGAAGTTTTGCAAGGGCGAACGCCAACATTCGAAGATCTGCCGCGATTGCCTTATGCGATGCAAGTCTTTAAAGAGGCGATGCGACTTTATCCGCCGGCCTATATTTTGGTTCGTCAGGCGATAGAAGAAGTGTGGTTCGATGGCTACAAAATTCCGAAGGGTGGGGCGATCATTATTTCGCCTTACACGTTGCATCGTCAAGCAAAATATTTTCCGAATCCGGAAAAATTCGATCCCGATCGCTTCACTCCCGAACGCGAAAAAGAACTTCCGCGACATGCCTACATGCCCTTCGGTGCCGGACCAAGAATTTGCATTGGCAATCAGTTTGCCCTAATGGAAGGACAACTTATGACCGCAGCAATCGCGCAACGCGCAACCTTCGAATTGCTAAGCCCGATACCCGTTGAATGCGAACCCCTAATCACACTTCGACCGAAAGGCGGCATCGGAATGCGAGTACGTCTGCGTTGAGAATGTAGTATTCGGTGTCTGTTGCCCGCTCCACAACGAATCTACCGAACCAAGAGCTTAGACTCGGCATCGATTATGCAAATAAACCTTCATGACGGGTGTAACCTTTTCAAGATTGGTGGGTTATTTACTACAGAGTTCATGCGTTGTGTAACGAATCCCTCGTAGCATTATGTACAAGGCCTTCAGGGTTCTTCTCACTGCCTCTCTATTTATATTATTATTCTCGGGCTTCGCATTGGCCCAGCACACTTGCTTAGCTTTTTATAACCCTGTTCCTTCGGATCCCTCTCATTGGCACAATCCTGATTCGGTTATGGTGGATACCTGTCACGCAGATTGGGAATTTGGTCAATTGTTTGCGCGTCAGTGGTGGCAAGTCTATTTCACCTACAATGTATTACCACTTCCAGCAAGCAGTGATTCTGTTCTTGAAGTTACTTGGGATAAGATCGACACCAGCTACGGTGCAACTCGAACCGGTATGGCCTTGCTCGAACAACATTTTGGCGGGTTCGTTATCAGGAAACTGTATCCTTCGGTAACTGATACAAACACTGCACCAGGAAGGGAGTTCGCGATCAGATTTCAGAATTATTGCAATATCGATAGCGTCATGTTAGCAATAAAAGCGATTAGTCTTTGTGATGCAAGCTATAATAACCAAACGAGGTATATTCGCTCGGTTTCGGCCAGTCAGAGCCTGCAACCCATCCCCATAAAATTTTGGCCTCAGCCAGCTCAAGACGTACTAAACATCGAAGCTCCGGTTTTGGGCACTATACGGTTGCTCAATAGTTCGGGACAAATAATCTTTCATTCTGATTTCGGGCGGGAACGCCGCGCTACACTATATCTGCAACAAATTCCCACTGGTGCTTATTTTTTGCAGTCCGGTACGCAAGAACACAAGTTTTCTATCGTTAGGTAATTACTTCAGTTACTACACATTCACCCAGAAAGAATCCTCAATCGCCAGCGGAAATTACTATTTGGGATTCAGCACCGCTCAGCATGTCGTAACACGCCGTATAGTTTTGAGTAGGTGAGTTGTAACGTCCGTGTAGCTGTGCGCCGAATCCAGTGCAGTGTTCGGAGGGCTCATCGGCTTCGAATTGCTAAGCCCGATACCCGTTGAATGCGAACCCCTGATCACACTTCGACCCAAAGGCGGCATCGGAATGCGAGTACGTCTGCGCTCTTGAGGGTGTTTGATGATGGAAAAATAGGATTGTTCGTTCAGCACAAACTTTGTCTGTGTGCCGCGAAGCGCCTGCTTCGCGACCCTGAGTCTTTGGCATAAGGGAAGATTTGAGCTCGGGAGCGGGTCACGAAGGAGGCCTTTCGTGTCACACATTTGGGGTTAAGCACAAACTTTGTCTGTGTGCCGTGAAGCGCCTGCTTCGCGACCCCGAATCTTTTTAGCATGATGGAAGATTTGGGCTCGGGAGCGGGTCACGAAGGAGGCCCTTCGTGTCACAC
>JBDTCS010000268.1:0-18602 GCA_039923455.1 Kapaibacterium sp. (SeqCode) | reverse complement strand
ATGACATCGAAAGCATGTCGCAAGACCCAACTGGCGATTTCCCATCCCTCTATGGCAAGTCTTACAAGAAATGGGCGCACCCACGAATTTTTCCTATTAAAGCTGAACTCATTGTAGACTCCGTCTCGGAAGATTATGCAATCCTTTCGAACGACACGATCACCGTACAAGTCCACCGTGCAACATTTTTCCCGAATAAGCACAAATTGGGTTGGGAAAGGCTGGGAAGTGATTCACGTAAAGAGCTTTACAAAATTGACGGAAAGCCATTCTTTGGCACTGATGGGGATGTACCACGTGTAAGTATCTATTCAGTTTCCGCACTCGTTCAAGGGCAGCTTATCCCGATTCCGAAAGCTGCGTACTCGGATCTTTACGAACCGAATTTGCGCAAGCTCCAGGTTTACACCTCGGCCGATCATCATCGTGTGTATGTCACGATGATGAATAGTGACGGTGCAGGAAGTTATACTGTGACTTGGTGCATCCGAAACGGCAAATACATGCGACGGGTCGTCGAGTATGGATGGTAAAGTTGCAGTACTATTCTGTCTGGGTCAAGATTTCCTCAGCAAGAGCAACTTCTGAACTTCAATACCCCCGAAAATAGCCCGATTCGCGGAACAAAGCGGGAGAATCACTGTTTAATTGCCTCACACTCTCGGCGAAAGCCAGGGAGCCATTTTTGCGAGCGGAGAATGTACTCCGCGTTTAGTAAACAACTATTACAATGCACACCAGCACGAATCCGCGTCCGGCTAAGGGCGCTACGAAAAATACCAAGCGAATCGGCCGCGGTCAAGGATCGGGTCACGGCAAAACCTCCGCACGTGGAGAAAATGGAGCAAAGTCCCGTTCCGGTGCCAAGTTCAAAGCAGGTTTTGAGGGCGGTCAGATGCCGCTTGCTCGCCGACTTCCAAAGTTCGGTTTTCATTCTCCATTCCGCGTCGAATATCAGATCATCAATCTTGATGCGCTTGAGCTTTGCGTCTCGAACGGTCGTTTGCCAAAGGGCGAGACGATCACTCCAGACTTGCTTCTCGAAGTTGGTCTGATTAGCAAGACGACACTTCCTGTGAAAGTGCTCGGCTCGGGCGAAATCAAAAAGGCGATCAACGTTGAGGTTCACAAAATCTCGAAGTCGGCAGTCAAGAAGATCGAAGCCGCAGGCGGAACAGCGAAGCAGCTTTTTGTGGAAGCTGTCGAAGCTAAAGCATAAAAAAGATTTGCATTACGGCCGCAGTGTTTCAGCCGTTGCGGTTCTCATGAATAGAAGAACAGAGAAGCGGGATTCTGTTACTCGTTTTGGAAGCCACTTCTCACAAGTTTCACGAAATAATTTTGGGCCTACTACGGGAGGCAATACATGAGTCGATTTACAGATAGTTTTAGGAATATCTTCAAGATCGAGGAGCTCCGCCAACGTATTATTTATACGATTGGCTTGCTCGTGATCGTTCGTCTTGGTGCGCACATAGCGTTGCCGGGTATTGATGTCCGCCATTTAGAGGAGAACGCTGGTAATGCAGCCTCGAACTCGCTATTCGGTCTTTACGACATGTTCGTCGGAGGTGCGTTCAAGAATGCAGCTTTGTTCGGTTTGGGTATCATGCCCTATATTTCCGCATCCATTATCATTCAGCTTCTCGGTGCTGTCGTACCATATTTTCAGAAGCTGCAGAAAGAAGGAGAGGAAGGCCGCAAGCGCATCACACAACTCACACGTCTTGGTACGGTTATCGTCGGTTCGTTGCAAGCGCTTGGTATCAGCCAATACTTGCTCAAGCAATCTGGTAACGTTGCGCCGGGTGTGAACGTACTCTTCTTTACCATCAGTACGGTTGTCTGTTTAACGGCGGGTACGATGTTCATGATGTGGCTCGGAGAGCAGATCACAGAGCGCGGAATTGGTAACGGTATATCGCTGATCATCTTCATAGGTATCATTGCGAGATTTCCAGCAGCAATCTTTGGCGAACTGAGCTCGGGAAAGAATATCATCATCGAGATTGCCCTCTTCGCATTGTTCGTTGGCATCGTTGCATTTGTTGTTATGATGACGCAAGGAATCCGAAAGGTACCAGTGCAATATGCCAAGCGAGTCATAGGTCGAAAAGTTTATGGAGGCGTAACGCAGCATATTCCGATCCGTGTGAACACGGCCGGAGTTATGCCGATCATCTTCGCGCAGTCGATCTTGTTCGTACCAGGTACGCTGGTGACGTTCCTTCCTGACAATGATTTCGCGAAGGCGATTCAGTCATTCTTCGATTATCGCTCGATGAGCTATTCGCTCATCTTCGGACTCATGATTGTATTCTTCACCTATTTCTACACGGCTATCGCGTTCAATCCGCGTGACGTTGCAGACACGATGAAGAAGAACGGCGGTTTCATTCCCGGTATTAGACCAGGAAAGAATACCTCCGATTACATTGACAATATCCTAACCCACATCACGCTTCCGGGCGCGATATTCTTAGCGATCGTCGCAATTCTGCCGGCATTCGTATCTTACTTGGGCGTCACGTCAACATTTGCTCAATTCTTCGGAGGAACGAGCTTACTTATCATGGTTGGTGTCGCACTCGATACGCTTCAGCAGGTTGAATCGCACCTCGTTATGCGCAATTATGAAGGGTTGATGACGAAGGGTCGGATGAAAGGACGCGCCCTCGGAGGTTATTAAACTCCGAGGATACTGAACTATTTGTGCTCCCCTTGGCATTGTATTAGTGTCCGTCAGAGCGTAAGCGCTCAAATACGCTAGCACGAGGCTGATTGAAGTGATAGTTTGGTTGTGTTAAAATAGATCGGTGTTTTAATCTACCCGAGAACAATTTGAGGCGCGCTCTATTCACATAGAGCGTGCCTCCTCATATAAGGCAATTAGATAACTACGAGTTTAGATAACTACGACGACGGATGAGTAAGATGATCAAGACAGAAGAAGAGATCGCGAAGATCAAAGCGAGTGCGCATCTTGTTGCCGAAACGCTCAATCATGTCGAACCACTCATAAAGCCTGGAGTAACAACCGCAGAGCTTGATCGCGTTGCGGATGATTTTATTATGGCACATGGTGGATATCCTGCCTTCAAAGGTTATAAAGTAGGTCGCCAAACATTTCAGTTCGCGACTTGCATGTCAACGAATGATGCTGTCGTGCATGGGTTACCAACCGATGAACCACTTAAGGAAGGTGACATTCTTTCCGTCGACGTTGGTGTCAAGATGAACGGCTGGTACGGTGACGGCGCGTGGACCTTCGCTGTTGGAAATATTTCCGACGAAAAGAAGAAGCTGATGGCCGTGACGAAGGACGCATTGATGATGGGCGTCGCGCAAGCCAGAGTTGGTGCGCATCTCTATGATATCAGTCGCACGATTCAAGATTTTTGTGAATCACACGGATATGGAGTGGTCAAGGAATTAGTTGGACACGGCATCGGTGAGCACTTGCATGAAGAGCCGCAAGTGCCAAACTTTATGCCGAGTCGATTCGAGACCGGTTACCCGAACATCGAGCTGCAAGAAGGAATGACTCTTGCAATCGAACCAATGATCAATCTCGGAACGGCCAGAGTCAAGACTGCCAGAGACAAATGGACTGTCATTACCGCCGATGGCAAAGCGAGTGCCCACTTCGAGCACACCATTGTAGTTCGCAAAGATAGAGGGGAGATACTTACGCAGTAGTTCTCACTGCGTCGTTTCGGCCGAGCAGCGACTGCTTCTTTAATCGCAAAAGCCCCGGTGCTAACTTCGCTGTGCCGAGCACGGTTACGATCGTCATACAGCCTCCAAAAATTACCGATGGCACAACACCCAGTAATTTTGCGGCGACTCCTGATTCAAATTCTCCTATCTCATTCGAACTTCCGATGAACATGCTGTTGACTGCAGCGACACGTCCACGCATATTATCCGGTGTCGAGAGTTGCAAGACGGTTGAGCGTATTACCACGCTCACGCTATCGAATGCACCACTCACGACGAGCACCACAATTGAAAGTATGAAATTCGTGGAGAGTCCGAAGGCGATCATACAAATTCCGAAACCGCCCACAGCGAAGAATAATCTTTTGCCAACCGATTCCGGCAAAGGTTTGTGTGCGATCCAGAGACCAGTCACCGTTGCGCCAAGTGCTGGGGCAGCACGCAAGAGACCGAGTCCTTCCGGTCCAACTTTGAGAATGTCGCTTGCAAAGATCGGCAGCAGTGCTACGGCCCCTCCGAATAAAACCGCAAATAGATCGAGCGAGAGCGCTCCGAGCACGATTTGATTCTTGAATACGAAGCGAACTCCTGTCAGCAAACTTGTGACGATCGGCTCTCTGGTCGAGAAGGGTACGCCTCGCATGTCACGAATAAGAAGAAGCGCAACTATCGAGAGCGCCATAAGTGTGGTGGAGATAGCGAATGTATTGCTGAGTCCGACAAGTCCATAGAGCAATCCCCCGAGTGCGGGGCCCGCAATTGCACCTGTCTGCCAGACGGAGCTATTCCATGCCGCGGCATTCGATAGCGATTCGCGAGGAACAAGTTCTGAGAGCATCGCGAACGTCGCTGGTCCGGTAAATCCACGAGCAAGTCCGCTCAAAAAAATAACTGCATAGAGCGGATAGATACCCGTCGCCGGATAGAGCTCCGTCATCCGAAAAGAGAGATAAAGAAATAGTAGACTGCAAACAAAAAGAGTGATCAGCGAAAACAGAATAATATTTCGACGATTTTTGCGATCGGCAACGTGACCCGCATAGAGGACGATCGATAGCGCGGGTATAGCCTCAGCTAAGCCGACCAGTCCGAGCGATAGCGGATCCTTCGTGAGTGCGTAGACCTGCCATCCGATGATAACGGTTTGCATCTGAAGCGCAATAGTTAGCGTCAGTCGATACAAGCTGAAATTCCGAAAATTCCGTATTCGAAGAACTGCGTAGGTATCGTTTTTCAATCTCATAGGGGATAAACGCCTCATTGAGTGGCTAAAAGTAATCTTTGCAGCTGGGAGTTCCAGATGAACGACTAAGATTGTCTGTAGGGAATGCAATTCTTGTGAACAATTCAGGGAAATGCACCGTTACTTTTCAGCATATTTCCTTTACTGATTCCAACTCATTTCCTAAGTCCCATGAAAAAACTTCTTTTCTCAGTCGGAGTAGTATTACTACTTTGCCAGTCACTATTTGCCAAACCTGTTTCGAAAGAAACAGCGCAAATTGTTGCGACAAATTTTTTCACGCATGTTAGTGGAGTTCAGGTTCGTGCGATCACCGAAAGTTATTCCGCAACAACTTCGGACCGGACGCTCTATTTCGCATTCACGATAAACGACAATCAAGGATTCGTGCTCGTGAGCGCTGACGACCGGACTATTCCGATACTTGGCTACAGCACGGAGACGGGCTTCCATATTCCGAACAACAATCTTGTCGGCGTAGGCAATTGGCTGGAGAATTATTCGAAGGAGATCAACTACATCGTAGTGAACGAACTTCCCGCCGATCAAAAGATCATCACTGCCTGGGCGCAGAATATTTATAATCAGTACAGCGATGGTACAAAAGGAGCGAGCGGGAACAGTGCAACAAGTATAACCGCAGTCGCACCATTATTGACATGCAATTGGAATCAGCTTCCATTTTATAACGATGCTTGTCCATTCGACGCTGCGGCGAATGACCGAACTGTCACTGGTTGTCCGGCTACTGCGATGGGTCAGATCATGAAGAAGTGGGGCTATCCTGCAGTTGGAGTCGGGCACCACTCGTACAAGACGGATAAGTATGGTACGCTCTCTGCTGATTTTGGTGCTACGCAATACAACTGGTCGGCAATGCCAAACGAAATTTCGGATGCCAACACAGACATTGCGCAGTTGATGTTGCATCTTGGAGTGGCAGTCGAGATGCAGTATGGTCCTGCGTCGACCGGCGGTAGTGGCTCATACGTAATCGAAGCCGCCTCACCCACTCCTGCGCAATGCTGCGAGCACGCATACAAAACGTATTTCCGTTATGACAGCACGACGCTGAGAGGACTCTCGCGTGCGAACTACAGCGACATGGATTGGAAGACGCAGATGCGCACCGACCTCGATCTTTCGCGACCGCTTCAATACGCAGGATCTGGAACAGGTGGCGGACATACGTGGGTGTGCGACGGATATGATGCGAATGAAATGTTTCACATGAACTGGGGATGGGGTGGAGTAGAGAATGGTTACTTTACTATCGACGCGCTCAATCCGGGTCAGCTCGGAGCAGGTGGTGGTGCCGGTGGGTTCAACTCCGATCAACAGTGCCTCTTGGGGATTCAACCACTAAAGCCCCTCACCGTCGCTAATCTGACGAAATTCACGATTGCCGAGGCCGTGCAGATCACTCCTAACCCTGTTGCATTCGGTCAAGCATTCACAGTCACGACCAGACTCACCAACAATTCTGGTGGTGTATTCCAAGGTGACATCGCCGCGTTGGCATTCGATAACCAAGGTAGATTCGTGCAAGAGGTTGATGCGCTCCTCAATCAAACGGTTGGCAAAGACGCAACAACCGGTGTGCTCACTTTCAGCACTGCCGGCTTGGCAACCGTGGCTGGTACCTACACGATCGGCATATACGCTGCGGTCGGCACGGAGGATTGGACACTTGTTTCAGATGGAAATTTCAAAGCTACGAGTACGGTTGTCATCAATGAGCCCGTCGGTACCTTGCAGTTGGCAACGAACATCGCGATCTCACCTGCGGTGTGGATCGCGAACCAGCCGGCATCAGTTAGCGTGAATTTCAAAAACATAGCACCAACTATTTTTAGAGGTGCGATCAGCGCAGATCTATTTGATCTCGATGGCTACTTTGTGGAGAACATCGCTGTGCACAATGAGCCTACAGGGCTTGCACCTGGTGCACTCTATCCGTCAGCGATCACGTTCTCGCTCGATACGATTCGAGTGGCTCCAGGCACGTACTTCCTCGCACTGGAATACGGATCCGACTTAGGCGACACTGCGCTCTGCGGAGGTACACTGCATTCCAATCCCATCTATGTCGATATTGTCGAAAGTTTGTTGCCACCGGATATCTATGAGCCTAACAATACAGAGGACGCGGCATTTAATGTGCAGCCTGCATTTTCAGGCGATGAGATGCTTGTCGGAACCACCAATGCTAACATCAATGTCGGAACCGACAATGATTACTACAAACTAACCTTACCTCCAGGCTACAAATACACTGTGCTTGCGCTGTTGCATGATGAGAAAACTGATCGAGCGTTGCTCACTGTTGACGCTAACGTAAGTTTTAAAGCAAACGGTAGCTGGGGGCCGGTGTATGATGATACCGTTAAGACTCCAATCGTGTTGAACAACGGAGGTCCGCTTGTCTGCCATGTTTCCACTGCCAACGCAGGTGGTTCGGGTACGTATGTGCTCGTTGTTGATGTAATTCGATCCGCACTCGGTGTGGAATCCATAGCAAAGCCATCGGCTATTGCTGTCTATCCAAACCCTGCGAGTGCTTTCGTATTCATCAATGCGATGGACAAGTCGTTCGATCTGCAATCTGTAGAGATCAGCAACTTGCTCGGACAAACGGTCCGTGCGTTTACGCGTAAAGAACTTGAGTCGAATGGGATGAAGATGAACGTGGTCGGTCTCGAAGAAGGTGTCTATTTTATGACAATGCACTCTTCGACGAAGATCGCGACACAAAAACTTATCATCGCGAGATAACAAATGAAGACAGCTGTCATTGTTTTCTTGCTTGCATTTACGGTTATCGCCCATGCGCAACGCATGGGCGGTACGCCGTCGTCCGTTACCGGGCCCCAGGTTACTATTTACAAGACGAAAAAGAATCTTGATAAGTATGTGCCGGTGACGTTGTCGGCCGATGGAAAATCTATCGTAAGCTATCCCGCGCCTGGAGACATATATATTAATGGGAAGCCAGCCTATCCTACTATTCTCGTGAAGGGCTACCGATTGGACAATCGAGGCCTGAATGAGAATTCCGCATTTCTGAATATTACCTACACGGCATATCGGAAGCTGAAGGAGGTCGATCCGATTATGCTCATGAAGCATATCAAGTCTGCACACCCCTTCATATCGATGTATAAATGCGGGTCACGCGCCACTCACAAGCATCTTGTCGCAGATCTCAATCGTCAAATCAACTGTGGCAAGCTAGCTGACTGTGATTGTCTGGTAAAGCCCTAACTCTTCTTTTTGGAATCAATTTTACCATAAATAGCTTCGGAATCCGTGCCTGGAACTCGCCTTTTTTCGTGAGTAGGAGCACGAAAAGAGGGGAGTATTCAAGAAACATGCTAAAAAGGTGCCGAAAGCGTTAAATTATGGAACATTCGGTGTGTTTCTTTGGTTAATGGCGCGCGTTATAACCGTCTTTTTACCACCTAAATGTCGTCGAACGAGCCCTATTGAATGTCGAAGCAGGGAGCAATTAAAGTCGATGGCGTCATAGAAGAGGCACTGCCAAACGCGATGTTTCTCGTAAAGCTTGAAAATGGACACGAGATCCTGGCACACGTCTCCGGTAAAATGCGAATGAATTTTATCAAGATTCTCCACGGGGATAGAGTAACAGTCGAACTCTCACCCTATGATCTATCGAAAGGGCGTATTACCTACCGATATAAGTAACGCAACAGTTTGATCTGTGAGCTTCGGCTTGCATCAATAGGCATCCGACTTGGCAACAAGCGAGTGGGAATCCTGTTTTGTTTTATTAGAGTGTAGTTAAAACTTCAGAGGGCAACCATGAAAGTCCAGGCATCGGTAAAGAAACGCTGCGAGAATTGCAAAGTCATCACCCGTCGAGGTGTTGTCCGTGTAATTTGCAAAAAGAACCCAAAGCATAAACAGCGTCAGGGTTGATCCATACGTGCGGATCCTTCGATCAGCGCGTTCATAGCATTTTTGTAGCACATTCGTACTTTTTAGCATTCTTTAATGGCACGTATTGCGGGAATTGATCTGCCGAAAAATAAGCGCTCCGTTATCGGATTGACTTATATCTACGGCATCGGGAGGACGACTTCACACAAGATTCTGACACAGGCGGGGATCTCCGACGATAAGAAGATCTCCGATCTGACGGAAGATGAAGTCACAACGATTCGCCAGATCATAAGTAGCGACCTCAAGGTCGAGGGTGTGGCCCGTAGTGAGATGCAACTTGCGATCAAGCGCTTGATGGACATCGGTTCATACCGCGGTCTTCGTCATCGTAAGGGCCTGCCTGTTCGCGGTCAGCGCACACGCACGAACTCACGTACACGTAAGGGTCGTCGTAAGACGGTTGCCGGTAAGAAGAAGGCAGCAGCTAAGAAGTAAGTTAGCTTAGAAGTAAGTTAACTTAGCAGTGAGTTAGCTTAGCAGTGAGTTAGCTTAGCAGTGAGCGGTAGCGAAAGAATAAGCTGTTCGCATAATCGCAAGAAAGTAGCATAGAATTTATTTATCGAATTTCAGAGACACCGTGGCAAAAGCAGCAGCAGGTCAGAAAAAGAAAAAGAAGATCGTCGCAGAATCGCATGGCATCGCGCATGTCAAGGCGACCTTCAATAATGTGATGATCACGCTCACCGACAACAGCGGTAACACGCTTAGCTGGGCGACTGCCGGAAAGATGGGCTTCAAAGGCTCTCGTAAGAACACTCCATTTGCTGCACAGGTCTCGGCCGAGTCTTGCGCGAAAGAGGCCTTCGATATGGGTCTTCGCAAAGTGGACGTTATCATTCGCGGACCAGGCTCGGGACGTGAAGCCGCTGTTCGTGCATTGCAAGTTGCCGGACTCGAGATACTCTCGATTCGCGATATGACGCCAATGCCGCACAACGGTTGCCGCCCTCCAAAGAAGCGTCGCGTATAACCACCGATGTTTTGGCGCGATCGAAAATCGCGAAGGTAAGTTTTTGTTTTTATGGGTTCGCATCTTTTGCGATGCAGAGCCCAAGATAGAGGAGTAGTCTCCCTGTCGTAAACTTCACCGAAGCTATGGTGTGAAGGAAGAAGGCGAGAGGCAAGCACATTAAAGGCGATCACGATATTGGCTTTAGGCTAAGATCGGAAGTTGCCCCATCGACACGAGATACCGTTTTCATACTCTACATTATTCATGGCTCGTTATACTGATTCCGTTTGTAAACTTTGCCGTCGTGAGAAGCAAAAGCTTTTCCTCAAAGGCACCAAGTGTTATTCAGACAAGTGTCCCGTCGATAAGCGCACCTATCCACCTGGGCAGCACGGCTTGACACGCAGACAAAAAGTATCCGAGTACGGCATTCAGCTTCGCGAGAAGCAGAAGGTTCGCAGAATGTATGGCATGCTGGAGACCCAGTTCCGCAATACGTTTGAGAAGGCTTCACGTCTTCGTGGCGTTACGGGTGAGAATCTCGTAAAGCTGCTCGAGCGCCGCTTGGATAATGTCGTTTATCGTTTGAACCTTGCACCGTCCCGTAAGGCTGCACGTCAGATCATCCTTCATAGACATATCCTCGTTAACGGACAGTCGGTAAATATTGCGTCGTACCTCGTGAATCCGGGTGACATCATCCAGGTCAAAGAGGCATCACGCAAACTCGATGTGATTCACGAGTCGCTGAAGCGTACGCGTGGCGATCACACGACGCCAGGCTGGCTTTCGCTTGACAAGTCAAACCTTTCGGGTACTTTCCTCGCGATTCCGGAGCGTGCGGATATTCCGCTTAATGCTAACGAACAGCTCATCGTCGAGCTCTATTCGAAGTAATCGTTTTAGCGTTCGAGGCACGTTGCTTCTTGCAACGAGCCGCGTATCCTAAGCGAATAAGCATCCTCCGGAACAGAGGGTGCAGTGGAATAAAAAAGACTTTAGTATTATTGGTATTTAACTATTGAGGGAGCTGCAAAGAAGAAGTATGACAAACCTGCACATGCCTGAGAGGATCGAATTGGAGGAGTCCAGCAAGACTGCCACGTTCGGAAGATTTATCGCTTCCCCTCTTGAAGAAGGCTACGGCACGACGCTCGGTAACGCGATGCGACGCGTATTGCTCTCCAGCATTCCTGGCACAGCATTTACAAGTTTACGTATCGACGGTGTCCTGCATGAGTTCTCGACCATCAAGGGCGTTATCGAGGACGTCGCAGAGATCATCTTGAATTTGAAGGCTGTTCGCCTTCGCACAGAACAGAAAGTTTCGACACGTCTTTTAGTGGACGTTCAGGGACCAAGAGATTTCAAAGCTGCCGATTTACAGCAGTTCACAACCGAACTCGAAATTCTTAATCCCGAACAGCATCTCTTCACACTGTCCAACGATGGCAGAGTGCAGATGGAGCTTCGCGTTGGTCACGGTCGCGGGTATGTGCCTTCGGACGAGAACAAGCAACTCGATGCACCGCTCGGAACAATCGCGATCGATTCGATCTACACGCCGATCGTCAATGTAAAGTTTATCGTAGAGCCGACACGCGTTGGACAGAAGACCGATTATGAGCGCTTGTTGCTCGATGTCGACACCGATGGTTCGCTCACTCCGGAAGAAGCTGTTACGATCGCAGGTCGTATCATGCGCGATCACGTAAATCTCTTCGTTCGCTTTGGCGGACCGGAAGAGGAAGAGCCGGTGAAGCCAATCGCTGACACAGAGACAGAGCGTATTCGCGCTATGCTTCTGACGCCGGTCGATAGCATTCAGCTTTCCGTTCGCTCGCAGAATTGTTTGCGTGCTGCGAACATCAAAACGATCGCAGAGCTCGTTCGTCGTGATGAGCGTGAGTTGCTCACGTTCAGAAACTTCGGACGTAAGTCGCTTGATGAACTCGGAAAGATCGTCGATCAGTTGGGACTGACGTTCGGAATGGACGTCGATAAGTATCTCGAAGGACAACCAGAACTCACGCATTAAAAACTGGTTGGCCACACGCTGACACGTTGAACACACAGCGCAATTTTTCGCATAGATTATGAGACACGGTAATAAGGGCAGAAAACTTAAGAGAACAGCGAGCCACAGAGCAGCCACGCTGAATGCACTCGCAACATCGCTGATCACGCACAAGCGTATTCGCACAACCGTCGCGAAAGCGAAGGAAACGCGTATCTTCGTGGAGCCGATCATCACTCGCGCTAAGAACGCACTTGCGCTCAAAGGCGATGAGATGACTATCGCTGCAGGCATGGTCCACGCTCGTCGTGAGGTTGCTCGTCAGATCAAAGATCCGGCAGCAGTCAAGATCCTCTTTGCGGATATTGCTCCACGAGTTGAGGGACGTCCGGGTGGCTACACTCGTGTCGTAAAGCTCGGTCAGCGTCACGGTGATAACGCGCATATCGCTATTCTTGAGCTCGTTGATTGGAACGGCGCTGAGGGTACCGTTGCACCGGCAGTTGCGGATAAGGTCGCAAAGCCACGCCCGACTCGTAACAAAGCTAAGGCAGCTGAAGCAGTCGCCGCGACAGCTGAAGCTCCGAAAAAGCCTCGCGCAACCCGCAAGAAGAAAGAAGCCGAAGCAGCAGCTTAAAGCCGTCGCTTAATCGCTTCGATCAAAGAACTTCGATCGGTTTCATTATGTCAAGACCTTGCTTTCCAAAGCAAGGTCTTTTCGTTTCTCCCCATCAAATTATAGCGCAAGAAGAAAGCCCTCCATTTCTGAAGGGCTCGCATTCGCTTCGGAATTGGAAGCTTAATATTTTAAAGTATCGGTTGTTGTCGTCGTAGTGGTAGTCGTCTGCGAAGATTTTTTCCTCGCCTCACGCATGATCGAGTCGACGTTGATGCCAAACTTATTTCCGTGATCAACAACGTATTTCGAAACACCAACTGTGACCACAACCGCGAGGATCATCGCGATAACACCGGTGACGAGCCCCGTGATCGCGAAGCCTTTGGGCGCACTGACCTTGTTGGCCTGAAATAGACCGATGCCGCCGAGGATGACTGCAAGACCCGCAGGCAGGAACATCAGCACTCCGAGAAAAGGAATCCACGAGCCGCAAAGCGCGAGTATTCCGAGCACCATTGCTGCAATTGATAGTCCACGACCCGGTACAGCGCCGGTCACAACCGCAGCGGGTGGCGGTGGAGGTGGCGGCATGATTGGTTGATTCTCCATAATCGATGTTTCGGCTAAGTAAAGTGACAGAAGGAGTTACACTATGTACCGCGAATATACGGCAAGTTTAGGCATTATGCAACTCCAACGATGTGGGAATTTCTCAGGAGTTGGGGCAGGGTGGAGGTAGAATTATGGTATTTTTGATGACTTGCAGTTATCTACCAGTAATACGCAATAACTTTTATGGATGCTAAAATAAGTAAACTAAAAGCACTTATAGGAAACCCCCTGTTCACTGTGCTGCTTTTATTGGTTCTTGTACCAGCCTTTGCTCACGCCCAGCGATCAAGATCAATTGATAAAGCTACGACGAATGGCTGTTACCGGCAACCTGTCACACCTATCTCGGTAGCACCGACACTCCGGACGGACATGTCGTTGAATACCTTAATAGGCTATATTTATCTCGATAGCTTGATGAAAAGTTTGACATCGCAATCCCAACTGGATTCTCTTTTCAGCCGCCTACGACATTATGACACATTAAAATATGTCAATAAGTATATATTCGCAATGTCTGATTATGACGCAACACTGTTTGAAGAATATGGGCTTGCTGGATATGATGTAAATCCCTTATATCGTGGTGTACCTGGTGCCATCATCGAAACGTTAAAACAAAAAGCACATGATGTTATCCCAGATTCATTGCTGCTTCGATATTTAGTGAATACTTCCGTCATTCTTCACATCAAAGTAAACGGTGTTGTGAACGACGCAGATAACCTCGGGAATACTCCTGATCATCCCATACCAATGCAATGTGTAAATGCGGAGGTCATTGATACGATAAAGGGCAAACATCTTATGACAGGAAGTTGTAGCTCACCTCAAACTTCACATGGCGTGTTGGTACAATCGTCTCATCCGTGTATTCTTTTTTCCTACTCACCGGTTTGGGGAAAAAACACATCGGATTTTGTACGTGTAGGAGAATCAGATGATATGTCTGGCTCGAATGATAGCACAATAGCTGTTGGCAGGGAGTATATCGTTTTTCTTCATGCGATGTTTATTGATTACGATGGGACTCATTCGTTTTATAATTACTGGCCGAGTAATGGTTTAAAACTTCAAGGAGGTGTATTCCCAATTTTAAGTAACGGGAATATAGTAGATACGGAGAATCTTGCCGGATTAGGAACAGCTCCGACGCTGATCGCTTTTAAAAAGAAACTCCGCTACGAAATACAGCGAATACTGAGCGCACACTAACCAACAACTAAATACCTACCGGTTCATGTGTTCTGCTAGTGCTTCATCCTTGAGGAGGATCAAGAGTGATTTACTTTAAGCATGTTCAAAAAGTACTCATGAATGCGATTGTCGGATGTAACCTCTGGATGAAAAGCCGTCGCCAATAAATTACCTTGTCGAGCCATCACAAAACCGCCGTCAAGTTTAGATAGAATCTCGACGTCTTTTACCGCATTCAAAAAGAGCGGAGCCCGAATAAAAACGCCGGGAAATGGTTTCGCGCCTAAAGCCGGAATATCAAGTAGAATGTCGGAACTTGCGCGTTGTGGTCCAAACGCATTTCGTCTTACCGATATGTCCATCAATCCGATTCGTCCTTGCTTCGAACCCTCGAAGTCTTTGGCGAGCAAAATGCTTCCCATACATGTGCCCCAAATCGACAAACCCTCAGTTGCCAATCGGCTGATTGCATCGAAGATAGGCTCCTTGTCAGCTTCGACCGTCTTGAACTTGCTTGAGACATCCTCGAGTATGGCGATTGTAGTCGATTCACCGCCGGGCAGGATGAGGCCGTCCACTCCGATCAACTCTTTCGATCGACGCACCTGAACTGTTTCGCAGCCGAGTTGCCGGAGTCTATCGGCATGCTCGGCAAAATCGCCTTGAAGAGCGAGAATTCCAATGCGGCGTTTTTTCTTCAAGTTTAGATACCTCGTGAGGCGAGAAGTTCTCCAGGAGCAAGTGATGCTGTGGTGCGTCCGACCATCGGCTCGCCGAGGCCGCGACTCACTTCCGCGAGGACTGCCGGATCTTTGTATTTTTCGTATGGTTCGCGTTTGAATAAAGGCAAAAAACCGTGATCAGTCGTCGTCGGTAAGTTCTACAGTAAATTGTTGCACCACTTTGGGATGAAAGCGAGCATGCTACTGAAATAGCTCTTTAAAAGAGATTGCGCCTGGCAAAAGTCGTCAGATAATGATAGTGGACATAGAATCGCTGAACAAGCCTATCTATCAGTGCTAACAGTAATTGCTGCTCGAGAAGTCGCTTTCCCCAAAAGGGTCTGAAATTTGAGGTTACCACCGAACGCATAATTTGTGACCGCGAAAGTGCAACCGAAGTTATCAGAAACGCGGTGGCTCTTGTTAACCAGTAACAGGACGAGTGTGGCCCTAATCACTCTTTATGCTATGTTGCATTCAATTAGGAACTAGTAACACATCTACTCTGTGGACGATCGAACACGACACCGGAACATTGAACGCGACACCTGACACGCTATTTGTGTTCTTCACGACACCAGGCATGAAGAGGGGGAGGATTTCCGTCACGAACTCCAACGGCTGTGTCGCCACCCAGGATATAGAGCTTGAAATCCTTTCATGTGCACCTCAGATCCCGGCCGATGTTCATATCGTGACCGACTTCGATACAGGAATGTGGCAAAATGTGTGGGTGAAGTCCGGGGGAAGCTATTGTGACCAGTATGAAGTCGAATCTCGTACTGCCAGGATATATGTTGAGCCTGGCGGTTCCGTGGTGGGCACATACGCGAGTAATCGACCAGAGATCTATATGAAGGCGGGCTCTTCCGTAACATTCGCAGATCCACCTGGCGCTTCAGGTTTGCTCATTATGGATAAATCCAGCGTTCTGAATCTCTCGGCTTTCAAAGCTGTCGATACCCTTTATTGCAATGATCTTCAATTTGATTACTCACTCGTCAAAACAAAATCCGTAGCACCCACCCAGCCGAGCCGGATCGTGACGCATATGACGAATGATGATCTAAAGGTCGAAGGACTTCCGGTAACTTCCACGCTCTCTGTGTTCGATCTGTTAGGTCGGCAGGTCATTCCAACGTTCGAAGAACATTCGCCCAAAGTAAACATCGACGTAGCAAAACTCCCGAGCGGTGCCTACTACCTACGAGTCGCAAGCGAAGGGAATGTAGTGACGAGGAAGTTTTTGATCAGGCGGTAATGACTCTTGGCCCGCAAATTTTAGTTGGCAGAAAAAAATTGGAAGAAACCACAGACGATCGATACCAAACAGAATCAAACGTGATGAACACCCGCCCACTTTTTTCAAGCACGAACTCTGTGATCGGTTTATCCTTCGGGAGTGGAAGCTGCTTCCAATGAAATTGGGCGTGAGCGGATGCTGCGATTGCGAGGAGCGCGCAGAGGAGTCCGAAGCAACGCAGCTTCAAACTTGGAAGAACCATAAAAGTTCAGAGGTAACAACCCATTGAAAGCAACGACTTTTGACTTGATCGAGCAACACTTTGCTGACCGTTACCGACCTCCAACCATCTTAAGAAAGCTTCGACCCAGGGAGGTTTGGAGAATCGCAAAGTACACGTGCGATGAGAGCGCTGCGGTTTGGAAAGTGTAGCTGTGAGCGCCTCGCTCGAGATGCTGGTTAACGATCGTTTCAACCGTCTGCCCGATCTCATTGTAGATACGAAGCGACGCATCGCCGGCCAGGCGCAGTGTAAAACTGACCGTAGTCGTCCCAGCGTGAAACGGATTGGGATAATTCGTGAACGCGTTCGGACCGCCTGAGTAAGTGCCAATTCCACCGCTATAATAAAGTCCGTCGAACGCAGTTTGCACGAACACTCCATTTGCATCAACCGCAAGACCGGTGATCGAGGGGGATTGAACTCCAAGATAAACATCAGACATTGCTGAGTCGGACAGTCGGCACACCCTCAGTCCGGCATAGCCTCCAATGAAGACCTCTCCGGATTGCGTCATCGCGAGGACACTTGCGGTATCGGTCAAGCCATGCACCCAGGTGTACCACGAATTTCCATTGTCATCGCTACGAATCAAAACACCCTCCTCGGTGGAGGCAATGATAGAGCCCGCGCCTGCAGCCAGTTTTACAACCGTGACGCCTGGAATTTTCAATGGTAGCCGCGTCCAGGTTTGGCCCGCGTCAGAAGATCGATACACTACAGGCTGCTTGCTCGACTCGAAAATAAACCCGTCCGAAGTCGAAGCAAATCCTGTCCCTGGAAATTTGTCCGGGTAACCGGTTTCAATCCATGTGACCCCTCCATCGTTCGAGACGAAATCAGCGCCCAAGTATAAATTGCCTCGCTGGTCGGTTTCAAACAGACCGAAACTCCCAACGCTTGGGCCATAGGAGCCGGCAGACCATGATCCGTTGTTAGGGTTAAACAAATATGGCCTGAACCTAGTATATGGGTTGACTCCAGTATGTAATTCAGAAATAAGTGCGGGTTGACCAGCGATGGAATACGAACAAAAGTGGTCTCCCCATGCAATGCGCGTAAGCGTGTCGGCAAAAGTACAGGATTTCCAGGAGACGCCTTGGTCACTGGAATAGTCGATCAGTCCGTCCAGTCCGCCACCCGCTTTAGGGGTCATAAACAGCAGACCGGACGAAGCACCAATCGCCGCAACGGTCGGTCTCGGGATGAATCCTGCTGGTGAGAGGGTGGAGCCATCCGCCGATCGCATTATGCTATAGGTGGATTGGAAGTACATCGCGTTTTGCGCGTCGAACCCGAGGAATTGCAACTTCGTAGCGAGCGTCCTCCACGTTTGGCCATGGTCTGTTGAGCTAATTATGGTATCCTGTCTGTCTAGATATAGAGATGGTGGAGACAGCATGATTTGGCCCGTAGGAGTTATAGTGATGATCGGATTATTACCGGGGGGGTGGGACAGTAAGGATGTCCGACTTTGTCCATGTGTGGAGATCCTTCGACGAGCTAAAACTCAAAATTAGATCAGGATAAACAGGGATCTCTGTATATAGACCAATGGAAGAGTCTGATATTGGAACAAGAACGCCGTATCTTAGTTGCGGGCTGGCGTAGGGGATCTGAGAAGCGGTGCCATCCGGAGCGACCACCGTAAACCGGTCATAATTGAAGTAAACAAGGCTGTCGCCCCAAGGGACCGCTCTAGTCGGGACAATGGCGCTGATTGTATCCCAGGTTTTTCCTCTATTCGACGAGGTGCATGTTCCGGACGGCAAGAGAAGTTTGATTTTCCCAGACGCAGATTCGCAGATGCCATCCCCCCCCCAACCTGTCGTAAATGGTGTTTGGAATGAGAAAGTCCAGGATTCACCGTCGTCAGTCGAAATGAACATCTTGCGCATGTAGGAGGTAGTATCCACGCAGGTGTAGATCACTTCGCCTCTCTTTAATGCACTCAAAGTGAGAGTCTGGAGATATTCGTCATTCGGGAATTCATAAATTTGTTGCCACTTTGCTCCGTGGTCGATTGAACGG
>JBDTCS010000267.1:0-3130 GCA_039923455.1 Kapaibacterium sp. (SeqCode) | reverse complement strand
CCTACGATCATGAGCAGAGCGCCCAGCGAAAGCACACGAATCATCTGAAGAAGTTTCATAGTCTAGAATTAACCTGCAATCAGTTAAATTTTACAACATGCGAACAGCTATGTTCGATGTGACCTATACTTCGTGTTAAGAAGCATCCGGTACACACATTCACAAAACTGTCAGAGAATCATTCTTTGGTCGTGAAATCAATGGTAGCTATTTTTCGATGGTAGCTATCTAATCAATGGGCAGTGTCTCTATTTTCTGACGGCCAGCAACGAGCCGAAGGAAGTAGCGAACATCTGTCCGTGAATTACGGATACCTTTTTACCGCGCATGAGAAACGGGACGCGAGAAAAATGGTGTGAGTAAAATCAAAGAAATATTTGTATGTAAACAACACGTACTCAGTCGCTCACACTACTATTGGAAAAAAGTAAGAGAGCAATTCCGAATGGCATCCGCTTGCAAATTGAGCAAGTGATTGCGAACCCGGAGAAAAAGAAAAGATACGATCACACTCTATGCATTCAGCGGATCCGCCTTGAACTTTCGCGAGCGAACTTCCATGTTCGTGACACACGCACAACAGGCCCACGTAGAACTCGCTAGCAGAATTTCAGTTAAGAAAGCTGAATATTGTCGAACCGTTCGCAGAAAAAACGACACATTCCCAGTCAAGTTGGGACGCGAGATACTCTTCAATCAGCCTCGACCTACAACAAATCGCAGACAAATATATCTATTTGCAACGCGACTATTCAGGTTTCGTTCAATTTTCGAAGATTTACCCTCAAAGTTCTTGCTGATTGCTCCGTCAAAAAAATGCTTGGAAGCAATTTTTTTTCTCAGATAGATCGCACGAACGAAGGCTCCTCGTATCGACCAGTGTTAAAATAACTAACTTTAGTATGCTTGTGCAAGTGCTCGAAGGCCAAAGAGTCAAAGAATATGGAATTCAGACCATTTTTCTTGACCCACTTTCTCCCATTGTTCGCCCATTGTTCGCCCATCTCACCTTTTGCCGGAAATCCTCTTTCTGTTTGGTTGTGTTGTCAATACCTAAAAGAAGCTCGTCTAAGCTCTTTCACACTCTCTTTATTTTAAAAAATGGTATATTCGATGTGCCTTAAAGTGTGCGAGTCAGTCATAAGAGACTTGTTCACTCCAGAAAAATATCGAAACACTTACATTGTTTACCGGCCTTATCGAAGAACTCGGCACACTCGTTGACCGATTTGATGTGGGAACTTCTCTCCGTCTACAAATTAAGGCAGAGAAAGTACTCTCAGATCTGAAAATTGACGATTCTATAGCGATTAATGGTTGCTGCCAGACAGTCGTGGCAATTGGAGCGTCGTTTTTTGAAGTCATTGCTGTCGGCGAGACGCTGGGCAAAACGACACTCGGCTCATTGAAATTGGGGGAGAAAGTAAATCTGGAGCGAGCAGCGATGCTTTCTACCAGACTCGGAGGCCACATAGTTCAAGGTCACATTGACGGGACGGCTACACTTCGTGAGATTTCGGATCTGAACGGAAGCTGGGCATTTCAATTCGAAATGCCCAAACGACTTAGCCGATATGTTGTGCCAATTGGCTCGGTCACTATAGAAGGTGTCAGCTTGACAGTCGCTTCGATCGAAGGCGAGAACCTAAAAGTGGCGATCATCCCCCATACATTCGAATACACGACTTTTCAATTCCTGAAAGTTGGTGATTCGGTAAATGTTGAGACGGATGTCTTGATGAAAATGGTGGAGCGTTTGCTTCCCAATTTTGATTCGGCTCGCTCCCTCGGTTAGACAACCGGAAAAAATTTGAATGTCGGCAGTTTGCAGCCGACAGTTTTTGAGGCAGGAAGCTTCGGCGTTGTTGTGTTGGCGACTAAGCTTACAAAAAAGTGTTAGAAAGCCGGAATCCGTTTCCGGGTATGTCCGGGAGGTTGCACCTCAGAGCAGGCAGCGCCTCTATTAGGAAGTCCCGATCAGCGGAGATCAGATGAGTCGAAACGGCCCGACGAGCATCAATCGAAAAAGTGTAATGTGTAGGTTTACTTCATTTTCTACTAATTAAGAACTCATGTCTGGAAAAGGCGGCGCAGGAAAAGTATATTTCATTCTTTACCTTGCAGTTCTTCTCGAACTCCTGATTATTATTGTTGAGCGCGACGATGCAGAAGATGCATTGAGAAAAGAAAAGCTCGCACTCGAACAAAAGAGTAAGCGTATTCAGCTTATCGCTGAGACGATCATTAACTCGCTTCGCGGAACTGCGACCTCGGTCAGCAGCACCAGCGATCAGAGCATGATCTTAGGCGATGAGAAGGAAGCGAATGGCCGAGAGTTCAGCGTACGTGTCCGCGTTGCGGACCCACTGCGTGACTCCGTTAAAGAGCTTGATCTCCACATTCTTCGCAACAAGCAGGAGATGCAGGTGATTAATCTGGCCAACGATTCCGTCCTCTATCCCAGAGTACGCAACGGACAGGACTACACATTTAAGTATAACTTCAAACCGGGATTCGGCGAGGGTGAGTATCAGTTGCACTTCGATGCACGTACGAACCAGATCGTCGGTGTGACGCAAAATGCAAATCCGGATGACACTGTCAAGATCGGAGCAATCCATCTTACGGTGAAGGAATTGAAAGAGGTGAAAGAGGGAATCGTCGAGAACGTTGCGCTCAAGGGTTATATTGACTCGCTCTTGACCGGACAATATGTGAACTTCGCGACAAACATCGGTTCGAACGAGTTTACCGTCAACGTAAAGAAGAAAGAGGCGAAAGTTTATGATCAGCTTTCCGTATTTCCGGAAATTGTTGATTTCGTAAGCTTCCCGAATCTCGAACTTCCTAACCCGATCAAGATTCAGGGTGCGGAAACAAAGGGCGTGACGATCTCGAAGGTCGATGGACCGGGAGAATTCTCGAAGGTCGATACCAATTGGGTGTGGTCGTTCAAGCCGGACGCTGCAGCTATCGGACAGACCTATACAGTGCACTTCAAGGGCCAGACAAGCCGTGGTGGCGGAGCAAAGGATTTGGCAAACGGTTCGTTCACAGTTCGCGTCAACAAATTGGAACCGGCCAACGTGTCGCGTTTCTATCCTGAAAATGCCAAGACGCATGTTGGAAC
>JBDTCS010000266.1:0-9721 GCA_039923455.1 Kapaibacterium sp. (SeqCode) | reverse complement strand
GACATAGTTCGACGTAAGCCCCGCAAGTCCGGCCAACGCTTCTTGTGTAAGGTTTTTCCGTTTTCGGTAACCTCGGATGTTATCGCCAAGTATTTTGTCTAGATTCACCCCTGCAAATTATCGGATTATATGGGTAAATCCATATAGTCATACCGATAGGTGCGAAAGTTTTTGTTGTATATTAGTATTCCGTTTGAGGGTCATTTGGAGATAAGAAAATGAATAAGTCACTTCTAACCTTTCTCGCCATTCTGCTCTCGCTTTCGAGCTTGAGAGCACAGCAATCGAACCAGCTCACTACTTCGTCCTTGCAGCAGCAGCAAAGTTCAGGCTGGCAGCAAGTGAATATTGGGACAACAGGCGCTCTGTATAGTGTCAATTTCATTAATCCAGATACAGGATGGATCGCGGGGGGGGAGGGAGTTTTCCGGACTACCGATCACGGGACTACCTGGCTTCCTTGGGGTCCACCGGGAGGTTATCTCAAGGTCCAATTCTTAAACGCCAATGTAGGATGGATGACAACAGGTTATGTGATCTTGCACACGATTGACGGTGGGCTGAATTGGATTACGGAAAATATTGCGACTAACTATGGCGATGTGCTTTTTTTGAACGCCGATACTGGGCTCGTGTGTGTGGAGAGTAAAGTCTCGCGAACAACCGACGGTGGTCTGCACTGGTCTACAAGCGAGGTAGATAGTTGTTGTGGAGGGCTTCGGACTATCTTCGCTTTCAATCATTCACACATTGAGATAATCGGCAAAATGGATCTAGTAAACGATCCACCGAATCCTCCATTAAACGTTAGTGCTCATTTTTATTCATCGAATGCGGGTCTCACATGGTCACGTAGAATCCTGAAATCTACACACCCTCAACTTAACACAGGCTATGCATTCGATTCGTTGCATGCGATCATTGCCGGAGACAGCAGTAATAATCATACTGGTATCATCGGAATCACATCGGACGGCGGATTAAGTTGGACATTCAATAAGCAAGCCGAATTCATTCCAGTAGCCTCTTGCATGACGAGTCTGTCGACGCTCTATCTTGCTGGTGCCTCTCAAGTTATTGATACCGCAATTATTCTTTGTAGCACAGATGGAGGTTCCAATTGGGTACTGCAGAATTTTCCCGCAGGACGCGCCTTCGCCGCAATCGGATTCCCATCACAATCGGAGGGATGGGCAGTAGGCGATCGCGGAGTCGTTCTACATACTACAAATGGTGGCTTTAGCGCGGGAGTAGTTCAGACACTACTAACCCAGAATTTGCCCCTCGATGTCTATCCGAACCCGGCTACGAATGCAGTTTCATTTAGATATACCTTACCAACAGTTCAATCGGTTTCGCTTACAGTCTATACAGTTCGAGGACAGATTGCTGCTTCTCCGTTGGACAATGCTGTTCAAAATCCTGGGACTCAGAATATAGCTCTCTCTGCAAGTTCGCTAAAGTCTGGCGATTACATATTTCTCTTGAAGAGTCGCGACTACATCCGCTCGGGAAGATTCTCCATCGTGAAATAGCGGTTACATGAAATGCGTGGAGGCCGAAACCATTCAGATTTGAAAAAACGGATTTTGGATGCGCACCCCTTAGCCATGAGGTGGTGGCAAAGTCAAATCCCTGACTTTGTTAGCCACGGAGTGGCGGTATACTCGGGCAGCCCAGGATGTAATCCGCCTTGGCGGATGGAAACCTGGGTCGAGCGAGCATTTTATTCTTTGAGCCCGCCGCGGCGGGCTCCGGACTCAAATGAGATCGACTACCCTGGATTTCGTTCGCTGAGGCGAACTTCATCCTGGGCTGCGAGTATACCGTGCCTCCGGCACTCACCGATAGAATATTACAACCAATCGTTACCATGCCGCTGGATAATTCGAACTAACACATTGAAATAGAAGCACGAATATTTACACTTGACAACTCGCGTTTTACTTTACATCTTGTAACAAGTTTAAGTACCAAGACTGTGACTGAGCTGGACCTAAATCAATAGTAAAGATGGACATGCCAAAACAAGAACGTGTTCCGTTGCGTCTCCTTTCGGATTCTGACAAATAAGAACTCGCACTTGGGCAACTCGTAAGGCAGGCCGATCGGAAGAAGAAAGTTTCGAAAAAGGCATTTCTGAAGAAGCTTGCACTGCCGTAATGAGAGTAGAATTTCTTGAGCAATTCGAAAAGGACCCCGACAAAATTTCGGATCCGGCTATCCTCAAATCGTTAGCCAAATTGATCGGTATCGTCGAAAACTCCAAATCTTTGCTGGATGTGGTTGGTGGTTAAGAAGCTTAAGAGCTACAAAAATATTAATCGGATTCGACTACGAGATTATCGCGTAGAATCTAATTGCCGTTCCTCGTCTTGGGCGACGTACAAGGATTCCTATGGGATTATCGAACTCCCGCACCCACCTCTCCGTTGACTCTAGGAACAACATGGAGTTATGTATTTTTGATTAGTGCCACATTTTCCCTCGGAGGCTTATTTATGCAACGTTGTACAAGGAACATTCTCGTTGCACTCGCAACGGTCAGTCTGTTACTCTCAATCAACTTAACTTCTTCGGCACAAGGCATTTCTCCGATTGTTGACAGCAGTTACGTCTTGTACAATCAGGTCGCGCAGCTCACTTCTTTTCCACCTTTGAATACCGGAATGCCCTTTGATGTGCTTATCGGTTATATATATTTGGACAGCCTAAGAAGACAGTCTCCGAGATCTGTAGACGCATTTGTTTCAAGGCTGACGAACTCGGACACTTTGCGAAATGCTCTCAAATACCTTTATGAGATGGATGATTACAATCCAATCACATTCTTACAATATGCGGGTGGTACCCCCGCTCCTGGTCACTACAAGAATTCAGGAGCACGGTTGAGAGCAATGCTTATAAATCAGGCTACGATAGTTATTCCTGACACCAATCGGACGGCAATGCTTGGCTCTGACATAATAGCCCATGTGCTCGTCACCAATTTAGAAAGTAAGTATGACAGTAGCTACGGATGCGCCTTCCCGAATCAAGTCATTGTCACTTGCAGGGTGATTGACACAGTCAAAGGGCGTGTGCTACCATCGTGTGTAGGCGGGGCAACTTCGAAAGATAATAATTTGCATACGCTTACGACATCGAACTGTTTTCAATTTTGCTACTCCCCCCAAGAGCATCTTTGGGGAAACACTACAAACCTTCAACAGAGACCGCTGATGGTGGACAGTCTTGGAAATCCTTGGGTAAAATTGAATTCAGAATATCTTGCCTTTCTCGATCTTCAAGGGGTGGGAGGAGATTCACTTAGAACCTACTATACTGTCTGTCTCGCGACGAAGTATCAAACTACGCAGGGATGTTTGTACCGAATCTCGAGTGGGAAGGTGATTGACCCTAATAATGATTTTGGATTTGGTGTGAATCTTTCAACTTCGGATTACTTATCGGCATTGCGTGCGCGAATCTATCGAATCACACACCCATGAAAAAGTTTGTTAAGACAGTGTCTTTATACATGGTGATTGCCGTGTTAGCCGTGCTAGGCCAATCACGCGATCAACTTTTGGCACAGGGCAACTGTGGCAACACTTGTTATCCGTACTATTTTTGTCCAGGTCCAGTGATTGCATGCAGTTCCTGTCCTACAGAGGAGCCTGGCCTAAAAGTATTTGCTCCCGGGCTTCCTAAGTGTATTCGGGTTCTAAACCTTTATCGTGACCAATTAGGGGTGACTCTTTCAACTACCGTTCAAACGGGTAATACCTCGTTTGTGAAAGTCTTCGAGCCTAGTGTTTTTCCAGATCCTGAAGATGCGAATGTGGAACTTGACATCGGTATAGCTGAGAACGAATACTTTAAAATCTGCACACCCGTTCCTCAGTCGACATGTTGCATTCAAATCAACTTAGAAACGAATCCACAAGTTTTTAAAGATGCCGGCAAAGATCCGAAAACGGAACCCGCCTTCACTGAAATTACTCTCAACAAAAATGAATGTGCTCCTGTATGCGATGATCAACACCCGATCATAATGCATCTAAACTTCACCAAAGCTTTTCAAACTCAGGGTGATCTTAATGGGAAGGGATGGATAACTCAAGCAATCTGGACAAATTCTGACGTTTCCAATCTGCCCTCCGACCTGAATGTTTTGTTCGATGGCGGTGTATACATTTGGAATTTTTCCGACCTCGTTACTCATGAACTTGGGCACTTCGTGGGCTATCCTGCTGAAGAGTTGGTTGCTAAATACGCACCTAGTTGTGCACTTCCCCTCGATGGAATCCTTCAGAATCCGAAGGGCAGTATCCCAGACTATTTCAGGCAAGGCTTAAATGCTACGGAGATATGTTGGTTCAGACAGCTTTATTGTCCTGATCCATGTCTACCATTGCCTTGTGATGCCTCAGTAGGGCTGCCACGGCTTTTCACCGACGCATTTACGCTTATCTCACTTTCACCAAACCCAGCGCATAACAATATGCTCATGACCTATTCGCTCACTCGACGCAGTTTGGTAAGGATTGACTTGTTCGATATTTTAGGTAGAAATATGCAACCCATTTTAGAAGGGTCGATTGACCCAGGAACACATTCCATCGGTGTTCCTCTTCGGGATTTGCCAACTGGGACGTATTATACCAGAGTATCAACGGAAGGGAGTATTCATACTTTTAAGATTGCACATATAAAATAACTTTAAGCAGGGACTCACTCTTTAGAATCTTTGAAGGCTGTCCCACGAGGTTGTAGCAGATTATTTCTCATATCTTAGCCTACGTTATATCCATTTAGTTGCGTAATGCGGACGGTTCGCGTACGGTATTACTAAGTAGAACTCACACTTGAGAACGGCGTGATCTAGTTTGCACGAATTGTGCGGACAAAAGAAATATCCGGAGTTTTATCTCAACCAATAAATCCAAGGTTGAAATTCCTCGAAAGTCTGCGAATCGAGGTGGCAGTCTGATTGTCGCACCTCTAACCCATGGGACAATTTGTGGAAATCCTTGTGGAAAAATTCCTCCTTGAATACAATTCGTTTTGGGCAGTTGGTCTTTCAAAATATCACGGTTTTGAAACATACACTCCACTTGGTACGTTTAAAGAAAAAGCAAACCGCAAATAGGCTAGTCCACTTTCCCTCCGCAATTCAGAATTCGAGTTATCCACAGGTGAAATAGAGGCAAATTTTTGCACTGCTGGATTAGATCACTTTTCGAACAATTATCGCTTTCGGCAAGTTAAAGCGCTTGAGAGGATTTCGAGTGAAGTGTGTTGCGATCAAATCGGGTAAATATGTCAGCGAATCAAAAATGTGTCGGCGTGATATTAGCAGGGGGCACGGGGTCCAGGCTTTATCCGTGTACGAAAGTTACGAACAAGCATCTGCTGCCGATCGGCGAGATGCCGATGATATTTTATCCGCTGAAGAAATTAGTCGCCGCGGGCATTCGTGATATTTTGATCGTGACGGGCACGGAACATGTCGGCGATTTTATTTCCTTGCTCGGAAGTGGAAAAGAATTTGGTGCGCAACTCACGTATCGCGTGCAAGATGAGGCAGGCGGAATCGCGCAAGCACTTGCACTCGCCGAACGATTCAGTGCCGGTCAGCCAATGTGTGTTATTCTTGGCGATAATATTTTTCAGGATAGCATTGCGGATGTTGTGAGCACATTCGCTGCTGATGCTTCGAAGGCGCATGTGATCTTGAAGGAAGTTGAGGACGCCGATCGGTTTGGTGTTGCTGTAGTCGAGGATGGTCGCGTGACTAAGATTATCGAGAAGCCGAAATCGCCGCCATCGAATCTTGCTGTGACTGGAATTTACTGTTATCCCGCCGATGTCTTCTCGATCATTCGCAATCTGAAACCATCGGGTCGTGGCGAACTTGAGATCACCGATGTCAACAACGCGTACATCGAGCAAAACAGATTAACCTGTTCGAACTTTACAGGTTACTGGTCTGATGCGGGGACGTTTCCATCGCTCGCGAGAGCAAACGAACTTGTGGTATCGGAGCCGCCGATTTTTTCTGAAGTAAACGCGTAAGGCATGAAGCTTTTTGTAACTGGTGGTGCAGGATTTATTGGCTCGAACTTCATACTGAAGGCGATTGAGCGAGGTGATACCGTGCTCAATTTTGACGCGCTGACCTATGCCGGTAATCTTGCGAATCTTGAGTCGGTTTCAGCGAATGATCGTTACACATTTGTGCACGGAAATATTTGCGACCGAGCAGCGATTGAAGCGGCCGTCAAGAGCGATTCGTTTGATGCGTGTATAAATTTTGCGGCGGAGAGTCATGTAGATCGTTCGATTGCTGCGGCGAATATTTTTGCGGAGACGAATATACTCGGTGCAGTCAGGCTTGCGGAAGTGATGCGCGAAGCGAGCGTGCCGATGTTCCTGCAGATCTCGACCGATGAAGTCTATGGCAGCGCAGATCATGGTAAAATGTTTCGATTGGATTCGAAGATCAAACCATCGAGCCCTTACGCAGCATCGAAAGCCGCGGCAGATCACATGGTGCTTTCGTTTCATTACACGCATGGCTACGATGTTCGCGTGACGCGTTGCACAAATAATTACGGACGCTTTCAGTTTCCCGAAAAATTTGTTCCGACGATCATCACACGTGCACTGAGCGGGGAACGCGTTCCTGTTTATGGAGATGGAAAGCAGATTCGTGATTGGATCGCAGTCGAAGATCACTGCGACGGAATTTTTCGAGTGATCGATCGAGGCACGTCAGGCGAAGTGTATCTCTTCGGAGGTTCGAGTGAGGTGATGAATCTCGATCTCGCAACACTCGTACTCGAACGTATCGCTGAAAAGCAGAACACTCCGAAAGAAAAAATGCTTGCGCTACTCGAACATGTAAAAGATCGCGCAGGTCACGACAGGCGTTACGCGATCGACTGGAGTGCAACCGAAACTGCGATCGGTTGGAGACCAAAAATAGATTTTGCAACCGGAATTCGCGCGACGGTAGATTGGTATCTGAACAATGAAGGTTGGTGGCAAGCGTTGATGAACAAGGCAAATGCAAACGTATGAAAAAGATTGTGATCATCGGTAAAGGACAAGTTGGTGGTGCACTCGCCGAAGGGCTTGCCGATCTTGATCTCGAAATTTGGAATGGCGATCTTGGTGATATCACGACAGATGATCTGAAGCGAATCGATCCATTTGCGGTGATCAATGCTGCCGGCAAGACCGATCTTGCGTGGTGTGAGGCGAATGCTCGTGAGACTGTTCGCTCCAATATCGAAGCGCCCGTCGAGTTGTATCAGAAGATTGTTGCGATCAATCGTTCGGAGTCAAAAAATATTCGCTATCTGCATTTGTCGAGTGGTTGCATTTGGGATGGACCGTATGATGAATCGGGCAAAGCCTTCACGCCCGAAAGTCCTGCAAGTCCCGCGTGTCTTTACTCATGGACGAAAGCTTCTGCCGATCTTTTGCTGCGTGATCTTGATCAAGAGCATGTCGCAATTCTGCGTCCGCGTCAAGTGTATTCGTCGGTGGTGAGTCCGCGCAATTCGATCGCAAAGCTTTTGCGTTATCCGGGACTCATCGATACACCGAACTCGATGAGCAGCATGACGGTGATTCTCAAAACCGTTCGTCACATCTTGAGCGCGACCGATAATTGGAACGGCATCTGGAATATTTATGACAAAGGTCACACGTCGCCGTATCACGTTGGTGTGTTGCTTGCAAATGCGGGGCTTCGTGCGATGCCTCTTCGCATTGAGAAATCTTCGCTTGACACCTGGCACAAACCGAAGCGCGTTGATGTCGTTGTGTTTGATGAGCGATTCGAAAAGATCATTCAGCCTGAAGCAGTCGAAGTCGAATTGGTAAAAACAATCGCCGAATACAAAGCCGAACTGGAAAAGCTGAATGTGACGGTGTAATCGTTCCTCTGAAGCGCGTTGCTCGCCAAACGAATACCTCTCCTCGTAAGGACTCCCATTCTATTGAAGCTCCCTCGTTAAAATATTGTGCTATGTTTGAATGCGAAAGTTGTCGCTATCTTCCGGCCTAAAAATATCATGATAAGTTCGAACGTTAACACGCTAACCGAAATCTTTTACGCGCAGACGACCGGCGCTCTGCGTGATAAGACGTATCTACTATACAAACCGGAGCGTGGCAAACCGTATATGTCGATGACCTACGACGCATTCGGCAAGCGTGCAATCGAGACTGCGATGAGCTTGCATGCACTCGGACTTCGTCGCGGCGATCGCATTGCGATACTCTCCGAGTCGAGACCGGAGTGGATGATGACAGATTTTGCAGCGCTGCTACTCGGTGCGATTACAGTACCGATGTTTCCGACGCTCACACCAAAGCAAGTCGAGTATATACTCATAAATTCTGGTGCGCGAATGGTTGTTGTTTCGAACGATCTACAATTTCGCAAAGTGATGAAGTCGCTTCCGGAGTGTCCTGATCTGAAAGAGATTTTTGTATGCGCAAGGTCTGAAGCGATTCCACGTGAAGGTGGCACTGCAAATATTCACATGTTCGAGGAGATTGCGCTTCAAGCTTCGAGCGCCGAAATAGATGTGCGCATCGAAGCCGACAAAGCGAAAGCCGATGATGTTGTGACGCTGATTTATACGAGCGGCACGACCGGCACTCCGAAAGGTGTGATGCTCACGCATCGCAATCTGACGAGCAATATTCGTGGCGCACTCGCGATGTTGCCGGAGATCACACCCGACGATGTATTCCTTTCGTTTCTTCCTCTATCGCATAGCTTCGAACGCATCGCATCCTATTTCAAATTTTACACCTGCGCGAGCGTTGCCTATGCCGAGTCGCTTGATACCGTCGCAGAAAATATGCTCGAAGTGCAACCGACCATCATGACTGGTGTGCCGAGATTCTATGAGCGCATTCACAGTCGCATCATGAAAGGACGCGACAAAATGACCCCGACGAAACAGCGCCTATTCGATTGGGCGCACGAGATCGGCAAAGCCAACGGCAGCAAATATGAAGGCCTCCACGTATCGCTCCGTGCAAAAGTGTTGTATCCGCTTGCGGATCGACTTGTCCTGAAAAAAATTCGTGAGCGAACGGGAGGTCGTGTTCGCTTTCTTGTTTCGGGCGCAGCACCACTTTCGAAAGAAGTCGGTCGCGCATTTGCCGGTTTTGGAATTCAGATCATCGAAGGCTATGGGATGACGGAAGCATCGCCGGTGATCTCGGTGAATCCGTTCACGAAAGTAAAGTGGGGCACCGTCGGCCAAGCGATTCCGAATGTACGTGTGAAGATAGCGCAGGATGGCGAGATTCTCGCGCTCGGACCCAACGTGATGAAAGGATATTACAATTTGCCTGATGACACGCGCGAAGCTATCGACTCCGAAGGCTGGCTACACACCGGCGACATTGGTGAGATTGATAGCGAAGGATATATCTCGATAACCGATCGTAAGAAACATCTCTTCATATCGAGTGGCGGAAAAAATATTGCGCCCGCGCACATCGAAGCTTCGTTGCTCGAATCGAAATTTCTGGAACAAGTAATGCTCATCGGTGACAAACGACAATTCAACACCGCTATTCTTGTTCCGAATTTCGAAAATGTTCGTGAGTATTTTACTGCAAAGAATGTGGCGATGCCAGCCGAGGATAAAGATCTCCTGCTCGAAAAATCCGTTCGCGAGTTGATCGAAAAAGAACTCGAAGC
>JBDTCS010000265.1:0-8822 GCA_039923455.1 Kapaibacterium sp. (SeqCode) | reverse complement strand
AATGTGCTCAATAAACTCTCGCTTCTTGAGCGTGTAAGCATCGACATACTCTTTCGAGGCGTCACTAAAGCCAGCCTCTACGTCTGAGGATTCGACAGGCTGCGTTTGGCTCTCAAGTTTGTCGGGGATGGTGTGCATTGCGTGGGGATCAGCCAAGCGTGACAATCGATTCAGAGCCGGCGCGCATCTGAATCGTGTAGAGGCGTTGATAGAGCCCATCGGCCATCGCGAGCAATTCATCGTGTGTACCGAGTTCCACGATACGCCCATCACTCATCACAGCAATACGATCGGCTTGCTTGATTGTCGAGAGTCTATGTGCTATCACGACAGCCGTTCGTTCCTTGAGCAATCGCTCGATCGCTTCTTGCACAAGCATCTCGTTCTCCGTGTCAAGCGCACTGGTTGCTTCGTCGAAGATCAATATAGGTGGATTCTTTAATAGCGCTCGTGCAATCGCAATACGTTGACGCTGACCGCCCGAAAGCCGCACACCGCGATCGCCAGCCATTGTTTGATAACCGGTCGGTATCTGCTGAATGAACTCGTGGGCGTTCGCTGCACGAGCAGCTTCATAGACCATTTCCTCCGTAGCGTTTCTGTTGCCGTACGAAATATTATTGTAGATCGTATCGTGAAAAAGCACAGTGTCCTGCGTGACTATACCAAATAATCTTCGAAGACTTTCGAGCGAGTACTCGCGGAGATTGTTGCCTTCGAGATAAATATTTCCTTCAGTTGGATCGTAGAATCTCGCAAGAAGATCCACAAGTGTTGTCTTACCAGCGCCACTCGGACCTACCAGCGCAAGCGTCTCGCCTGGAAATAGCTCGAGATCGATTCCGTTCAGCGCGTTCTCGGTTTGTGAAGCATACTTAAAGTGTACGTTCTCGAAATGAATCGGCTTCGTATGTTTAGCAGCGACTTCGATCGTACCAGGCGCAACACTCGGCTTTGCATCTAAAATTGCGAAAAGATTTTCGGCTGCGGCCGAGCCTTCGTAGAGTCTGCTGTTCAAGTCGCTAAGGTTGCGAATCGGCTGCATGAGCTGTATCAGCGCCAGAAGAAAGAACCAGAGTTCGGAGCCATGCATCGTACCTTTGAATACCTCGTGCCCGCCGAACCACAGAATTCCAATGAAGCCGCACACCGCAACCGTCTCGTTGAGAGGACTTATCGTTTGACGAATGCGTGCAAGCCGAATGCCCCACTTATAATGCTCGCGCGTTTCTTCCTTGAAGCGATTAATTTCATATTGCTCCATCCCAAAGGACTTCACAACTTTTACGCCGCCGATCGATTCCTGCGCAACTGTCAGAATATCACCTTGCTTTGATTGCAATTTGTGCGAGAGCGACTTCAGTGATTTTCCGAATAGTGTGATCAGATAAAAACTCAACACCGCAATGCCGAGTGAGATCAGCGTCAACTTCGTATTGATTGTGATCATCAAAAACAAGTAGATGATGATCTGTACCGGCTGACCGACAACTGTGACGATGCTACTCGTGAGTGTACTATTGACCATACTGACATCATTGGTCAGTCGCGAAAGCAAATGCCCGGCTTTGCGATCGTAGTAATAGTCGAGCGAGAGCATCGACATTTTTTCAAACACTGCATCGCGAAGACTCTTCACCATTCCGCCTTCGGCGATCGCCATGAGATAGTTGTTCAAGTACTGAAAAATATTCTTGAACGCATAACCAAGAAAAACAAAAGCGCAGAGTTTGAACAACGCTTCCGTTTGTGTCCCTTGAAGAAAGTAGTGAGTGATACTTTGGATTACATTCTCGCGAAAGGTATCGAAAATACTCTGATTCGCTTTCAGTGCATCGATTGCCTTCGCTGCCTCGGGAGGGGGAGGGGAGAGGAGTCGTTCGATCGGTATGATCGCAACCATGATGACAGTGCTCATCACACTCGAGATGACGTTAAAGAATGTCGCCAAGAGAATTCGACCCCTGTACCGCCTTGCAAAAGGCAGCAATCGCTTATAGAGCTTAATCAGCATGATTTATTTCAGGGTATGTTTTCGTTTTGGCTAACAGAGCTTGAAACAAGCGAACCACCGGCTCGGGTTCGAGTGTCTCAAGCGTAGGCATTTGAATCATCATCTCAAAGGTGACCCCGGTCGGAGTCCAATAATGCAAGCCCTCCGGTATCGGCGCGTATATGACGACCATTGGAATCCCGACAGCTGCCCCCAGATGAACTACCGATGTATCCGGTGTAATAAGGTACTCGCACGTCGCAAGCCAACCCGCAAACTCCTTGTACGAGGCCGAAGGAGGAAGTTTAGAGATCCTATCATCAGCAGCAGAGGCCACAATTGCGTCGGCGATTGCTCCATCGGAGGGTTGACAGAGAATGGCAACTTCGCTAATGCCCGACATGTGAAGTATGCTTGAGGCAATCGCGGAGTAAGTCTCGACAGGTGCATACCGAGAATCGCCACCGGCGGAAATATTGATGCCTACTCGTCCTTTGATCTTGATGCTCTCCGGAAGACGCAACCGTGGCCTTAGATCGATCGTGTCGGGGTCAATGCCGAGCGGTCGCAGCAACTCCGCGATTCGACGCGAGATGTGTGTCTCTTCGCGATCGAGCCTTGGAACAAGAATATCATAGACGACTCCGTTCTCCTTTTCGATACCAATAGAAGTCTTTGCTTGAATGGACGAGATCAAAATCGACGAGGTGACTGAGGCATTGTCTGTCAGGTCGATCAGTACATCGATCTTGCGACTGCGAAGTTGACGAATCAACTTTCGATCTTTGACGACATTCTTCGTAAAGATAAACGTCTCGCACTCGACGGGCAGCATATCACGAATCGCTTGATTGTTGCTGCCGAGCAGCATCATAATATGTGCGTCGGGATACCGGTGTTGGAGTGCTACGAGCAGAGGTGTCGTGACGATTGCATCACCAATACGATCTTGCCTAAGAAAGAGGATTGTTGCGTTCGGCGCGAGTGTAACGGTTTGCGCCTGCCCTCTTTTTTTGCGAAGGGAAAGCGCGAATAAAAAGCTCCGTCGGATGCCCAACTCGAGTGTGTGCAGCGTTCTCCGAAAGAGTGGTGTCTTCAATACGATCTAATTTTTCGCGAATGCGATATCGTGCGACGAAAATCGGAAGAATAGCAGAGCCGCCCCGCAATGCGGAGCGGCTCTTCAGAATACTCCTGATGAGACGATCTTAAAGCGTCGAGGTCTTCTTAAAAGCCCCAAAGCCCTTCTTGTCCAGCGTCCGAAACGCACGAGCTGTCGCCTTGATGGTGACAAACTTGTTTTTGTTCGGATCCCAGATACGCTTGGTCTGAAGATTCGGAAGCATACGGCGCTTCGTACGATTGACCGCGTGCGATACGTGATTACCCGAGACCGGGCCTACACCTGTAAGTTCACAACGACGTGACATGGCTCTTGATGATAATATGAAATAAACTTTGTTGACTTCGCTTCCCTATGATTTACTTCAAGCCTTCAGCAACGAAGGGGAGAAGTGCGAGGTGTCTCGCATGCTTGATCGATTCCTCGAGTCTGCGCTGTGCCTTTGCCGTCACACCTGTGATACGGTTCGGAAGGATCTTACCACGATCGTTCAGAAAGCGTTCGAGAATTCGAATATCGCGATAATCGAGATAAGTGATGCCGCGAAGTTTCAGCGGATCCACTTTCTTTTTGGTTGGGTCTCTGCGATTGTTGCGCTGATTTCCCTGACCGCCGCGCTGAAAGCCGCCGTCACGTCCGCCTTGTCCGGGCCTGCCGCCCGTTGATCCCGATGAATTGAAACGTTGTTGTGCCATGTTCTAATGAATGCGTACTATGTCTTTTGTGTCCTGAAACTTTGAAAGCATTTGCTCTCGAAGCTCCACGTGGAGTATTCCGGAAATCATTTCCAGCGTATCCACTAACCGAGGCCCGGGACGGGAGAAGTACTGCGACCCGTCACATACCCAAATCTCAGGTATATCCGACCCTACGCGGCTTAATAAAAAATCTATATCTTGCAGTTGTCTTTCGACTCCAAAACCACACTCTGCTACGATGAGCACTTCGGGAAGCGATGCAAGTATCTGCTCCCACGAAACTTCTCTGGATGGCGCGTGAAGAAACCCAATTGTGTTCTCTCCACCTGCTAAGGCCACCAATTCCGGTATCCAGTGTCCGGAAGCGAACGGTGGATCGATCCACTCCAAAACCATCGCTTTGCGTTTGGGAAGCAATGCAACTGCCTCACGCACGTGATCTACTCTGGTTCGCAACCCCGAAAGCATTGCTTCGGCTTTCTCCGGTTGTCCAACTAAGGCTGCAACTCGAGCGATCGAATGAAAGACATCTTCCAGACTCTTAGGCTCTAGGTTTATTACCTGTGGCACAGTTGTTAGCGTTGCAGCTTGCTCGGCGACATAATCAAAACTCACTGCGCAAACAGTACAGAGCTGTTGCGTGAGAATTATGTCGGGTCGAAGCGCCTCCAACATTTCGAGATCCAGTTCGTATATCGAACCGGTCTCATCTAATTGTGAACGAACTAATGCATCGATCTCTCGCGAAGTGAGCGCCGCCGTTGTCTTAGATCGTGTGATCTGCGGCTTCAACTGCGCGCTCGCCGGATAATCGCACTCGTGCGTGACGCCTACGATATTTTCATCCAACCCGAGAGCAAAACAAATTTCCGTGGCGCTCGGCAACAGGGATACAATCCGCGTCGCTGGTTGCCCCACTGTTTAGCTGAGAATGTTAGACGATGATCGAGTCGCCGCCGCCTTCCGGCTCAGCCAAACGCGCAATGCGATCTTCGAAACGGTAGTTCTTACCGTTCTTAGCGATGCCTACGAAGCGAACAGGAATGAGCTTAGCCATCTTACCAAGCTGAGGTACGAATTCAACCCTCTCAACGGATTGCTTCTTGACCTTGTCTCCGAATGTCTGTTGTTTAGCCATTTGTCTTGCTGTGCACTAAATTTTGTCCCCGATTCCAATAATTAGGGCCGCGTGCGAATAAATAATCTATGATTCTCCCAAATTCTGCGGAAATTACTTGTTGGCTGTTGCCAAAAGCAAGCTGATTTCGCCTTGTTCAAGAGCGCCAATAAACGTGATTTGTGCTGTTTCGGTTCGCAGTTTTGACACTTTTTGACACCAAAGAGGCGAAAAATGGAGTAGATTTGCATGGTAACACTGCAGCTTTTGCGAAATCGTATGTCTGCTGGAGTTCTATTACCCACGAAACCCTCAAAGAATGATGAATTCGACACTTTTTCTAACCGGCGCAACCGGAGCCTTAGCGAGCTCCATTCGGGACCATTTTCTGAACGAAGGTTGGAATGTGGCCGGATTCGATATTCGAGACAATGGATTCACTCATGAGAATTACAAGGCCTACAGAGTAGACGGAAGTGTAGAGGCACAGGTTCAGGGTGCCTTCGATAAAGCGATGACAGAAATTGGCACTCCGGAGGCACTAATTGCAACCGTTGGGGGCGTGAAGCCTTGGACGAACATCGATGAAATGAAATACGAAGATTTCGAATTCATCATAAGACTTAATCTTTCGACTACATTTCTGGCCGTCAAACACGCGATGCGATTGATGCGCATCGCCGGAAGCGGGGCTATCATTACGATCGGCGCCGAGCCCGGGCTGAAACCTGAAGCGAAGAAATCTGCTTACGTAGCTGCCAAGGCTGCGGTGATCGCTTTGACACGTGCCGTTGCCGAAGAGGGCAAATCGGCAGGTATCACAGCGAACTCAATTGTGCCAACCACGATTCACACGAAAGCCAATGAAGAGTGGGGCACCGATGATGAGATTCCAAAATGGACGGCTCCGGAGGATATCGCGGCCACTTGCTTTTTCCTGGCTTCAAAGCCTGGACGAGCGATCAATGGTGCTACGATCCGCATACCAAATCGGATGTAAGAGCGTGGTGTAAATTGTTGCTTCATAAGTATTTACGATATGTCACTGAAAGAAAAGATTGGCGTTGATCTCAACGCATCGATGAAGGCCTCCGAGAAATTGCGCACCGAGACTTTGCGAAGTCTTCGAGCGGGAATTCTTGAGTTTGAAAAGTCAGGTGCCGGGAGAGAAATGAATCCGGACGAGGAGATGAAGCTATTGCTCAGCGCCGCAAAAAAGCGCAAGGAGGCGATAGAACTCTACGATGCTAACGCCAGACCGGAGTTAGCCGAGAAGGAGCGCGGGGAGCTCGCGATAATTCAATCCTACCTGCCACAGCAGATGACAGATGCGGATATCGCGAAGCGAGTCGGCGAAGTGATCGTTGAAGTCGGCGCAACCGGACCACAGGATACGAACAAGGTAATTCCGGTACTGATGAAAGAGCTCAAGGGCAAGGCGGACGGCAAGCTCGTACAGCAACTTGTCAAAGATCAACTCGCGGCACTCGGAGCATGATTCTTGACCTGATCCTCTTATTTATTTTGGCGTGGGCAGCATACAACGGCTGGCGCTCCGGAGCGATCTCGATGTTGCTCTCCGTAGTCATACTTATTGCTGCGGCGCTGATAGCGTCTAGATTCGGTGGCACGGTGGGAGCGATGCTGGGAGTCGGTCAGCAATATCTCCGGCCTGTGATCGGCTTCTTCTTTCTGCTGATCGTGCTTCTGATCCTCGGGAATTTCATAAAGCGGATGGTGCGACCTAAACAAGGGTTGCTTCGAGGATTCGATGGAGCATTGGGTGCAATCCTTGCACTTGTTCGTGGAGTTTTTATATTAAGCTTGATCTTCGTCGTGCTTCGGATCGTGCACATGCCACCGGAGAGCGTGACGAAATCCTCAAGTCTTTACGAACCTGTGCTAAAAGTGTCGTCGACGATACTTGGCGTGCTGAGACCATTAGTAAATGCTACCGAGACCACGGTCGCGTTGTTCTAACCTTGAATTGATATACGTTTAGTAAGCGATAGCGTGTCAGAATTTCCAGAAGATAATCCCGAAGAAAGTAAATTACAACGCGAGCGATTCACTTCCGAATGGCTCAAAGCGATGTCGCCCGGTTTTGCCGTTGCGGCCCGAGAGCTGGAGTTCGAAAAAGTTTTCGAGTTCGTCTCGCAATATTCACCGAGCGTTCTCGGCAAGCGCGCACTCGTCAAGGAGTTGCAACCATCGACAGATATTGATCGGATCGACCGCTCATTCAAAGAGATAGCCGAGCTAAGACTCTCCATTGTTGCAAGCGAGTATCCGCCACTCGAAGGCCTAAGCGATATACTTCCGATACTTCGAAAATCCGAAATCGAAGGGAGTAGTTTATACGTCGATGAAGGTGCGCGCGTTTTAAGCGTGCTAAAGGCGATGCGACGCCTCCGCGAATTCTTCGGTCGTCGCGTTGAAAAAGCACCTACGCTTTGGAAGACAGCCGTTCTGCTCTCCGACGACAAACTCCTTGAGATGCATTTCGAAAGTGTCTTCGACTCAGCGGGCAATGTAAAAGATAGCGCGAGCACGGAGCTTGCATCCATTCGTCGCGAGATTATTCAAACTGCTTCGAGACTACGCGAACGCCTGACTGCAATTTTGCGCCGGCTCTCAGAAGACGATTACGCTCAAGAAGAGATCATCACACAACGGGACGGACGCTTCGTGCTTCCGATTAAAGTCGAGCACAAACGTCGCGTGCCGGGCTTTATTCATTCTGTTTCACAAACCGGTCAAACAGTTTTTATTGAACCGAGTGAAACGCTGGATCTGAACAACGAGCTGCGTTCATTGGAATTTGCGGAACAGCGGGAGATCGATCGTATTCTTCGTGGCCTCGCCTCACGGTTGCGTGAAGCAACTCCGGCGCTCATCAGCTCGCTTGCTGCGACATCTCATATCGAAGCAGTCTACGCAAAATCACGATATGCCGAAGAGATATCAGGATCAACTCCAGGGCTAGAACAGCAGACAAAATCGAGCAAGCGAAAGCTTTTTTTGAAAGACGCTCGACATCCGATTCTGCTGAGAAAATTAGGCAGGGCGAAAGTAGTGCCGCTTACGTTAGAGCTTGACGAAAATAGGAGAACGTTGATCCTCACTGGCCCAAATGCGGGTGGCAAAACAGTCCTGATTAAAACGGTGGGAGTGCTCACTATGATGGCACAGTCGGGTCTTCCGATTCCTGCAGAACCGGATGGCATTCTTCCGTTGATGGATGGAGTGTTTGTTGAGATCGGGGACTCTCAGTCGATCGCTGATGACCTAAGTACCTTCAGTTCGCATGTGAGTTCGCTTCGTGCGATCCTTGCTTCCGTAACGGCGAAGAGCCTTGTGTTGCTTGATGAGCTTGGGGGAGGAACCGCGCCGGAAGAGGGCGGAGCATTAGCCGAGAGTATTCTGGAGCATCTCGGAGCACTGGGAGCATTCACGATTGTTACCACGCACTTTGGCAGATTAGCCGCGTTCGCGGAGTCGTCGAAAGCAGCGCTCAACGGCTCGATGGAATTTGACCGCGACACACTTACACCGACATTTCGGTTTCGACCGAATATTCCCGGCAGTTCGCATGCTTTCGAGATCGCCTTTAAGTACGGCCTAAAGAAGCCTATCATTGATCGTGCGATGGAGCTTCGTGGCACCGGATCGCACAGGCTCGAAGATCTACTTCGATCGCTCGAAGGCCTCCAACAAGAGGCACAAGGCCGGAAGGTCGATGCTGATCGAGAGTTAGGCAAAGCGCGAATTGCAAGAGTGGAGTATGAGCGCAAGCGTGACGAAGTCGAGGATATTCGACGCACCGCAAAAGCGAAAGCTGCGACTGAAGCAGAAGAGCTGCTGAAACGAGCCAATAGCTTTATCGAGAAG
>JBDTCS010000264.1:0-4126 GCA_039923455.1 Kapaibacterium sp. (SeqCode) | reverse complement strand
GGTTGTCTTAGCCGGATTCTGATCAACAATAGCACAGCCACTCGACGATAGCGTGAGTGCCAAAAGCGTGATCAGTGCAAAAGCATTCAGAGCAAAGGTCTTTAGAGCAAGCGCATAACGCCAGTTTCCGATCTTTCGGAATTCGGACGCTATGGTGATCTTCGCTATTTTCGTTTTCACTATACTTACCTCTTATTCAAACTGATTCATCATTTCTAAACTTGTCATCTATGCGGGACCTGCTCATGCAATAATGCACGATTAGAATCGGTACGACAATCCGTATTGGATGCGTCCGTTCAATGTGTTGCGAATATCCGAGCCCTCGATAATAATCGGTGTCGAATTGCCGACCGAGCCATCAACCTCAGAGTTGATCAGATCTTGCAGGAGCGGTGCATTCGAATGCACGCGCGTCAGCGAGAAGCTGATGCCACCCATAAAGTGATCGCCGAATGGCAAACGGAATCCGAGTTCTGCGGAGATCGTCGAGCCGTTCGGAATCAGCCCGGCACCCGCGGTTAGATCGATCTGCAAAAGCTCACCGATCGGAGAAGCTTCGCGATGCGTAAAATATATTTCTTCGGCGAACTGACGCGTAGATGTGAGGTCACGAGTGATAACCACGGACGCGATGCTCGAAGTGCGCGTGACCGAAGGCAGCGTCTGGAACAATCCATAATTCAAACGCGCACCTACGAAATTTTTCGGAGTGATCGCGTATCCTAAGCTTGCACGGAAATCCGCGAACGGATGCACCGTTGGGCCACTGGCCGGATAGCTGAATCCACTCGAAGTCTCAAGTCGAAACTCGAACATATTCGGACCGCTCTCATGATTTGCTTGAACGATCTGTCGAAGTGTGTTCATCGTCGAACCCGATGGTGGCAGCACACAAGTAGTGTTCGAACTGATCGGCGTCACACTTGAGATAGGTGTGAGTTCGCTCGAAGTAATTTCACTCGAGGTAATTTCGTTCGAAGTCGGATCGCTATGAGAATTCTCAGCGATTGCATTTTGCGCGATTAGATTATTCTGGTCAGACTCGGTCTCGTTTGCGTTCGCAGCCGAGACATGCGAAACCCTATTCGAATGTTGAATGAAGTGATGTGACACGTGCGTAGAACTTACGTTCTGCGATGCAGCGACGGAGTTAGGCTCTGTGATGCTCGATACAGTATTCTTAGAAGCATCGCTTGTCGGCGCCGAAAGCTCGTTGCCGCGAGTGCTCGTCGTGTTGCTCACAACCAATCCATTTTGCTTCAGCTCACTCTGGTTAAAAGCGTTCGTTGTGTGCGAGCCCGATTTTGCTGTGTAATACATCGTGATCCCACCGAGAAATGCAGCAGCAATTACGCCGCTAAGCACCAAGCGATATTGCGACCACCATGCAAGCGGTGCAAGAAGTGTACGCTCGGTATGTTGCGCTGCAGCAAGACTCTCGATATGCGCGAGCAACCTCGACTCGACCTCAGGCCGAACCGTTACAGACGCAAGCGCACTCTGCGAAAGCGTCCGAAGCGTCTCATGCTCGTGGAACATCTGCCGTATCTCGGGGCTGACCGAAACGAGGTGCAACAGTTCTGCACTCTCGGAGTCGTTCAGGCCTCCGTCGAAATAAGCAATGATCTGGTCTTCGATGGCAAAGGGTCTCATATTGCAAATACCTCCAAGTCGTCATGAAATGGATCAAGGTCGGAAGTGACGACTTCCGCCTCTGAATCTTTGTTCGATCCGCTTCTGGTAGTTCTCGTAGCTATAGCTGTGGTAGCTGTCATTCTGGAATCCGTGGTAGTCGGATCTTCGTCTAAATCTTCTGATATGCTTGCAAGTCCCTTTCGGCTCTGGTTCTTGCCCTCCGCTCCGAAGTAAGGAGCGAGCAATGTGCGCAAGCGTTTCTTTGCGCGGGTGATACGCACTTTCACATTCATCACACTCGCACCGGTGATCTTCGAGATCTCTTCGTAATCATAGCCCTCGAACTCTCGAAGCAAAAATGCATCGCGATAAATCGGGCCTAATTTGCTGAGCGCGAGTTTGAGCAGGTCGTTCGAACTCATCGCTTCCGAGCTATCAATCGAAAGCTCTTTGTACTCCTTTGGCTCGTATTCTCCGTCGCTGCCTTGTGATGGGGCGTCGAGCGAAACAAACTCCGGAGTGAATTTCGAAGTCCTGAGCGAATTCAGGCAGACCGATCGTGTGATCAGTAGCATCCAGCTTTTCAGCGCTTTCGTCTCGCGAAGCTGATCCCGATGTGTGTAAATTCTCGTGAAAACCTCCTGAAACGCATCCTCGGCGAGTACTTTGTCGCCAGTATAGTATAGGCAGTAGGAGAAAATACGTTGACGATATTTAGCATAGATATACTTGAACGCGGCCGCATCGCCTTGAATAAAAGCCTCAATAATGGCTTTCTCAGCGATCGGATCCTCCTCAGGAATTTGCCGGATTCCGCGTCCCGGTCCTTGTGCGTTCATTAAAAAATAGCTACCCAGCGCCAAATTGGCTGCTTTCGTCTTTGCTCATACCACGAGTAAGTGTACTCATATAATAAGACACACAATGGTGGCCTGCATTACATAACCGCTTCCATGTTTAGAATGATTGCTATCACATCGGATTCAAAAGCCCCTACTCCCTTGTGGGTATTTAGGATGTAATAACGGGGATTGGGTTAGGAAGTGTGAGAGTTAGAGATTGCAAATTTAATGATTAATCTGCTTGGTTTTTAGCGTATTCGGGGTTATATTAGTGGGTCGCCGATATTGTGCGAAATACGTGCAATATTGGAGCTTTTACAACGTGTCAACTTTACAGATTGATACCTTACTTAGGTTGTTCTATGAAAAAATCCATTAATACAATTGCGATTCTTGCAGGGCTGTTAGTCGTTGTATCATTTTTGATTCCGACTAAATCGGCCAATGCGCAGTGCAGTTTTACGATCACAAATCAAAGCACTGGAGGCTCATGTACTCCCGGGAATACTTGTGGGGGCGGACTACTCTGCAATGACTGCATAACCTTTGACGTGACGAACACGAACACAGATCCGCTGTGTTGTATAGACGTTATCACGGTAGCTGGGCCAGTTGGACAGTGCTTCTTAGCGTGTGGATTTGGGGGCAAGTCAAGAGGGGATTGCAACACCGGCAACGAAATGCTAACCGCCACGAATCCAAGCAATTGGCTGTGCCCAGGTCAAACAACGACAATATCGTTGTGTCGCACCCCGTCAATGGGAACGAAGACATTTTCCATAACGGTGAATTGCTGCGGGGGAAATACGGCAACTCAAACGGTTACATTCTAATCGGCTTGTCGTTTTTGTATGTGTGTTTTGGGAAGTGGGGTCTCTTGGAGACCCCGCTTTCGTTTAAGGTACGTAATCGTGCTATTCTAACAGAAACTCATACTTCGTTTTACTACCAACTCGAGATCAGCCAGGCAAGATTAAGTCTCCCGACTCCGCACACTAAGCAGCTATATTTTGTATATTGCACTAATTGGCACATCCAAGTTCGGCCCGCACCTGCTCCTGCGAGTTAGAGCGGTGGATGTATATCACTGTTTTCTCATTGTATACGTTCAAGGATTCATCAGGTATTATTATGATTACAAGCTCTACAATAGTGAGTAGGATGCTTCGAGCACTCGTGCTTGGAGTGTTATTTATGGGATTTGCATCGTCGGTCGGACTCGCACAAGGTCGGGTAGATGCCTACGTCACGACTAGATTTTCCGGCACACTTTCTAGCATCGCGGGCACCGGCACCGGGCTAGGCTACGGCGACGATGGTGTATACGCATTTGCTGCACCGTTCGCTTTCAATTACGACGGGAATACGATTGCGGCCTCCAGCACCATGTATATCATGGATAACGGTATGTGCGGCATAGGTGCATCAGCTAATGGAAGTTATTCTACGACAACTACCGGAAGTTCGAGTTATCCGAATATTTTATGTGGTTGCAATTCGGATCTTTATCACTACCGAGGTAACAACTATTGGGTTGTCACTGGCACTGCACCAAATCGAGTGCTCACAATGGAGGAGACCGATGTTTCAGGGTACGGATATTCTACGGAGTCTCTTAACCTTCAAACAATAATCTACGAAACTAC
>JBDTCS010000263.1:0-8485 GCA_039923455.1 Kapaibacterium sp. (SeqCode) | reverse complement strand
TGCGATGTTGAAGGGAGCATAGCCTGGCGGAATGCCTGTCGATGTACCAACGCTTGTTTGGAATTTGAATGTGTTATCAAATTTATCGACTGTCTGGCCCTTGAAGTTTGCAACCAAAAGAGTACTGTTGGAAATTGCAAGTCCCTTGAAGATAGAAGTTGCGTTACGATCTGCCACTTTTATCGCTGTTAACGCTGTGGTAGTATTGCCAGCGAGTATGATACCATCCTCTGTTGCAGCAATGAATTGCGCCGCACCGTTATTCGGTATCGTGAAATCAGAGCTGCCTGTCTGTGAACCAGGATTAAAAGCAAGCCCGGTTACGGGACCACCGGTAGTACCCGTGTGGCTCGGAGCCGTAATCACAAGACTCTTGACTCCTCCAAGCGTGTCGTACTGAGTAAGTACGCCTGAATGATTGTTTGCGACATAGAAAATCGCACTATTCGGGACAAACAGCAGCCCCCATGAATTCTTGAGATTTGCATCGACCGTTCCACCGAGTGACGCGTTATCAGAGCTTAGGACAGTATTTGTGTAGACTGCCGGTGCAGGTGTAGCTGTTGTCGAGCTGGAGCAACCAGTCATTAGACTACTCGAAAAAACAGAGAGACTAAGTGCCGCCAATCCGAACAGGATTTGGCGCGAAGACAAACTTGTTATAAATTTAGTACGCATGTTTAATAATATATAAATGTCCGACACGGGGCAAAATCAGAGATCCGCAGAAGCAAATGCTAACGATAGCCCATTCAATAGTCTATATAAGACACAAGAAAATACATAATCGTCGCACACAAATCAAGAACTACCTCTTAAAGCCCCGAATTGGGCACATTGCTCCACACGGTTGTCGGGCCAGACGACCCAAGCGCCTTGCTCAGCTGAATTAAAAAAGGACGCCCGAAGCCCTCCCGTGATCAAATCATACCTTAGGAGCATCCCTAATTGTTAGGGTCTTAGTGCGAGAGCACGAGTAATTTTTTTGTCAGCGTGGTTTCACCGGCTTGCAATCGATAGAGATAGACTCCAGTCCGAAGGTCCGGTAAATTCCAATTGACCGAATGGTTGCCAATAGCTTGCTCACCTGATGCGAGTGTTGCGATCTCGCGACCGGAGAGATCATAAATCTTGAGTGAAACATTTGTACGCTCACTTAAGAAATAGGAAAACGTGGTACTCGCTTCAACCGGATTCGGATAATTCTGTGCGAGCGCAGTCACGTTCGCAATTGCCAGAGATTTTTCGACACCCGATGTAGGTGGGTTCGAAGCAAGTATGGTCCCAAGATCTCCAGAAGCCCAGCCGTCGGTATAATTTGCAAACTGCATTGAGAGAATATTTGCTGTCGAACCAGTCGGTGTATCTACCCAGTGAGCTCCCGCGTCTGTCGTTCCAAGAAATCTTCCGTTGGCACCTGCGGCATAAGCAGTCATAGGATCCATCGGCCAGATAGCATGGAGGACTGTCGGATTCGTGAATGGTTGCTTCGTCCAGGAAATGCCTGCATCGGTAGTGTGGAGGATGATCTGGTCGCCGACGATCCAACCGTTATTATTATCTGCAAAGTCGATAGCGTTCAAATTTTGCGTTACCGTTGCGCCGAGCGATTGTGGAACCCATGTGGATCCTTTGTCGGTCGTGAAGAGGAAAGTCCCTTTATCACCGATTACGAGTCCTAAGAATGCATCGTCCGAGAAGAACAGGCCATTAAGATTGTTGACGGTCGTCGAAGTTTGCTTCGACCAGTTCAATCCGTTGTCAGTGGTCGCGACGATGGTGCCGGATGCTCCAACGGCCCATCCGACGTTAAATGTCAATAGTGGAAAGAAGATAGAGTTTAGCGCTGAGGTAGTCCCGGATTGTACCGTGTTCCAACTCGTGCCGAAGTCTGTCGTCATTACGATACGCGGCATGTCTCCGACGATAAATCCATTCGCACCGATCGCGTCGGCGTATGCGATGCAAGAATAATTGCCTTGAATGCCGGTTGTCACCGGTGACCACTGTACGCCACCGTTTGTCGTATGTAACAGAGTTGCACCAGCCCCAACGGCCCATGACTCTGCGGTATCAAACACAAACAGTGATTTGATACTTTGCTGTGTCGAAGTAGTCTGCTTCACCCACTGAGCGTGAGTACTTGTAGTGGTAAAAGCAAAAAAGGACAATGCTGCAAATACGAAGAACGATATTAGCAAACGGCGCATAACTTTGTTGTTAAGTATTGTAGATTCCGATAGCGTATCGACGGGATACAGTCGGGTTAATTCAGAATAACTTCCCGATACTATAGACACAACACCGGACTTCTCTGAGTCACCAACGGACGAAAGAGTTTAAAGCCCCGCATCCGATGGAATAACCAACGAGTAAACTGCAAAAAAAATCCAATCTTGAACGAAAGCGTGAAAAGCAATGAGCGAGCCCAAAGTGGACTCGCCCTTGACCTGAGAAAAGTTCAACCGCTTGGTCAGCCTACTCCAGTATCAGCGCATGCTTGTTGGACGAGGGACGTTGTCGTTTTTTTCCTTTGGGGCTCCAGCCGCTGGAGCACTCGCCGTGGGCTTGAGCGATTGCTCTCCCAGCAGTCGGACGTATTCGCAGAGTGGGACGTACTCATCGTTCTGAATCACGCCCTCCCAAGTTGGCATTTTTGTGCCTGGGATGATCTTCGAAGGATTCTTAATCCATACCATCATGGAGTCGTTGCTGTGATACTTTAGGTATGCTTTGCGAAGATCACAAGTACCAACGCCGGCCGTGCCGTGACAAGACACGCACGAATACTTGTAGTAGATTCGCTGACCCGCACTGATGTTGTTGCCGGTCAAAATATATTCATCCGACTTTTTCCGTGGATTGTGAATTAGAGGAATTGTTTTCAGATACGCCCAGACAGCACTGCACTCTTCTTCGGAGAGTTCAACTTTGCGTGTCATTGGATATCGGAGTGGAGTATTATCCGGTCGAAATCCTTCACGGAGAGCGTGCACGAATTGTGCTTCAGTCCAGTTGCCAATTCCGGTCTCCTTATCCATCGTAAGATTTGCCGAGTAAATTCGCTTGCCAGATAAGTCAAGCATTTCATTGCCACCACCAAAATAACCCAAGCTCTTCTCCGGATCCATCTCATCCTCCTTAGTGAAATCGGCGGAGTGACACGCGTAGCACTTGGCAAGCGAATTCGCTATGTATCTACCATACGCGATCTTGTCATGTACGTCGGGTTGAGCGATCGGTTGCGTCGGATATTCGAACGGCTTGAATGCAACATGCGATAGAAACTTCACGAGTAAGCTTGGCTTCGAGTCGGTATCTTGAATGGGCACCGCTTGGACGAGTGAATCATCCGAACGCAAATAGGAAATAATCGAGAGTATATCTTCGTCGGATGCGCGGGGGAGTTTCACCATGTAGGGCGGCACATATTGTCCATCCCGTTTGACACCGGTGCGCAGCAAGACGGCGATTTCACCATCGGTCCATGTCCCGATACCATATTTTTTGTCCTGTGTGATGTTTCTCGAATAAAGTGTTCCGAAGACATCCGGTATGTCGGTTAGGTGATGCCCCGTGAGGCGACCCGTCTCGGGGTTAAGATGGCACTCGGCGCAGAGCATGCTAACGATCTTGCGACCTCGGTCAACTCGCGCCGGAGTTTTTTCGACCGTGAGATTGATCTTCTTGACCTCGTATTTGGGTATCCCGCTCGTACTAATATATAGCGCCCCAACCCCAAGTATAAGGAGAACAGAGCCAAGAACGATGCCCAGCCATTTGAGAATTTTTTTCATGTCGATCGATTGGTTTGAGTGATGGTGGCGAAATTTGCTACCTGTTGGGACAATTATTCAGCAAACAAATTGCTGCGAAACAAGCAATAGGAACAGGAATACACATATTCTGAAGCCGAAATCGAGGCTCCGACAAGTTCTGGTCAGTAATCTGGAAACGGCTGCGAAGTTTGCCGAGTGTTTCACCCGCAATATACAAATTCGATTGACCTTTCTACTTGAATCCTTGGATATTGGTAGAAAAGCTTTGAAATAAGGGAAAACGGCTTAAAAAACACGGGAAATGCCAAATCCCTAAGATTTTGAGAGCTTTTCTGTAGGCGACTGCGTTGAATCGCCGAAGCGAGAAATGGCAGGTCATAAAGAGCTAATTTTTTGGAATTGTACAAGACACTTAGAGGAAATAAAGCGAGTGAATTTGGTGCGAATTCTTCGTGCCGAAGTTTTTCCATGCCTCGGAGCAATCGTTTGTTTTGCATGCTGATTCTGCTTTTTTTCGTTGCGCCTTTTTCACAGACTCTCGCGCAGCCTGCGCAAAATATTGCCGATACCATTTCCAAGTCGGGCGCACAAGTTAAAACGACCCAGCCCATTCAGGAAGAGGGTCTCGACTCGTCGTTTGAAAAGCATCACGGTGGGATTATCACACTTCACAAAGATCGGAGTCTAACACCCGGCGTGTTTGACATGATCACAAACCTTCCGGGTGATTGGCGAGATTGGTGGTTGAATACATTTACGGTCGATCATCTTCCAGCGATGGCATTGATGGCTGCTGCTACGGCGGCACTGATCGTCACAGATAATCCGACCTGGCTTCCCTTCAAGAAGGCGTATGAGACGAGTACTCCTGTGCAGCGGCTCTCGGATGCTTTCGTATTCATGGGCGATGGAAAATTTCAGTTCGGATTGGCCGGAGCATTCGGTGCGTATGGTTTGATTGCAGGTGATAATCGCGCACTACGAACGTGTTCACAGACCGCCGAAGTAATCGTCGCGTGTGGTGCTGTGGTGCAATTGCTGAAGCACATCACTGGTCGCGAGTCGCCGATCGTTACGACATCGCCTACGGGAGTTTGGCGCTTTTTTCCGAATCAAGTTCAATACGCGACACATGTTCCGCACTATGATGCATTTCCATCGGGACACATTGCGACTGCCACAGCGACACTTCTTGTGATCGCAAATAATTATCCGGAAGTGAAATGGATCAGACCCTTCGGTTATGTGATGCTCGGGGGAATTGCGACTGGTCTGGTCTGTACGAGCATTCATTGGTGGAGCGATTTTCCGCTTGGGGTTGCACTTGGATATGCGTTCGGAACACTTGTTTCTCCAAATCCACCGGAGGACTTTGCCTCGACAGCAATTCCGATCGACCCGCGCACAGAAGCACCACAAAAACTTGTGAAGTCCTTTCTCGTCTATCCCAGCTTTGCATTTGGCGGAACCGGGATCGGAATGAGCATCGGGTTTTAAGGAGCATAAGAACCACCGACGTAGCTGGGTTAGTTACTTTTTTGTAATGGGGGAGAGAATCCGTCCTCTCAACTGTTGCTCTGTCCGAATAAACACGCGCCTCCCAATTCGGAGTTGAGCGTATCAATAGATCACATACGGTGACGCATAACTTTCATATTTCGGAGCCCATTCTTTTTGCCATCGGCGGTATTGCCGATGAGGCGGGAGTGGAGGCGTATGCCGTTGGTGGATATGTGCGCGACAAGTTACTGGAGAGAGTTAGTGATCCGAGTGCTCCAAAGGATATCGATATCACCGTCATCGGCGACGGCGTCAAGTTTGCAAAGCTCGTCGCAAGTCAGTTCGATGGAGCGAAGCTTGCCGTCTATGAAAGATTTCGAACCGCGATGGTCGAGATCGGCGAGAACACGATCGAGTTTGTCGGGGCACGCAAAGAATCGTATCGTGCGGATTCTCGAAATCCGATCACCGAGGAAGGTACGATGGAAGAGGATCTTGCACGTCGCGATTTTACTGTGAATGCGCTCGCGGTAAGTCTGAATTACGGTACCTTCGGAACACTTGTTGACCGGTTTGAGGGGCTCGCTGATCTCGAGACCGGTACACTTCGTACACCACTTGATCCTGCGGTCACGTTCGCAGATGATCCCCTGCGAATGATGCGCGCTGCTCGGTTCGCATCGCAACTTGATTTTCGAATCCATCCCGACACGATGGAAGGTATTCGTAAAATGCGCGATCGTATTCGCATTGTTACGCAAGAGCGGATCTCGGATGAATTTGTGAAAATCATGGCCTCGGAAAAACCAAGCATTGGCTTGCGAGTTTTACATGAGACCGGTTTGCTCGAATACGTTTTTCCGGAAGTTGAACAACTCGCAGGTGTTGATCTGATGACAGTCGGTGTGCAAGAATACGCGCACAAAGACGTCTTCAAACATACGCTGCAGGTTGTCGATAATATGGCGCGCATGTCGGATGATGTGTGGCTAAGATTTTCCGCCTTGATGCATGACATCGCGAAGCCTCGTACGAAGGCCTTCCGCGAAGGCATCGGCTGGACATTTTATGGACACGAGGTCGTGGGTGCGCGTTGGGTGCAGAAAGTATTTCGGCGAATGAAACTTCCGATGGAGTCAGGGAGACGTGTCGAAAAACTCGTTCGATTGCACATGCGTCCGATGGGTTTAGTCGATGAGGGTGTGACCGATTCTGCCGTTCGGCGTGTGCTCTTCGAAGCTGGCGAGGATATCGATGATCTGCTCACCCTGTGTCGTGCCGACATCACCTCGAAGAATCCGAAGCTTTCGACAAGATACCAGCGCAACTATGATCAGGTTGCCGCAAAAATGGCAGAAGTCGAATCCAAAGACCAGATGCGAGCATTTCAATCGCCCGTTCGAGGTGAAGAGATCATGCAAATTTGCAATATTCCGCCTTCGAAAACCGTAGGTATATTGAAGACTGCGATTGAGGAGGCGATTATTGAAGGGATCATTCCGAACGAATACGAGGCCGCGAAAGCCTATATGCTTGGGATTAAGGATGAGATCCTTCGCGAGAATCCACCGACCGATCGAGAAAAAGGTCGGCAAACGGCTCCAATTGGGGCTCCGGAGCGTGGAGCTGCCTAGCGGTTTCTCTATTATGTCCGCAATAATCTCCGTAAATTTGCTTTCTCAAAGTTGTCAGCCTCTCATATTTGAGGCGATTGGCATCCTGAGATTTTTTAGAGGTTGTCGTTTTGCTATGTATTTATGAAAATAGATGGTCAAGGTTGTCTATTCTCGTTGCCACTCTGAAACTTCCGTTTAGTTTTCCGTCTAAGATTTCCTGTATGAAGTATCTATTCTTAGTTTTACTCGTTGTTGCAACTGCTAATTCCGCTGGAGCCCAGACTGGTTCGGGGCATCCCGTCGGAAATCTTCCTGTGCTCACGACTCCTCCGATGGAGGATGGAACCTCGCGTGCCTTGACACTTGAAGAGGCGATCAAGACTGCGCTTGATAAAAATTACACGATCCGCACCACGCAAGGCGACATGCAAGTCGCCGACATGGAGCTCGATCGTTCGCGCGATAATCTTTATCCTGATCTAAATTTGACGGCAGGATACGGTTACTCGTATACCTTTAATCCGCCAACGCTCTTCGGCGTGCAGTCGGACGCGAGTAGTCAGAGCGTTCGATATGGCGCGCAATCGAATTTTAATATTTATTCCGGTGGGTCGGATGCTGCACGTATTCGTAGTTCACGCCTTGGCCTCGATGCAGCAACATACACACTCAATTGGACGAAGCAACAAACCGTCTTTAGCGTAGTCAGCAATTACATCAATGCATTGCGCAATCGTGAGTTGGTGAATTCGGCGCAGAAGTCTCTCGACGAATCGAAGTCGCAACTCGATCGCGTCAAAGGACAGAATGAAGCTGGCTCGGTGCCCGTCGGACTCGTCTATCAGCAAGAGGCCGTCGTTGGTCAGAATCAACTTGCAGTAATTCAAGCCAAGAATAATTACGAGAATGCGAAAGCCGATCTTCTCTATTTGCTTGACATCGCTCCATCGGATTATCGTAAGTTCAGCGTAAATCTTACAGGAATTGACACGACAACCTCAGCTGATCATCGGCAGTCCGTGAACGCTTCGGTTTCGGATGAACAGATCACAAAAGTGATTGAATCACGTCCCGATATCAAGAGCCTCATCGCAAGACTCGAGAGCCAGCAAGCCTCCGTCGATATTCTGAGCGGCTCGTTGCTTCCGAGGCTGGATGCGAATGCAGGATTATCGGGCTCGGGTAGCAATTCGAATCTCTCCAAGATTCAGCCCTCGAATTTTTTCACTGGCGGGCTATCGCTCTCGTTTCCGCTGTTCAATAAATGGCAGACACGTTTGCAGATTGATGAGCAGAATGTCAATATCGAATCCAATCGCATTCGTCTCAACCAAGCGGAGCAACAACTCCGTAGCGATGTTGCAAAAGCAGCGAATAATTTGCTCTTTGCCGACGAATCTCTTGATGCAAGTGACTATGCACTTCGCAGTGCCGAAGAGAGCCTTCGACTCGCGACAGAGCGGTTAAACGTTGGCGCAGGTATTCAGTTGGACGTGATTGTCGCGCAATCGCAAGTTGAGACCGCACGAACGAATCGGGTAAATGCGGTCTTCAATTATGTACTCGCACAAAAGCAAGTGCAGTACACAC
>JBDTCS010000262.1:0-3794 GCA_039923455.1 Kapaibacterium sp. (SeqCode) | reverse complement strand
GTGCGTTATGTGCCGGTCGTTTCGGGACTTTCGGCAGGCGTAGTGACATTAAACAGCGATGCCGATTCGATTCCGCAGGTTAATATCTCGCTTCTGGCGGCAGCCACACCTACCGACACACTGCATTTTTTTGCCAAAGCATCTCGCGATAGTGCTGTCGCTGGCGACACGGTGCTGATACTGATCATACCTGATCGCACGGTGAAGAATAGAGGGTTGCAAAGTATTCATTTTGTGCTGAATTACAACGGTGACATTCTCACGCCGATCACGGGAAATAGTCTAATACCCGGTTCGAGTTTGACGATCAGTCCTGAAATTCGCTCGCAACAAAAGACAGCCTATTTACCAGCCATGATTTCTGGTACTGACCTGCCTCTCGATTCGTTGAAGCCGATCGCACAGATTGGGTTTAGAACAACACTATCCGATTCGAGTTGGACTCCGCTCAGTTTCAGCGATCTGACGCTCAATTCCGGCTCAGCGCAATATGCAAAATGCATTCTGGGTGCAACCAGTATCTCCACAAATTTTCAGCTTCAGCTGCTCTGTGGTGATTCTACCATCAAACTTGGTATGGAGTTTGGAAAGAATCTACCTCTCACGGCACTACCTGCATATCCAAATCCCGTTCTGGCAACTGAGAACACGGAGTTCATCATTCCCTACAGTTTGCGGACCACCGCTGATATCGAACTTGCGGTTTATGACAAGGAAGGGAAGCTGCTGAAAAGTTATGAACACACCGCGGAAAAATTGGGCGAACACAATTTCGTGGTGCCTTCCGGGACGTTCGGTTCGGGTGCGTACTATTACACGCTTCGATTGCACGGGACATCTGTCGCGAGGTTTGGCAGCTTCGTAATTCTGCGATAAGCCGTTTGGTGCGTATTGAGCGCATAGTGAGGTGTACGGGCGATCCCGGAATTTGCACTCCTGATTACTACCTTTCCCAAGAGCGAGTTCTGAACTCTCTTTCCATATAGGTGTTTATGCGGGTGCTTTTGGGTGTTTTGCCCCTTTGGGCAAGCAAAATTTCGTAGACTATTGAAGCCTTAATGATGGATACAACCGCGGATCAAAGCGTAGTTTCTTCAACAACGAACGGATCGAATGGCTCGGCGAACGGAAAGACAGTAACTGAAAAGCCCATCTCGATAGGTCAAATTACTGATCGGACACCGATAGAAATTCTCGAAGATGTTACTATCCGTTTCGCCGGAGATTCAGGCGACGGAATGCAGCTCACAGGTACGCAATTTACTAACACAACTGCGCTGCTCGGCAACGATCTCTCGACTCTTCCCGATTATCCCGCGGAGATTCGCGCACCCATCGGTACACTGTACGGTGTTTCCGGATTTCAAATTCATTTTTCTTCGAAAGACATTCACACACCCGGTGACAATCCGGATGTGCTCGTCGCGATGAATCCTGCGGCGCTCAAAGTGAACCTTGGAGATCTGAAGCCAGGTGGACTTATCATTGTGAATGAAGATTCGTTTGACGAAAAGAATCTCAAGCTTGCGCAATATGCCGTCAATCCATTATTGGATGATACGCTGAAGGGTTACAATGTCCACAAGCTGCCACTGACCAAGATCACGCTTGAGGCAGTGAAGGATTTGAAGATGGGTACCAAAGATGGTGCTCGCTCCAAGAACATGGTTGCGCTCGGACTCGTCTATTGGTTATATAATCGTCCGATGGAGCCAACCATCGAGTGGCTTAACTCGAAGTTTAAGAAAACACCGTTGGTGCTCGAAGCCAACTTGCGTGCCTTGAAGGCAGGGTATTATCTTGGTGAGACAGCTGAGCTGTTCCACATTCGCTATGAAGTCAAACCCGCGACGTTCTTACCGGGACTCTATCGCAACATTATGGGTAACGAGGCGACAGCGCTTGGAATGGTTGCTGCTTCGGTGAAGTCAGGGCTGCCGCTCTTTCTGGGATCTTATCCAATTACTCCGGCTTCCGATATTTTGCACGAGCTTTCGAAGCTCAAGAATTTTGGCGTAAAAACGTTTCAAGCGGAGGACGAGATCGCGGGTGTTTGCGCTGCAATCGGCGCTTCGTTTACTGGTCATCTCGCGCTTACCACGACATCCGGTCCAGGTCTCGCACTCAAGTCTGAAGCAATTGGACTTGCAGTCATGACGGAGTTGCCACTGGTGATCATTGATGTGCAGCGGGGTGGACCATCAACGGGGCTGCCAACGAAGACGGAGCAGGCCGATCTTTTGCAGGCGCTCTATGGCCGTAACGGGGAGTGCCCGGTGGCGATTATAGCTGCGAAGACCCCAGCCGATTGCTTCCTTGCTGCCTACGAAGCAAGTCGTATCGCGTTGAAGTACATGGTGCCGGTGATCCTTTTGACCGATGGATATTTGGCCAATGGTGCTGAGCCGTGGCTCATTCCGAATCCGGATGAACTTCCGGAGATGGTTGTTAAGCGTCGTTTCGAGAAAGATGGATTCCTGCCGTACCTACGTGACGAGGATAACGCACGTCCGTGGGCTTTTCCGGGTACACCTGGACTTGAGCATCGTATCGGCGGACTCGAGAAGCAACATTTGACGGGTAATGTAAATTACGATCCGCACAATCACGAGTTCATGATCAAGCTCCGTCAGCAGAAAGTGATGGGAATTCAGAAGGATATCGCACCAACCGAGGTCTTCGGACCAAAATCTGGCAAGGTACTTTTGCTTGGATGGGGTGGAACCTACGGTGCAATCACTTCGGCTGCTGAGCGTCTTGCAAGTCGTGGCGTTGCTGCAGCGCATTTGCGATGGCTCAACCCTCTTCCTGCTGATCTCGGTGAGATTCTCAAGAATTACGAGAAGATTGTTATTCCGGAGATCAATCTGGGTCAGCTTCGTCGCATTATTCGCGCCGAGTATTTGATCGATGCGATCGGCATTAATAAAGTCCAGGGCTTGCCACTTACGCCACACGAGATCGTCGAGGCCGTCGAGAAACTGCTCTGACAAAATTAGTTTACAAAAAAAGGCCGGTAGCGTTTGCTATCGGCTTTTTTGATCTTAAAGATTCTGTTGGCTACAGAATCTGATCTATCGCGTCATTCAATTGCTGGCGCTTTTGCAAGCCGGCAAAATAGCGTTGCACAATTCCATTTCGGTCGATCAAAAAGGTTTGAGGTATCGCATTTTGTTGCGAGTAATTTTTGTAGATCGACTGTAACGGGTCGACGATGTTCAAATATGTGACGTGTTCAGCCTGAATAAAATTATGAATGGTGTTGAATACGTTATCGCCTTCATCGATAGAAACACCGATCACGACGACATCATCGATCGCGCGTTCTTTCGAAACCGTTTGGAAGTCCGGCATTTCGTCGAGGCACGGCTGACATGTGATCCCCCAAAAATTAAGTACAACCACTTTACCTTTGAGTTCTGAGAGCGAGTGCATCGTGCCGCTCGAATCCTTCCACGTAAATTCAGACTCCACGCACGGCGAAGCTTTCAATTTAATAGGTATACCGCTTCCGTAAACCGTCGATACATTTCCCTGAAATGCAGGCGGATAATTCACCGCGGAAGTGCTTGGGGTACAAGCATTGACAAGCGTCGTAAGCGCAAGCAGCATGAATGCAAAACGAATGCTTCGTTTGGTCGTAAGTGTGATCATCTACCCTTAAAGACACAAACGGACTCAAAAAGATGCAACGGCATGCGTTATTTCTGTGTCGGTCTTACGCCCAAGCCTCGGGCGCGATGTCAGGAAATATTGCATCGATCGCAACCAACACGGTGAAGAAGCGGCGTTCG
>JBDTCS010000261.1:0-5787 GCA_039923455.1 Kapaibacterium sp. (SeqCode) | reverse complement strand
GACTTTCAGTCATGGCGGAGTGGATCTTCGAAATACGATTGGCAATGTGGTGAATGTTACATCCACTTCGACCAAGATGATCTACTCACTTGCGCTCGGATATCAGTTTAGCTTTTTGCAGAGTGCGTACTTTGCGCCGTTCGCTGGTGTTACCGTAGGGATTAGTCCGAATGGTGGTGTTGGTTCAGAGAGGTTAGGCCTTCGGTATGCAAATGCATCGCCGGTCTCATTTGGTGTTGCGCTGCGTGCCGATAATTGGCTACCAAGCTTGAGCGCTGTTCAAACCATCTTCGGCTTTGAAGCGACAGCGGAATATGCATGGTGAGTTTACTTATCGAAGCGAAGAATAAACTCCATTCAGCAAAAGTGTAATGTTATCTTGCTGATTCACCCTCAGAGAGGAGAGCACGGAGTGCAGCTTCTGATCGCGCCATAAGCTCGAGTTCGAGTGGCCGACCCGTTAGATTGTGACTCGCGCTGAGTGGCGCACCGATCGTGACGTAAATCGTGTGACTCGAATCCGGTAACTTTCGAGTTCTCGGCAGTACTGCAAACGTACCCGTCACAGCAACCGGCACAATGATCGCGCCAGCATTTGCAGCCATGTTGAAAGCTCCGCGTTTAAATTCGTGCATCACACCATCATTGGTGCGAGTTCCTTCTGGAAACAAAAGTACCGCAGCACCACGCCGAATTGTTTCGACCGCTTGGCTGAGTGTTCGTTTCGCATTCGATGGATTTGAGCGATCGATGATGAGGAACGGACTAAAGATAAGCGCCCAACCCCAGATAGGAATTCGTGTCAGCGTATTGCGCAAGACGAGTCGAATATTATCAGGCACATTCGCGAGCAACACCGGAATATCCACATAGCTGGAGTGATTAGCAATATAGACCGCGGCTTTGCCAGGCTGAATGTTTTCGGTGCCGCGAGTTACAACGCGGATGCCATAGAGTGCGAGAAAAATCTTAGACCACGTTTTCGCGAGCCACAAATAAGAACGGCCGCTGCGATCAATCACAGCGGCCGGTATAGAAACGATCGAGAAGAAAATTGTTGCAAGCAAAAATAGAATGGATGCGATAATACTTCTCATGCGCGCTTAAGAGAAGATCAGTGCGCTTTGCTCAGTCCGGAGTAGTCTATTTTTTCGGCCATGGACTGAAGTTCATCTTGGCTGATGCCACCGTGACCTTCGGCGATAACGAAAAAGCGATCGGCCACGACGACACCGATTGTTCCGCTGTTCTCTTTCTTTTTCCAGTCGATCCAGCCCGGATTACCGCTGATCTTCGTCGAGTGCATACTCTCTTCGCCGGTCTCGACACTCATACCGCCGAGATACATGCTATACATGGAGGTCATCGCCGCCATGTGATTGTAGTCGAAGATAGAAAGTGTAACGGTCTTATCACCGCTTGTGTATTTCCGAGTTGCACTTGCGTAGCTCATGCCTTGCATGTTCATATCCATATTCTCCGGCTCCTTGGCATCAAAGCCCGAGAGCGTTGGTAGGAATGCGGCGAGAATGGTCGACTTGACCGCAACGCCACCAGCCTGACCGTTCGCCGCTGCTGCGCCGGCATTTGGGGCATCGGCAGGTTTGGCAGCGTTGCCATTTGCGCCGTTCGAGTGAGCATTGACCGAATCCTTGATCTGCTCGGCCATTTTATCTGTCTTACTGCAGCTCGAAAGGAGTGCGGTAGTGAATAAAGCGGCAACTGCAAAACTAAACATCTGCTTCGAAAAATGTTTCATGACGCAAGTGCAATGGGTTGATGAGTGAAGAAATGCATCGTAAGATGCAATACAAAGAATAGAAATACCAATCCAAATAATTAACTATTCTTTGCAGAACAGTCCGCTCCAAATATAATACCTTTCAGGTGGTAAAAAAGGCTTTAGGAGCGAAATATCTACTTATGTGGAAAACTACTTGTTTCGAGTGCTGCTTCAAATTCAAACGTCTGCTATTGCAGGTGTTCCAAACCTCGGAGATCCATTTGTTCAAGTACTGCACGAGCCGCTGAGATATCCTTGATGTTATCGGCAACAAGCTTGACCACAAAGCGCTTGCCAGGGAAGAGGAAAATAGTCGCCCGCAGGCCTTTCTTCTCCCAAGTTTGAACAGCGTGATAGCCACTGATCTCGGTTGTTTCGGTGCGCTCGTCGTTATCGTCTTGTAAGTAGCGAGTCTTGTATTGATCGAAGGGTTGATATAGAAAGGGGACGTAGGCGTAGTCGTTGATCTCAAGCAAGAGCTTTACTGGATCTTTGGTAAATGTTCTACCTACTTTCGATGAAGCAAAATCCTTTCGAATCTTCGTCTCGGTCTCCATTTCGCCGGGTGTGTAGCCTTCGAGCTTCGGAAGAAAATTTCCGAGACGATCCGGTGTGATCGGAGTTGCTATCGGCGGAAGATCTGATATCGGAGCGTGTGCGGTGTCCGGCTTTGTATGCGCGAGCGTGGAATCGACTTGGCTCGGCATCTTAGCCGCAGTTGCCGCAGCCGGACGCATCGTATCGAGGACTTGATTTCCTTCCGGCTTGCTCCGATCAGAGCACGAAGAAAAAACAACGGATGAAACTACTGCACACAACGCTCCCGCAATGCTAAGCGAAACGTTACGACGTGAGATCTTAAGAGCGAACATCACAAAAACTTAAAAAAAGAAAACGTAAATCCAAACGGAGCAATCGTTTTACACGCCCAGGATAGTCTTAACGATCAACTCTCCAAAAAAGAAGATAACCATTCCGAAGAACACCAAGAGCGGCGCTTTGCGTCCGCGCGTTCGATTGATCTCCGGAATCAGATCACACGCGCCGACATACACCGAACTTCCCGCACTGAACGCAAACAGAAATCCGATCAGCGTTTCATCGATCGTGACAAAGAGTACAACAACCAACGCACCGACACAGGTTGCGAGCGCAAGCAAAAGACTTGCCGAGCGAGCCTCCTTAAATGTTCTTTTCCCCGACACCATCACGGAAGCAACCGTCAGGCCTTCGGGTACTTTGTGCAGCAGTACAGCTACAAAAACCAGAATGCCAAGTTCGGATCGTGCGCTAGCCGCAGCCGAAATGGACATACCGTCGAAGAAGGCATGCAACGTCAATCCACCAACCGCACCGAATACCGAAGAGTGCGAAATGCCGGCATCGTGATGCGTCTCCTCGCCAAAATGCATGTGCTCGACAACCGTGTGCTCGAAAAAATGCAACGCCGAAAAACCGGCAAGCATTACGAGTACCGAATATCGCGAGTTATTTGTGAGGTGAATGCTCTCAGGGATCAGATCAACAAAAACGAGCGCAAGCAAAAAACCGGCACCAAGCGCAAGCAATGTTCGCTCCCAATTGCGAGGCCAGTGTGAACTCGAAAGCACGAGATAGCCCCCAAAAACTTGGGCTAACGCGGCACAAACAGATAGCACGAGTCCGAGCAGCACGGTGCGTTAAGCAGTAAAAATGTGGTACGAAAGCGATCAGAAAAAATACCAGAAAAAGTACTGGTACGTCGAATGACTACCTGCCTAACTTATCTCGAAGGAAATTAATCCCATCACGAATGCCACCCTTGAGCAGGCCGCTCGTTTCGAAGCCAACTTCGGATTTCATAAAGCGGAGTGTAAGGATCGCTTGTGCACCGGTTCCGGCCACAAAAGCTATCGCAGCACCGGCGATTCCGATCGAATATAGTAGGATTAGTGCAAGTGAAAAATTGATCAGGAAAGCGACAAGTACAATTCGAAATGCTTCGCGAACTTTGCCGATGCCACCCATCGCTGTAGCCAGCACGATCTGCAGCGGAAGAAACAGCGAAGCAATAGTAAGTATCTGAAAAACAGGAATACTCGAATCGTACTTGTGTTGATAAACGAGGTGATACAGGTACGGAGCCGCTATGCACAACACGATCGCGACCGGCACAATCAACAGATAAAGAAATCCCACAGCCTTTTCGAGCAAACGTTTTAGCGTTGTATGCTCACCACGAGAATAATACTTGCTTGATGCCGGAAAGACGAAAAGTGCCGCAGTGTCACGAATGATCTCAAAGCCTCGGTAGAAAAGTTTTGCGCCGCCATACACCGCGACACCTGCCGGGCCGGTAAAGCCGGATACGAGCAGCGTATCGGCTTGTTGCTGCAACACGGAAATGACTCCGATGCCACTTTGAAATCTAACAAAGTCGAGAATCCGATTATACGTCTTGCGCGAAAAACGTGGCACGAAGCGCATGTCGCTTCTGGCAAAGATAATTCCAAGTGTCGCACTGAGTGCATTCGAGACTATCGTAACTTGAATGACATCGAGCGCACTGTGAATCTTACCCATCGATACGAGCACAACGATCACAAGAGAACTCGTGCCGTAATTTACAAGATCCACAAAGAACATTTCGCGCATCCGAAAGCGCATCTGCAAGAGCTTGTAACTCACAACGCGCGGAGCCGTCACGAGCACGAGTAGCGTGAGGCTGGGCAGCAACGTTGGTAGATCCGGATTTTTCAGAACGGTGCTAAGCGGCCCGCTGAAGGCGAACATAATTGCAAGAACCGGAAGCGCAAAACCAAGAAAAAGCGCGGAAGTAGTCGAGAGCAATTCTTGCAAATGCATCTCCGGCTCAACACCAAACTTCACGATCGCCTGAAAAGCGAAATTATCGCTGAAGGTAAAGATTATCGTGTTGATAGTTTGAAAAAGATAGAGCGTCCCAAATTGCTCGGTCGAGAGCGCCTTCATCAATAACACATTGACGACCGCATACACCGCTGGTAACCCCCGCGCCGCCATCGCCCAAGAACCCTTCGTCAAGTGTGCGGAGAATTTCACTTAATTAATGAGAGGATGTGTTTCGAACGCACGCTTAAATGGTACGTGAATCGCAATCGTATACAAATTCTTGTAGCTATCCGATAATATAGCTTCTGTGTTGGCCGCAGACCTCGTCATCTTTGCATTCACTCCTAAAACTACGATTGGATAAGTGGGGGCAACAACATCAATAATTTAGCGGACAAAAGAAAGCAGCACCTTCGCTCGAGCTTCAAAATCAAAAAGCTTTGCCCGCTCTTGACAGTGTGCTCTTTCAGCGGCTTCGGCGTTGAGTGATTGCGAGATCGCAGTTACTATATTATCGAGAGACTCACGTTCAACAATGTGGCCTTCACCTCCAACAACCTCATTCAAAGCGGGTGATTGTGAGACTACCGGAATACACCCGGCACTCATTCCCTCTACGACGGCAACGCCAAATGTTTCATCGATAGAAAGCTGGCAATAGACGCTGGCCTCTTCATAACATTTCTTCAAATCTTCCGAAGCAATTGGTGCGGGGATGATCTCAACGTTTGTGCAATGCTTACTATCTTCACGGGCCTGTATTTCCGCGAAGCCACGAATGCCGACAATCTGGAAAGTTGTAGATTGCAACCTTGCAGCAGCTGCGATAAAGAGATCGATACCTTTACGGATATACTCGGGACGAGTGTCAACCTGTGTGACAGTAAGCGCAATTGCCTTCTTTTGTTGACCGTGCCATGTGAAGTAATTGGTATCAACTGTATTATAGATTACGGTACTCGGCGCATGCCCGGGCACTCCCTCGAAGAGCATATTTTGAGCGTGCTCGCTTACTGGGAAAATATGTGTCGCAAACTTGAATGTGTTCTTGACGAGAAACCATCTAATTGGCTTGTTCCGTGCGCCGATCTTGAGCTCCGGTAGATACCAAACATCGAAGCCTCCGGCAACAACATAGATAGGCTTGCGCAGTA
>JBDTCS010000260.1:0-10946 GCA_039923455.1 Kapaibacterium sp. (SeqCode) | reverse complement strand
GTTTTGACGTAATACTATTTCCGTCATCTGGAATACCATATCTCTTAGTAAAATGAATCGTTACCCCTCAAAACAAGGGGCTTCATCAGCGATTGATTGCCAACGCCGTTAAGCGGCAATCAACACTTTCACCACGTAAAACTAACAGAGTGTCAAGTGGCTTGTCGTATCGGACAAGTGCATTGACGTGTTCACCACACTGAATCCCAAAAAGCAAAGGATATTTGCTGAGGGTACAATTTATTTATGGAGGAAAAATAATTTGGAGGATCCCCGACCTGAGCCCCGATTTACATCCACGACTGAAGGCTTGCCTGTCTCTCCGGGATTGAGTCCCTTGCTCGACGCGACACATTTCCCGCACGAAAAAGCGCGGATCGATAAACGCGTCATCGTTATTTCGCTAGCTTCGATGGTGTTGGCTGTCGCGGCAGTTTTTGTTGCGCAAGCTCTGACAAGGTTGATCGCTCTGGTCACGAACATTTCGTTCTTCGGAAAATTTACGTTTGATCTGAATTCACCCGCACAGAATTCGCTGGGACTTATCGTAGTAATTATTCCCGTAATCGGCGGACTCATCGTGGGCTTAATGGCGCGATATGGTTCAAAGGGAATTCGCGGTCATGGAATACCGGAGGCGATGGAGCAAGTGCTTTCGAATGAAAGCAAAATTCCGCCACTGATAACGTTCCTCAAGCCGATCTCGTCAGCAATCGCGATCGGCACCGGAGGCCCGTTTGGAGCAGAGGGTCCTATCATTGCTACCGGTGGTGCGCTCGGCTCATTTATCGGACAAGTTTTTCCGGTTACATCGGCAGAGCGGAAAATATTGCTCACCGCTGGAGCGGCAGCAGGAATGGCAGCAATTTTTGGTACACCCGTCTCAGCCGTTCTGCTTTCGATAGAGCTATTGCTTTTTGAATTCAAAGCCCGATCAATTATTCCGATTGCGTTAGCCGCTTCGACGGCCGCCGGAGTGCGAATGGTATTCGAAGGCTCGGCCCCGGTATTTGCGATGACGAATCTCGTTCAGCCGTCGGGTTCGGCATTGTCGCTTTATATTGCTATCGGTGCCATCGTCGGCGTATTTTCGATCTTCGTTACAAAAGCGATTTATAAGGTCGAAGATCTATTCGAGGAAATGCCGATCCATTGGATGTGGTGGCCTGCGATCGGTGCAATTGCCGTTGGTGTTTGCGGGTATTTTGTACCACGAACATTGGGTGTCGGTTACAATAATATCAGCGATTTGCTGTCGCACAATCTTTCCATTCAATTCGCACTGATTCTTTGCGTTGTAAAGTTTGTCTCGTGGGCCATCTCACTCGGCAGCGGAACATCGGGTGGTACGATGGCACCGCTCTTCACGATCGGAGCCGGGTTGGGGACAGTCTTTGGTGCGGCGGCACTGTGGTTATTTCCTGCGTCCGGTATTGACTTACGCATCGCTGCGCTCGTAGGCATGGCTGCGCTATTTGCAGGCGCTACACGAGCGCTGCTCACCTCGGTGGTCATGGCATTTGAAACGACGCTTCAGCCGCTCGGACTATTGCCACTGCTCGGAGGATGTTCTGCTGCGTATCTTGTCTCGAGCCTCTTTATGAAGAATACGATCATGACGGAAAAGATCGTTCGTCGTGGTGTACTTGTTCCATCCGACTATTCAGCCGATTATCTTGAACAGGTGTTCGTCCGCGATGCCACAACTAAATCTCCTGTCATATTTCTCGAAAGCCAGACGGTGCAAGATTTGCGCGAGTGGGTCAATGCTAAGGCAATTGGTTCGACGCATCAAGGGTATCCTGTTGTGGATGAAGCAGGAAATATCCGCGGAGTTGTTACGCGTAGAGATTTTCTTAACAATGATTTTCCTCCAGAGACAACTGTTTCTGAACTTATCAAGCGTCCTCCAACATGCGTCTATGATGACAGCACCTTGCGTCAAGCGGCGGATCACATGGTGAATCATGATGTCGGGAGATTGCCGGTACTCTCACGATCGAGTGGCCAACTTCTTGGGATTATCACGCGAAGCGATATCCTCGCAGCACACAAGGGTAGACTCGCCGAACTTACGAAGGAGAACCCAACCCGTTCGATCAAAGAACTGCTCTTTACGAGAAAAATAGATACTGATTAAGAGCGATAGTCAGTATATAAACGTATCCTATTGCCTTCTGCGCAAGTAATACCAATCGTATTTCTTGGCTCTCCTGCTACGCCTAAATTGCTCAGGATCGTTAGGAAACTTTACGGTCGCAGTTAAAAAGCTTTTTTTCGATCACCCAGGTCGAAGCCCGTTACCGCTAACCCAGGTGACGGATTACCTCGCAAAGTTTGGCCCAGCTGCTGATTCCAATGAAATTATCCGTGATAATCTGTTAGTATTCTCTATGGAATGGTATTTGCTACCTTTACCGGCACAGTGCTTCTGAGATCACGGGGTTTTCATTTCTCCGTAAGCGCGTTGCTTAATTAGTTAGTAATATCAACAAAATATGAAACGATTATGGTTGTCTTTTGCGGCGGTTATTGTTCTCTCTTTCGCCGTGCTTCTTTGGGTTGGATCGAGAATATATCAGGAAGCTCCGCCAGTTCCGGCGAAGGTGCTAAGCACGGACGGTCAGATCGTCATTCCCGAAAATGATATCGCTGCCGGACAAAATGTTTGGCAATCCATCGGCGGAATGGAAGTCGGCTCCATTTGGGGGCACGGTAGTTATGTTGCGCCTGATTGGTCGGCTGACTGGTTGCATCGCGAGGCCGTTTTCATTCTCGATGAATTAAGTACGGAAAGGTATGCAAAGAAATTTGCGGATGTTGCCGAAGGTGAAAAGGCGCTGCTGGAAAAACATCTGCAAGCTATCATGCGGACAAATACGTTTGATGCAAACGCGCAGACCATCACTGTCCCACCGGTTCGTGCACGAGCCATCGCCGCAAATATCGCTTATTATTCGGAAATATTTCGCAACGGACGCGATGCATACGCAATACCAAAAGGAGCACTGACGGACGAGACAAAGCTTCGTCAATTAGCCTCCTTTTTCTTTTGGAGTTCATGGGCCGCTTCGACAAACCGGCCCAATGATGTAGTTAGCTATACGAGTAATTGGCCGCATGAAGAACTCGTTGCGAATAAACCGACAAGCGACTCGATCGTCTGGACCGGCGTGAGCATTATTTTTCTGCTCGGCGGAATTGGTGGCATGTCTTGGTATTATGCTATGCAAAAACGTGAGCATAGTTACGGAGAGGTACCTGCAAACGATCCGTTGCTTGGCCACCAGCCGACACCGTCACAGCGCGCGATCGTAAAATATTTTTGGGTGGTATCGGGATTGATCCTTCTGCAGATCATAATGGGAGTCATCACGGCGCATTATGGCGTCGAAGGAAATGCGTTCTACGGCATACCACTTGCGAAGATACTGCCGTATTCTGTTTCGCGAACGTGGCATACACAGTTAGGAATTTTCTGGATCGCGACCGCCTGGCTCGCAGCAGGACTCTATATTGCTCCGGCTGTCGGAGGCTTTGAACCGAAAGGTCAGCGGCTCGGAGTGAACGTGCTATTCGGCGCGCTTCTTGTTGTAGTGCTTGGTTCGATGGCCGGCGAATGGATGAGCATCATGCAGCTGCTTCCGGACAACATGTCGTTCCTATTCGGTCATAGCGGATATGAATACATCGATCTTGGCAAGATATTCCAGATCGCACTGTTCGTGGGGCTGTTGCTTTGGCTCTATCTGGTTGCGCGTGCGATTATGCCGGCACTCAAACGGAAAGATGAGCAGCGTACGATTCTCACTCTGTTCCTTATTTCCGCAATAGCGATTGCTGGATTTTATAGCGCAGCGTTCGGAGTGGGGAAGCATACGAATCTTGCAATTGCGGAATACTGGCGTTGGTGGGTGGTGCATCTTTGGGTCGAAGGATTCTTTGAAGTGTTTGCGACGGTCGTGATCGCCTTCCTCTTTGCACGGCTGAAATTGATCAGCCTGAAAACAGCAGGAAGAGCTTCACTACTTTCATCTGCAATATTCTTAGCCGGAGGAATAATCGGAACGCTGCATCATTTATATTTCAGCGGCACACCGACGCTCGTGCTTGCTTTCGGTTCTGTCTTCAGTGCATTAGAAGTTGTTCCGCTTAGCTTTGTAGCATTCGAAGCATGGGAAAATCTTCGACTCACGAAGGCGTCGGTATGGGTGCAAAATTACAAATGGCCGATCTATTATTTTGTAGCGGTTGCATTCTGGAACATGGTCGGAGCAGGAATATTCGGATTCATGATCAACCCGCCGATCGCGCTGTATTACATGCAAGGATTGAACACGACACCGGTCCATGCGCACGCAGCACTGTTCGGAGTCTATGGAATGCTCGGAATCGGATTGATGCTCTTTTGTCTTCGTGCATTGCGACCCGAACACAAATGGAAGGAAGGCCCGGTGAAGTTCTCTTTCTGGGCTATCAATATCGGTCTCTTTGTCATGATCGTGTTTTCGCTGCTGCCGGTTGGTTTGCGCCAAACGTGGGCATCCGTCGAGTACGGCTATTGGTACGCAAGAAGTTCAGAGTTCCTACAGACGGATCTCATGAACACACTGCGCTGGCTCCGCATACCGGGCGATACGATCTTTGCAATCGGATCCGTGGTGCTCGTGATATTTATTGTAGGATTGGGTATGGGATTTTCTCTTAAGAAGGAAAAGAATTAGGTCCACAATTTATTGATAGCTCTGCCGCCCGCTTCCATTCATAGCAAGAATGGAAGCGGGCGCGGTATGATCGACAACTAAAGTAAAGCGCAAGGCAAACTACTTCAACTTATTGAACTGAATTTATCCGTATCAACCACTCAGCCAAAAAGTTGGGCTCACCCCACTGACATTTTACACTGTATAGTAATTGAGAATCCTACTTCGACAACTTTATTCCTGATTGGCTGGCTTCTTGGTCTTCCCTTGAAAGCAGTTCATATAAATTATCAGTTATCTCTTTAAACGCTTTAATATTTCGCTCCTTTTTGGCCTCAAAGCCCTCCCGGAGCAGCTTGTCAGCGTGGCTTTCGTCGTTGAACCTAATTTTATTCGTGTTATAATTCTGAACATACCAATCAAATTGACCTTCATAAAACTCATCCTGACGCCGCGCAATTTGTAGATAGAGCGCTCTGATCGAATCTAGCAACGAATCCACCTCCTTCTGCTTCAGGTTGTTCTTGTTTAACTGTCTTACAGTAGCTCGTTGCAGCTTTTGCAATTCCAATTTATCACTCTCATTTCCTACCCGCTCTACAAAATCAGTCAGAAAGACCATTCTATCTGCTAATTCTCTCCTTAATTTTGGTATTCTTTGCGATTGTTCAATCCGGTCTAAACGGGCTTGAAGCTCCTGCGTGCGTCTTGAGAGCTTTTCTCCAGCATCCTCATCCCCGGCCTTTGCAAGCGTCGTCAGAGCTTCAATCTCTTCTATGTCATTCGAATCCTCCAACTTGCGAATCTCCAATTGTATCCTTTCATCATCAACAACCATTGGCTCATCAATGATTTTGCTTATTCTTCCCTTTGATTCTTCAAGGCGGCTTTCTAAATCATCAAATTCAAAAGTACGGTTTGATAATTTATCGAAAATTCTGTCAATGGATTGGTCTAAGAAGGGGATGTAAGCGGAAGCCCTTAAAATCCGAGATTCATCCACATCAATCGTTACCTCAATCTCAGAATTGATAGGAAGATCTCTCTTAATTTTCTTTCCATCGATCTTTATCCTTCCGATCCATTGATCGCGATCCACATCTTCATATTCTCCTTCATAGACAATGATACGGACGGCTTCCTCGTCGCTGTTCTTAGATACCAACCGATTAGAATAGTAAGTTTTGGTGGCTTTAGCGGGTAGCGAGACTCCTTTCTGAAGAATTGTGTCATATCTTCCTTGTTTGTGCAGCACATCTGTCAAAACTTCGACTCCGATTGAATGAGATAATGGAGGACTGGAAACTGAAATACCTTGATAAATTGTGAATGAATTCGGTTCAGAAGCAATGAGATTACCATTTCTATCAAAAATGCTGATGGTGAACACGTTTATCTTTCGCTCCATTAATGAGACAGTAATGGTAGCGACATTCGCTTCACTAAAACCGATTCGACCGGTTCTAAAACTTCCATCGACTCGTTGCAATTGGATTTCTAGACCCTTTGGACTTTCCTGCGGAATCTTAACGGCGACAACCTCTTCAATGTCGTTTGTCATGTGCTCCTGAACAATCTTCAACGGCAGGATGGATTTGTCTTTCAATTCAACCTCATCAGTCGATTCCAGCGTTGAGGCCCAAAGAGCAGCTCCTTTTGCTACTGCCATCATTGGATCATTCGATGAATCCACAATATCGCCGAATGTTTTCCTCAATTCTTCCCTGATGAACGGTATATAGGTAGCACCTCCAACCAATATGATTTTGTCTAAATCACTCGCCTTCAGGTTTGCCCGTTCAAGAGTCGCCTCACAGAGTTCTATCGACCTTCTTACCGAAGGAGAAATGAGCTTTGCTAAATCCTTTCTGGTGAAAGTCAGACTGAGTTCAATTGTTTGTCCCGTCTCATCATCACCGAGCGATCTTGCCGAACCAATATCAATCGTCGTTTCCTCTCTGCCGGACAATTCAATTTTAGCTTGTTCAGCTTCCAACTTCAATATTGCACGAAGTTTTCCATATCGATCTGACTCTGGTGACGGTAATCGAAATACAGCTTGCACGGCAGGGATAATAAATTGATCAACGATATAATTGTCAAAATCAGAACCACCAAGGAAGTTATCTCCTCCATGTTCAATTACTGTAAGCTTGCCCTCTTTTGCATGAACAAGGGCTGCATCAAAAGTCCCACCCCCGAAATCGTAAACAAGCCAATATCCATTAATTCTATCTCCGGATTCGGAGGCATAGGAAAGTACTGCAGCAATAGGCTCTTGCAATAAGGAGCAATTGACAATGCCCGCCAATCTTGCGGCTTCCATTGTTGCATTGCATTGAGTGGTTTGGAACGCGGCAGGGATACAGATTACGGCAGATGTTAGCTCGCGATTAGGCATAACCTTTTGAACATCCAATTTTAGGCTCTTCAATACTTCTGCTGAAAGCTCTTCTGGAGTTAGCGCTTTCTTGGCGTTGCTGAAAGTCAGCTTTTGACCAGAACCCATCAGTCTCTTGAAGTTAGATCTTACATTAGCAGTATCCCATCTATTTTGATACGCTTTGTGACCAACAATGACTCCTAGTTTGGGGTCGAGTTTCACACACGATGGAGTAGTGTCTGTTTGTCGCTCCGTATTCTTGAATATACGCGTTACACTATTCTCCACGATGGCAATAGCAGAGTTCGTTGTACCTAAGTCTATTCCAAAATCAAAAGTCCTATTTGACATCGTTTTCTCCTCTTTCTGTTTGCATTGAATTATTCTTGCCTACAATGATCTGACCGGATACGACGAGCTTCCCATCCCGACTAATCGAAGGCTTTATCGTCTCGGAAACAATTCGTGTACCATCGGGCAGACCCTCCAAATGCTCGGAATAAATTACTTCTTCCTCCATCCCGTCATTATAGGGTTTGCCTACATTATCAACTACATCAATCTTCGCCTCTTTCAGAACGTTCTCAAGCCTTTCGAATGAGGTGTCAAGCAGCTTCCGGCAATTCGTGGAGATCTCTTCCTTGGAAAGCCTCTTTTTGAATCTCCATAATTCCAATGCAATTTGGATGAGGGCTTGCAAATTGTCCTTCATTTCATGTTATTATATGATTCTACACTTGAATTAATATGTGTACCCAGGCTGTCACGAATACTACGAAGTCTAATTAATTTCCTAATAAGCTCATTATGCTGTTTCACGTGTGCATTATACTCGGAAATAGCTGAGGAGTCACCATCCAAAGCAACGGGTAGAGAATCTATTGTAATTAACGCATCGAGTGAAGCGAGTGTGTTCAGTACCTCGCGAAAATGAGTTTTATCACGTTCAATCTGTGTACCAAGCTTGTCTCGCTCAGCACTAGGAAGAGTTGCTGTGAGCTCGGAGGAATGCCGGTTGTCTGAAGGTGCAGGCGGGGGGGCTATTTCTGGCGCATTCATCGAATTCTGAGTTGAATATGAGTTTGTAGAACTTGGCGATGTTGTTGATGGCTCGTTATGTTTTGGTATTGTCACAAGAAGGACTATCATGGTTATTCCAATAACAGCCCAGAAAATCCTAGATCTCAACTTACTCTGTTCCAGGCGTGCACTCTTCGGGACAGAAGGGGGTGGCAGGTGGCTTTTTCGTGGCGGTGGTGTTTCTTGTTCCGGCGGCCGTTGTGACTCAGGTCGCTTCTGGGCCAGAGGTGGCTTCAGCGCCTCGGGCGGCCGTTGTGGTGTCGGCGGCCTTTGTGTTGCGTTTTGCCTCTCAACAAATCCCTGTCTGTTCTGCTGTTGGATCAGCTTATCTTCAGCTTCCAAACTCGACCAAAACAAAGCAGCATTGTCCATTTGCTGGATAGCTCTTTGGGAATCGTTCAAAGCATGAGCAAAGACAAAAGCAAGGTTGTTAAATTGAATTGTAGATGATCGTAGTAGCGCAAGTCCACAAGGAGCAATATCTTGAAGGAGAAGTGGTTTTAGCACTTCAAGGTTCTGCTGAGCTTCTTCAGCAATCACTAAAATTTCTATTCTACTCGTCTTCGAATCGACGCTTCTGATTTGTTCCGCGACGACTTGTAAGCCCTGGTTTAGTTCGCTGCGAATCCTATCGGAAATTTTATCGATAAGTTCTTCATTAAAGGTCGCTCCAAATGTTGACTGTCCAATAATCTCCAAGAAACTCTTAGCTGAGCCCACTTTATTTTGCTTGATGCATTTCACAACTTCAGCTTGAAACTGCACTTGGACTTTTTCATGAGCCGCTTCGCGCAAGTTTTCGATGTATTCCTCCGTTATCCCTCGCTCGGCTTGTGATTCGTCATAAAGCAGATCGAAATAGTCGGACCCAAACTCCCCAAGCATGGAGCTTGCTGAATTGCAATAGATAAAAAGGTCGCGGTTCTTGAGTTCTCCATTTTGCAAGATTAGGGTACCCAGCACAAAGAGATCATGTTCATGAGCGTCGGATTGAATGGACAGTTTGCGGAATACGGCAGTGGTGGGATCAGGCGTAGAGGTGCTAGATGGTCCGATGACATTGATTACAGCTTCTGAAACCCAATAGAGTTTTTCCTTTATCCGCTTTTGAGAATCTTCAAGACGTTGGTACGCTTCGTCAATTGTTTGCTTTGTTCGTTCAGGCTTCTCGGAAACCAAAGAATCAATCGGATACGTCGGGGTTGAGCCCAAGGCCGTCAGTCGCAAAAGTTCTTTTCTGCGTCGGCCGATTTCCGCCTCGTTTGCGTCGGTTGTTAGGCCAAGAATATGGTAAGCGTTGAAGCTGCTCATGAGTATCGAATGAAAATGCCGTATCGAAGTTCAAAAATACGGACTTTTACAAAGGATGGATCACGGTTAGACTCCAAGGGTTCATAAGGAACAACGCGTAGCATGCTAAAACGAAGGAATTCTTGGGTATAGCAAGAGTTCTATTTCCAGATCCAAGATTTCTGTCCAATGTCTACATCCAATGCTGGGACAAATATAATGCTCCTCAACCTCTCGGTAGCGTTTGCATTTTGGTTAAGATGGCTGTTGATACTGAATTTATGCACTAAAATTCAAGAACGTTTATCGGGCAAACGCAATTGAAAAGTTCGATACCTCTAAGTCCCAAATACACGATTGAGAACTTTAGTCATGAACCTATTCACTGAACGTCTTGAATTGGAGCAGCTCTCGAAAGATCATTCTCCTAAATTCTTTTCGTCTTTACAAAGTCCCGACTTATATCGGTTTATTTCCGATAGGGCTCCTGTTGATTTGGATTCTCTTTCCTCGCGTTTTGAAATGCTATCGCGTGGAGTATCTCCGGATGGTCACGAGTTGTGGCAGAACTGGGCAATAAAGCTACGAAATACTTCGACGTATTTGGGCTATGTGCAAGCTACGATTCCAGAAGCAGGATTTATCACGATCGCGTTTCTAATCTTTCCGGAATATTGGCGTAACGGATTCGCGAAAGAAGCGACGTCCGCAATGATAGCTAATCTTCATGATACATTCGGTCCTCGTGGATTACGCGCTACGGTTGATCCAGACAATGCGGCTTCCATCAGACTCCTAACAGGCTTGGGGTTTCTCCTCTTTAGAATCCACCAGAATGCAGACTTAATTGCTGGCGTGATGCGTGATGAATGGGAGTTACGAAGAGTTGTGTAGAGTAGGGCAACTGCATTCCCCAGTGCTGTTCAGAGCACTGAAGATGGAGTTCAGCACGCGAAAGAACTTGGTATTGAGGCAATAGTACGTTAAGTAAAAAGTTGGCACTGATGCCTTAATCTACCCGAGCGGGAAACGAGTTCTATAGGGTGATATCCAACCCAGTGGGACCTTTCGTTTATCATACCTTTTTATATTTACTATTAAAGAGGTGTAATCCGTTATCCGATCGCCGACACTCTGTAGGTAGCTTTCAACAGTCTCGCGGTCGCTTTCGCTGAATAGTCATGAAATCTTTAGTATTATTAATTGAAGATGCCCCCCCCCGAATTCGCAACAGGGACTGGGGAAGCTTTTGCAAGCTCTCTCGGAGGATGCAGGGCATTCATTTTCCATAGTTAACATGGCAAGCCTTGCAAGTTTGCTCCAGGCGCGCATGTCGTCAGTTTGGGTACCTACAGTTATTCGACCTTCCGATTGTCCCAGCCTTACTGGAAAATACATCCAAAATAAATTGCTAGAGTGGTTTTCCGAGGCAGATCAATGCACGATAGGCGATGAATCAGAGATATCTAAGATCAAGATTTTGTTTGCAT
>JBDTCS010000259.1:0-8327 GCA_039923455.1 Kapaibacterium sp. (SeqCode) | reverse complement strand
ACACTGTCGGCCTTTCGGTTCGTCGAGTCTATTACTAACCCGACAACACTCGAATCCGATTTTTGCACTCGTATCGAGTCCATAGTATTTCGTGGTTGCGTAGAGTCCGACGGAGTTAGCACCGCCTGCGCCTCGCACCGTGACGCATAACAGGCGACGGCCAAAAGAATCAGAAAAATTCGCTTCATGTGAGGAAGGGAAATCGAAGTTGCACAAAAGATGGAAGTAGCCCAATCGTGCGGAAGCTCTCGAAAACCGGCAACACCCAGATTCAAGAAGCCCAGCACAGCACCTTATGCCTTCGTAAAAGTCTTACAAGTATACTACCTAATTCATTGCCTCCTGGCAAGCTGGCAATAACGATCGATGCAAACGGGAGGTATCGTAGTACATAAAGGAAGAAATTGCTTCGCAGGCCTTGGGAGAATGGAAGTGCTTTTGTGAGGAATCCACCGCTGAGGGGCTATTTAAACAACAACGAGCTCTCAAGCCGTTGGTGTGCTTAAGAACTCGTCGTAATTTGCGGGTGTCACCACTCGTGACTCCGTGGGCGTATATCTCTCGAGAAAGGTTTTCGGGAATTTGGCTTTCGCTTGTTTGCTCCACTTGAACTCAAATGCAAAGAGCTCTCCCTCACCTCTCGTCTCGATGTAATCCAACTCTTGCTGTTGTGTCGAACGCCAGAAATACATTGAGGCATGAATTCCGTTGAACGCAAGATATTTTTTTCGCTCGCTCATTAGGAAATTCTCCCAAAGCGATCCCATATCTACTCTACTATGTGGAGGATTGAACGTGTTGATAATCGCATTCCGAACTCCATTGTCGTAAAAGTAAACCTTGCGACCCTTCAGGATCTCATTCCGAGGATTTCTGCTGAGTGTGTGCACCTGAAATACGACAAACGCTTTCTCTAACAGCTCTATATATCGCTCTATCGTCTTCCGATCGGCTTGCAACTTGCCCGCGAGCTCCGAAAACGAAACCTCCGAGCCGACCAGTTGTGCAAGTGCCTGCAGAATGTGCTCAAGCAACACCGGCTTATGAATTCCATTGAGCATGAGCAGATCCTTATAGAGATAGCTATTGGTTAGCAATTTCAACAGCCCCGGCTCCTCGCCTGGTGTTGTCACTATCTCTGGATAATATCCATAGATCAATCGTCTATCCAAAAGCCGTTTCTCCTCAAGCAGTCCGTGATGCTGTACCATCTCGGCGAAGCTGAGTGGATAAAGAAAGTACTCATACTTTCGGCCCGTCAACGACTCACTTGTTTTTGCCGCGATCTCAAGCGCGGAAGATCCTGTTGCGATCACCTGCACATTCTTGATCTGATCCGTAACAAGCTTCATCGCTATACCAACATCCGGCACACGCTGCGCCTCATCAATAAAGAGAATCTTCTTTGTTCCGATCAGCGTGCGAAGCTTTGCAGATGTCGCGTTCGCAAGATCGGCGCGCACATCCGCTTCGTCACCATTGAGATAGAGCGTCTCAGCCTCTCGGCCCTCCAGCAAATTCTCGCTCAGAGTTGTCTTCCCTGATTGTCTGGGACCAAGTATGATGATCGCCTTACCCTTAAACATTCGCTGCTTGATCGCCGTCGTCAGTTGTCTATCTATTCCCATCTGCTCTACCTCCTCTCCTTTTTTGATCTCATTTTCCCAAAATATCCTATGATTATAGGATTCCATTCCCTAAATAGTATACTTTTACAGGATTCTAATCCACGAAAAACATAGCCTTTAGGGATTCAAATCCACAAATCACAGGTCTTTCAAAAATATGGCAATAATACTATTATTTTCGCCAATAAATAGGGCAAATTTTTAGAGGGAAATTTGAGGTAGCATCACAAGGCAAGAAACCACCCAGCATTCGCTACCATACAAAAAAAGGCGGCCGATGGGCTGCCCTCTTGAAATGCTTGATCAGTGGAGATCAATACATTTCACCCATTCCGCTCAAACTTATCCTCAACTGCTAATAACCCTCTCGGCAGAATGTCGGATAGTTGTATGTACGCAGCGTTTGGTTCGTGATCGCACGATAGCTTCAACTTTTGACTCACTCCGTACGATCGGCTCTATTTATTTAAATGGTCTCGTACAATGGTGCACCCATGGACCAGTATCGCATGTCGCCAACATCAAAGCATATATACGGAATGCCCTCATGGATTTGGATGTAACCATTCCTCCGAATGAATTCAACGAACGCATAAAACATCGCGATTGATTCGGGTTTCCATTTCATCAACATGTAAGAATGGGAGCCGTCCTTCGATGTTTGCCACCGCACACTCTCTATGTATGCGCGAATTTCGTCGAGTGTGAGGTCTACTGTCTGGGTCATCTGATTCGATCACTTGTTTTGGATCTCAGCGCCATATCGATCCGGTGCAGCGCTTCCATGTTGCTGCGCTTTGGCTCAGGTTGGCTGTAATATACTCTTCGATTTGTTCTTGTACGTTAGTATACAATATAAGATCTACTCATTGATATTCTGATTAGACTTTGAACTGCGTTGTTACGAATGAAATTTTTCTCCCTTTTTTAGCATCTCAAGAATTGCTTGCATCCTCTTCTCTCGTGTTTCAGGTTTTTTTGCGGTTTGCAGTCGCCAGACGATGGAGTAGGTATTTGTCTTGTTGAGTGTTTTGAAAAAAGCTTCAGCCTTTTTATGCTTAGCTAACTCTGTTAAGAAGTCGGCAGGCACAACCATATTGCTTGCCGAATCATACGCTTGTTCCCACCGGCCGTCCGCTTTGGCTTCCTCTACTTGTTTAATTCCTGCTGCTTTCATTAGCCCCAATTTCTCAAGACGTGCTATATGCTCTCTATTTCGTTTGGACCAAATACTTTTGGGTCTTCGGGGGGTGAATCTCTGAAGCCACGATTCCGCGTCGTAAGTTTTTTTTTGCCCATCAATCCAGCCATAACATAACGCCACATCAAGTGCATCCGCATAGGTGATAGTTGCAACGCCAGATTTTATTTTGAAAAGTCGCGTCCAAATGCCTGTTGATACCGCATGATGTTTTGCAAACCAAGCATCCAGTTCATTTGTAGTAGTGAATGACAGAATTGGCGAATCAGGTTTTATTACTTTGTCTTGAATCTTATTTCCCATTTTCACTTTTGATGTCGTCACATCCAATATTTACCGACGCGTCAGGATTATTTTCTGTCCACTATGTAATTCAATTCGGTTACTCCGCAAGTAAATTGCCGAGTAGTTATTAGATTTAGTTTTGTTTTGTCTTTGATGTCCACAAACAATGGAATGCCTTGTCCAAGAATAATTGGATTAACAAATAGCCAATAGCCGTCGATTAAGTTTTGTTGCATAAGGGCATGTGTGGCTGTAGGGCTGCCAAAAAGCAGGATCTCGCTACCGGCCTGTTGTTTTATTTCATTTAGTCTATCCGAAAGATTATCGCTAATAATTGTTGTGTTCGGCAAATCCGCGTCTTTCATTGTTTTGGATAAAACAATCTTGTGCGCTTTGCTATACCACTTTGAATGATCAATGTCGTGCTTGCTCGCATCCGGCTCTTTTCCAGCAGTTGGCCAGTAACCCTCCATCATATCATACGTTGCCCGTCCATACAATGCAGTGTCGGTTGCGCCTATCCGTGTACCGACATGATCAAAAATTTCTTCATCAACTTTAATCCAGTTCATCTCTCCGTTTGGTCCTGCGACAAAACCGTCAAGCGATATATGCACAAATGAAATTATGTTTCTCATACAGTTCTATTTTGTATTGTTGGCTATGGGATGCTACTGAATTTTTACAATGGCCACTAAATGGCAATCAGAGTTCTTCAAACTTTGCCGTCATTGTAGGATTGCCGTGAGTTAATTTCTTGATTGTTAGATCGTCCGCTTTGTTATTTGCCAAACGTAGGTTGTTTACGGAAGACAATAATGCGTCTTTTGTTCTTTGGAGATGATCAATAGATTTATCTATTTCCTCAATTGCCGTTTTGAACTGTCTACTAGCTAAGTCATAGTTTTTTGCGAATCCCTCTTTGAAGCTGTTTACTTTATCTTCAAAATTGGTTATATCAATATTTTGACTTTTTATCAAAGTTAACTCCGCTTTATATTGCATGGACTTCATCGCCGCATTCCGAAGCAGAGTGATAATCGGAATAAAGAATTGAGGGCGAACAACATACATTTTACTGTATTTGTGAGAAACATCAACTATGCCCGTATTATAGAGCTCGCTTTCTGCTTCTAGCAGTGAAACAAGAACTGCATACTCACATTTTTTTTCGTTTCGGTCTTTGTCCAATTCTTTCAAAAACTCTTCATTCCTTTTTTTGCAACAGTCCCATCACCCTCATTCTTCATTTCGAACATGATCGAAATGCTTTCACTACCTGTCTCATCGATTTCCTTGTAGATATAATCACCCTTGCTTCCAGACTTTGAGTCATTGTCTTTTTCAAAATAGGCACGCGGAAAGGCCGTTGCCCGGAGCTTGTTAAATTCAGTCTCACAGTGTTGCTCAAGTGTTTCGCCAATCATTTTGGTTGAAAGTTTGAGCTTCATGTCTTTGCGCAGAGCGATTTCTTCATCTTTCATCTTAATGATATCGTCCTTCGTTTTGAGTTCGGCAGTGAATTTGTCGTTTAGGGAGTTTGTGAGTAATTGTTTTTCTGTTTCTTTGTTTTTTAGATCGTTGGCTAACACATCACGTTCCTTTTCGATTTTGTTTACCGCTTCTGTGACTGTGAGTGCCTTATCAATTTCGGCTTTATCAATTTTAGATCTCAACTCCGCAATATCAGAGTCTTTCTTGGCTAACTTTTGAGCGAGTTCAAGTTCACTCTTTGCTTTTAGCTGGGCTATTTCTGTATCTTTGCTCGTAAGACCTTGCTGTAATAACTGTGTAAGCTTAGCTTCGGCAAGCTTTACGGCATTCTCTTTTTCTTTTTCTGCAAGGTCCAGCCGCGTTTGCAATTCTTCTTCATATTGATGATCTCGAACCTGCTTAACAATATCCGCATAACCAGCCTCATCAACTTTAAAAGCCTTTTTACAATTGGGACAAATTATTTCGTTCATATGAATTGAGTATTTTATCTGTTGTTTCTATAGAACGTTTCTGCCTGGTTGGAGAAGCCATGAGCTCGCTGGATGTTGCGATTGGCCTCGGACGCACACTCCACACCACGATCGGAGTGAGGGATCGCTCCCGCAAAAATGCCCGCAGGCTCCTATCGCATACCAAATCCACCGTGCATGAATTTAGCGTAAGTCCGGATTGAAAAGCTCCTGAGCCGACTAATCCGTTCCAATTCGAGTTCGACCAAAAAAAAGGGCGACCATTCGGCCGCCCTTGTACGATTCTTGATCGGTTAGGATCAATACATATCACCCATTCCACCGCCGCCACCGCCCATTGGTGGCATTGGAGGTGCAGGCTCCTTCTTCTCTACGACGACTGCTTCGGTCGTCAAGAGGAGTGATGCGACGCTGGCTGCATTCTGCAATGCAGAGCGCGTTACCTTTGTCGGATCGATGACACCAGCGGCAAAGAGATTCTCATAAACCTCGGTTGCTGCGTTGAAGCCATAGTCGCCTGTGCCCGTCTTCACTTGATTGACAACGACCGAACCTTCGAGGCCTGCGTTGTTGACGATCTGACGAAGTGGCTCTTCGAGTGCGCGACGAATGATATCGATACCCGTCTTGATATCCAAGTTCTTCTCATTCGAATAGACGCCGTTGTTCAGTGAGCTGAGTGCGCGAATAAGCGCAACGCCGCCGCCTGGTACGATACCTTCTTCGACTGCAGCGCGAGTTGCATGAAGCGCATCCTCAACACGTGCCTTCTTTTCCTTCATCTCGATCTCCGTCGATGCACCGATCTTGATGACGGCAACGCCACCCGAAAGCTTTGCGAGACGCTCTTGCAACTTCTCACGATCGTAATCGGAAGTCGTCTTGTCGGCCTGTGAACGGATTTCGTTCACGCGGCGCTTGATATCTTCCGGCTTGCCTGCACCTTCGATGATCGTTGTGTTGTCTTTGTCGATCGTGATTCGGCTCGCAGTTCCAAGATACGCAAGTGTTGCGTTCTCAAGCTTGAAGCCCTTCTCTTCTGAGATCACGGTGCCGGCTGTCAGCACTGCGATATCTTCGAGCATTGCCTTGCGACGATCGCCAAAGCCCGGAGCCTTCACAGCTGCGATCTTCAGTGTGCCACGAAGCTTGTTGACCACGAGCGTTGCGAGTGCTTCGCCTTCCAGATCTTCTGCGATGATCAAGAGTGCGCGCCCCGACTGTGCTGACTTTTCAAGAATCGGAAGAAGATCCTTCATCGAACCGATCTTCTTGTCATGGATCAGGATGTACGGGTTCTCAAGTACTGCTTCCATCGTGTCCGGATCGGTTACGAAATAAGGAGAGAGATATCCGCGATCGAACTGCATACCTTCGACGACCGTAAGCTCGGTCTCGATGCCCTTTGCTTCTTCGACTGTGATAACGCCGTCCTTACCGACCTTCTCCATCGCTTCAGCGATGAGCTCGCCGATCGAGTGATCGTTATTCGCAGAGATGCTGCCAACCTGCGCGATCTCTTTCTTGCCTTGGATCGGACGGGAGATTTTCTTCAACTCAGCAACGACATGCGTAACCGCAATATCGATACCGCGCTTCAGATCCATTGGGTTCGCACCGGCTGTGACGTTGCGAAGTCCTTCGCGAACGATTGCCTGCGCAAGTACGGTAGCGGTCGTTGTTCCGTCACCGGCGATATCGGATGTCTTCGAAGCTACTTCGCGAACGAGCTGTGCGCCCATGTTCTCGATCGGATCTTCGAGCTCGATCTCTTTTGCTACCGTCACACCATCCTTGGTGATATTCGGTGCACCAAACTTCTTATCGATAACGACGTTACGGCCTTTCGGTCCGAGCGTTACCTTCACTGCATCCGCGAGCTGATCGACACCGCGCTTTAGCTTCGCGCGAGCGTCTGTGTTAAATACGATTGTCTTTGCTGCCATGTTCTTTATTGTCTATTCTAAAAATTTGTGAATTAGTATTGTGAAGCTAAGGCTGATCGCCCAGTTTACTTCTTCTTTGCGGTCTTCTCGACGATCGCGAACACATCGGATTCGCGCATGATGAGTACGTCCTCACCGTCCATCGCGATCTCGGTGCCGGAGTATTTACCGTAAAGCACGACATCACCGGTCTTAACGCTCATCGGAACGAGCTTGCCCGAATCATCGACCTTACCAGGTCCGGCAGCAAGCACTTCGCCCTGCTGTGGCTTTTCCTTAACCGTGTCCGGAAGAATGATACCGCCCTTAGTAACTTCCTCTGGAGCCGCTGCGCGCACAATAATGCGGTCCTGTAGTGGTTTCAAATTCATGTTTGTCCTGCGTAATTAGTGAAATATCAAGAAATTCAAGTAAAATCTGAGTTTTATTGGCACTCACCGCCATCGAGTGCTAACCAACACGGCGAGCCGATCAGGTGTTCCCAAGATGGTGTGAAGCCGGGATTAAGACTCAGAAATGGAGGATCGCTTACCCAACTCCTCCGGTAGCCGCATCCCTTTAGGGTGCGTGGTACGTCAGGAAGCGATGGTGGAGATAACTGGATATTCTTCGGAGTAATCGAGGGCTGCCAGCCACTTAACGCCCGATGATTTTTTCAAGATTCCAAATGAATTCGGAGGGCACAAATTTGTGCCTCATTCTACTGTAACAATCTCTTTAGACAGGAGTTATAATGATTGTAAGAATTCGAATCGTAATCATTGCTTTCGCTTCGTTCACAACCTTTCCTGCTCACAATGAAATCATTTTTTCTAAATTCGTCGCTCCTCATTTGGATACTCTCACTGTTAGGAGCGCTGACCTCGCCGTGTGCGTCTCAGACCACAGTTCGTTGGGATGTCCTCCGCGAATCACGATTAGACACAGGCACGCATTGGGGTTATGTATCGATTTCTGCGTGCGACGATCATAACTTTAGTGTGGCCGGCCAACATGCCGATCGCCATGGGGAAATATCAAAAATTCTGCGAACGACAGATGCGGGTGCCACGTGGAGCGAGCAGGATCCAAAGATTGAACGACAGGGTGATCCGTTTGAAAAACATGTTAAGTATGTTTACATGATCGATTCCTTGCATGTATTCGGCATAGGCGATAGTGGCCTCATGGTGCGGACCTCCGATGGTGGAGCAAATTGGATTCGACAAGATTTTTCCACCGTGCATGTTTTAACGGGCATTCATTTCTTCGATTCACAAACGGGTATCATTACCGGTGGCGCAGAGCTTTTCACAACGTC
>JBDTCS010000258.1:0-9468 GCA_039923455.1 Kapaibacterium sp. (SeqCode) | reverse complement strand
CAAAGTTACGACAAAAGCGTGAAAAGATCATTCACGCACCCAACGAATCATCGCCGGATAAGGCGCAACGCCTGCTTTACCTGCGGCGTCTCCTGTGATAGTCATTCCAGCAGCTACGAGACCTTGCACGCCAAGATAGACTCCCATCGAATACATCATGCGCAATTCATTTGAGCGACCGTGATAACCGCCATCATGAAAAAGCTCTGAAATAGAAATTCCGATTTGGAGAGCTGCTGCATAGGACCACGCCATTGCGTACACCTCAACAACTGACGCTGGTTCATCGGAGACGACATTGTTATCGTCGAAATCTTTTCGGTACACAGGTGCCACCACCGCGAGATGTCCGGCCTCATGAAGAATATCAGCGGGGTAGGTAAGTTTTGATTCATCAACTAAGATCGCACCTTTTGCGATACGAATTCCGGGCAAGACTGTCTCCCCTTCCAAATTTGAGGACTCGATACTGATACCGATGCCGGTCAAAAACTCGGCGATCTTTTGCGTCACAGAATTCTGAAAAGCGAGCATAAGAATTGTTACGCTACTGTATCAATGCAACTCACTGTATTTTCCCAAACCAAAGCAACTTACTAAAACAAAGCCACTTACTAAAACAACGCCACTTACTAAAACAAAAAACGCCACTGTAACAGCGGCGTTCTTTTCTCCAACAGAATGGAGCGGGAGACGGGACTCGAACCCGCGACATCAACCTTGGCAAGGTTGCACTCTACCAACTGAGCTACTCCCGCGTTGCTTTCACAAATATACGAAACTCTTGCGATTCCCACCGAAGTAGAAATTGTGGCTCACCTCGGCTGCCATCCCGTTTGAATGAGTTGCTCACCCAACGGACATTCTCGGCATCTACCCTTAAAACAGAACTCTCTGGTCATCAAAAGGGCCCCTTGCTCTGAGCGAACCGTTTTAACGCATTCCGATTCTAGAAGTTCCTGTTCTACGAGATTAATGTACCGTGCACTCGATTTTGTGGTCGTGTCACCCCATCTTTTTCGTATCTGCGCCACTGTCGCTGCACTCCGAGAGCCACTTTGGAGCGCCCAAGCGATGCGGGCCGGCAGAAGCACGTTTAGCATAATCGCCCTCGAGCGCTCGATCCCCAGAAGCCCCTGCGTCTTCTCCAACTCGACTCCAAACGAGGTATGCGATTCCCAAAAAGGATTCGATGTGAAAGATGGCTCGGGACCGCTAACGAAAAAAGGATGCTCTACCGAATAATTGTGCTGCGAAAAAAGATGCGCTCCGAGTGCCGCAGCAAGTGCAACGCGCCGATGTGGTGAGTTGAGCGGACGAATCCGAAAGAAGGCCCAATCACTTTTTGCGAGCACTTCCGGAATCCGTACCTCAACCTGAATCGATTCCCAATGTGATTGGAGTTCGATGATGTGCTCATTCGTCGCAGGTGTGAATACTGCCGATGGCTTTTCGAGTAATCCTGCAACTCCAAAAAAGAGCGCCTCGAATACGGCCGAGCGATCGTTGAAACTCCACTTTAGTGCAACGCTTCGAAGAAAATCCAGCGGCAACAATCTCGCGACTTCGCCAAATGGTTTTCGATTTTCCGAAAAGCCAAGCGCGTCGAGTGTTTGTGTATACACCCGTTCTAAAAATTCTTGCTCGCTGATGTGATGTTCTCTTCCCTTGAATCTATCGACAAGATCATTCAATCTCGACTCTCCGAATCGATCGATCACCTTCATTTTGCGCTTCAGTGGCAGTCGAAGATTGTGTGGAAAGCAAGGAAGTTCAGGCGAGCGGTCGTAGATATCGTGAAAGAGTTGCTCCCAAAGCTCTCGCTTGTCAAACGCGAGATTCTCACCGATCACCAATGTGGGAAGTTTTGGAACAGCACTCGAAGTCTCTTCGTCTTCATCGTGCAGAACGACGTGAAGAATCACCTTACCATAACGGGAATCTTCGGTGTGCCCGTGATTATCCCAAAGGTGCAACTCGGTGTGGAGTTCGACGTCGCCGGATAGTCGAACTCCGGCAATCTCGATAGATGCATTCAGAAAATCGGGCCCACCACGATGGGTGTTCTCCGTGCCTGGTTCGTGGATAGTGAGTTCAGTACCATCGCGCAACTTGAGAGGCGAGGTGAGAAAATGTCTGTGATCTCGCCAGACTCGCTGAAGCAGAAATTCCGGCATCGATGAACGGGAGTGCATGCGCTAACCGACCTCCTATCTATTATGCTGTGACAGAACTTGTGAGCATCGGCGAGAGCTCTTGCATTTCACGAGCAAACTTCTCAGCACTGCGTCCGGCTGCCTCGGCAAAATCTTTCTCTCTAGATACCCCTGTGATGCCACGGCTCACGTTGATAAGTGCATGTCCTCTTCCATTCGCCTCGATGACCGCTTTGAGTGATCCGCCTTGTGCTCCGATGCCTGGAATCAAGAACGGGAGTTCAGGCGCACGCGCTCGGAGTGCCGCCAATTCTTCCGGTTTGGTGGCTCCAACAACGAGGCCGCAATTTGCTTTTGGTACATTCCATTCTCTTACTTTGTCGGTGATCTCTTCATAAAGCCGTTTCCCATTCTTCAATTCCAAATACTCAAAATCTTGAGCACTCGGATTGGAGGTCAGGCCGAGAAAGAAAACACCCTTGTCATCAAATTTCAGATACGGCTCTACAGCATCAGTACCCATAAGCGGGTTGACCGTGATGGCATCAAATCCAAAATATTCTTGATAGGCGTAAGAGTATTGCTCACTCGTTGCGTCGAGATCTCCACGCTTCACATCCCCGATAGTCATGATGTGACTCGGAATTCGCGAGAGTGTTCGATGCGCCGCATAGATTCCGGCTTCACCGAAGGCTTCGTAATACGCCATGTTTAACTTATAGGCGCATGCATAATCTTTCGTCGCATCGATGATCGCGTGATTGAATGCCAGCACCGGATTCTCAGCTCGATGCAAAAACTCCGGGACCTTCCGCCAATCGGTGTCAAGCCCTACACACAATATAGAATTTGTTCGCGACCGAGCCGATTCAAGCTTTTCCAGAAACGTCATATAATTCCTCTAAGATAACGCCTATAAATATATACTAAATAAAGACTTACGCAGATTATGAATCCGCCAAAAGTGCGGCACCGATCACGCCTGCCTGCACTCCCAACATCCCCTCGCGAATCACAACCAGCTCTTTCAAATTGGCAAATACATTTGCTTTGAGCGAAGCCCTTGCCGGCGCGAGTAAGAACTCCCCTGCCTGAGCTACGCCACCGGTTACGATGAAAGTATGCATATCCAAAAGCTTCGCGACACTTGCGAAGGCGAAACCCAGCAGCGTACCAGCTTCCTCGAACATCTTGATCGCGAATGTGTCACCGGCTTGCGCCACATCTGCAATTTGCTTTGGGTCAAGGCTTGCCGGATCCAGCTCCCGCAATTTGGAGACTTCATTGCTCCCCCCGAGCCGATCGATGACTCGCTGCGTAAAGTACCGCTGGCCGATGTAGACTTCGATGCATCCTCTTGAGCCGCATGCACACGGTGGGCCGTTGTAATCAATGGAGATGTGCCCAAGTTCACCGGCTCCTCCCGAACTGCCTCGGAAGATTTTGTTCTCGGCAAAAATACCGCTTCCAACGCCGGTACCCAGCGTAACAAGAATAAAATTTGGTTCGCCTTTGCCTCTTCCAAATCTTGCTTCGGCAAGGGTCGCGACTTTCGCGTCGTTATCCACTTCGATACGGGCAAAATGTGGGAGTGCGACTCTGAGGTATTCGGCGAGAGGCTCCGACTTCCACCCAATCAAATTTGGTGGATAGCGAACTAGGCTACGATCGGCATTCATCGCTCCGGGCACACCAACTCCGATCGAATTTAGGGTTCGAAATTTGGATTGCAGTTCACGTGAAGCATCGCCGATCAGCTGTGCCATGTGAAGCGCGCCATCGGTCGGAGTGAGGAAGCTTGTTTCGTGAATGACTTTTGCGTTCGCTGTGTCAACCACCGCGAGCTTAACAGACGTCCCACCGATATCTACCCCAATCGCCAAGCCGTCATTATTGTCGAGCGGCACCAACTCTGGCGGTGTACTCACGATTACTTGGACTCCTCGCGATAAATCACTTCACCCGGACGCTTCAGCTGATAGCGCTCTCGGGCAATCCGTTCGGTGGTGGCAGGATCTTCTTTCTTGAGTTGATCTACCTGCTTTGATATCTCTTGCTCCTGATTTCCAAGCTTCTGGGACTTCTCCTGCTCGATGGATATATCATGGTGCAGTTTTGCATGACGCCACAGTCCTTTATTTGCAAAAAGAAGTGTAGCAGCTAATACAAGCACGACCGAAGTTACGAGTAGTAACTTTGGCGACCTGAGCAACTTACGTCGCCGCTTCTGGAGCTGAAGACTGGCCATTCGGATTGGTTAGCAAAATTATGAAACGGGCAAATGCATCTCTTGCTGATAGAAGAGAATCTATGGTAGGATTGATTCCGTCAAAGTAGCTATCATAGCGTACATTACAGGTTTCCTCGTGCTCGAAAAAACCAATCGGCACGAGCGCCCCGCACCAACTCCCAACCTACACCACCACCAATACTGATACCAAAGGCTTCCGTCCGAAGTTCGAGTCCGGCAGATTTCAGCCACTCCGTCTTACCGAGCGGTGTTATGATCACATTCGGATTGTTTGGAGGTGCATCGCTATACCATACCGTTCCGATATCAAAGAACTCAACCAAGTGCGGACGAAACGCACCAAGCAATGGCACGATCTGCTGCAGCAAGAAATCGGGTTCATGTATCTCCGCCGTACCGATCACAAGTTTGTTTCCGTAGAGATACCGACGAATGCCTCGCAAACGATCGCTCGATTGCAACGAGAGCAAGTTATAACCGCCTTGAAAATTATCATACGGACTGAATCCGAGCGGCTCTTGCGGTACCTCTTCTCCGGTTCTCGCGACGAGTGTCCCAGCGAGGCTGAAGGAGATCGAGCGATCCTCTGTCATCGGTACACTCCAATTGAGGTATGCTCGATAAAGCGAATAGCTCAGATCACTCCCGAATCCTTTATCCGCGTGCGAAAAAGTAAAGCTTGTCAGAAGCGCTCGTGAGTTATACAAATATTTTATCGAGGCTTCTCGAATCAATAGCTCCTTGGGTCGATGCAATGGATCGGTATTCACGAAGTCACCGTCGTTCCAGGGCGTCAGTCTTCTGCTCACTCCCGTGAAAAAGAGCAAATGTGCCTCCTCTAAATTGTCTGAGGCCGGAAACCCGAATTGCAAGCCTAAACCAAGGTTATCTTCGAGCTGGTAGTAACTCTTGTCATCGATGACGCCATCGAAGTAGAGTTTATTTCCTCTCTCGAACATCAAACCAAAGCCGAGTTGATTGTTTTGATAGATCAGATCATAGCTAAAGCGCTTGCTTTCGCCCCCAAAATCAGCGAGCGCTGTGAAGATATGCTTGGCCATCGGATCCGCCGCCAGCGCGATCAAGCCATACTGCGTGCCTTCATTGCCTACCTTATCTCGATCGCTGCCGATAAACGGCAAGACGAACATCGGTGCAATGTGCATCAACGAATTGTAAGACGTCGTCTCCGTTTTTTTCGTGTATGGAATAAGATCTGGAGTCCGCGTTACAAGAGGCCAATGCACACCACGCCAAGACCAATATTTCGGACCGAGTTCGATCTTCGGAGAATTCGATACCGTTCGGAATGCAGAATACCAATACAAGTGTACAGTGTTTTTTGAATCAAAAGCCGTGACAAGGATTGAATCGCGATCCAGTGGCCAATCCCAAGCAATGATGTTGGTTGCGACGTCAGAAATTGGTACGATCTCCGAACGACCACTCGCCGCCGACGTGCCACCACTTGCGAACGGAATGCGATAGATATTTGGAATTCCATTCTGGTGAGATACAAAGACGAGTGAGCGTCCATTCGGCGCCCAAACAGGATAGCGATCATTGATCGAATCGTCGGTCACGAGTGTGATTTTATCCGTCGCAAGTTCAACGATCGCGATATCTCGCTTACCGCTCTTGCTGAAAAGCGAGAACGCGATGCGTTTATCATCCGGAGACCATCTCGGCCAATAGACTTCTGTTGTTGCATCATCGAAATGTGTCAGGCTGCGAATTGTATCCCCATTCGCTTTCAAGAGTACGAGGTCCGACCCACTACCAACCGCATGGATAGCAACTATGGTATCGCCGGAATGACTGACGTCCGGCTGTTCAAATCTTCCATCGCTCGTCAAACGCTTCATCTCCTTTGTCGCAATATCAAGCGAGAAGAGATCGTAGACGATATCATCATGACGACCCAATCGCACTCGCGAGATTATGAGATGCTTACCGTCGCCAGTCCAAGCTAAATCGGGTGTCAAGCCGACAAGATCTGAAAGTAGATCCGGTTCCGTTGTGTCCGTTCGAAAAAGATAGATACCGGTCGGTGCATCTTTGGATGACTTTGCCACTACGGCGATCATGTTTCCATTCGGCTGACGTCTCGCAGCAGAAATAATATCCAGCCCGTGCGAGATATCGCGACCGTAATCGTGAACCTCCTCCTTCTGTCCATATTGCGTCGCGTAATACACAAGCAAGCGCTCGTGCCAATGCTCTACGAGCTGCCCGAGTGAACGATGTGTTACCGCCGCCACGGCCTCCGTAAAACTATATATCCCGAGTGCCCCTCTGTATTGCAATATCTTCACCAGTGCGGTATCACCAAACTCGACCGCGATCAATCGAACGAGCGATTGCCCCGCTTCGTAGGTAAGCGAACCTGCGAGATAATCGCTGGAGTAGAGTTCGAGCCCATCGTAGACGGTGGAAATTCGCAAGACCATATCGAGATCGGTCGTCCAACCATCGGGCTCCATGAATCTCGCCATACCCTCGTTGAACCATCGTGGGACGCCACCCGTGGGAAGAAATATATCCGTCCAATCCTTTGTAGCGTGAGCAATAACGATGTGGGTGAACTCATGTGTCAGCACACTTCGCAGCCACTTCGAAGTACCACTCGCACGGAGTGAGTATGGCAGATCGTCCAGAATACCTCGCATCCAGACAAAGATGTGATCGTCGGTTGCCGCGAAAGCATTCTTCAGTTCATCGTTGTCCGAAAGATATATCTTCGTTTTGCTCGGCAGCGGTGTTTGCAGGTTCGTCGTGACCACGCGATAAACCTCTTCGGCGATTGGCGCTGCTGCTTCGGCGGTCGAATCGAGACCATCCGGAAAAATGATGACGAAGTGCGGAGTCTCGAACTGATTCCAATGCAGTTCTGGATGATTAGCTCCGAGCGGGATCGGCACCTGCGCGTTGGCAGGCACCGATACAAACATGCACAAACACAATACGGAGAGCAAGAGCAGTTGCTTGTTCTTCATTCGGTCTCTAAAGCATTTGATATTCGTGCGTACGCAAAAAGATCCGTTACGACTGAGCCAGATCGACTATTTCATTAAGATGCGGAAGATGCACTTCCCATCCAAGCTTCGTCTCGATCTCTTTTTTCAAAACATCGCGAGCCTCATTTTCACCGTGGGTCAAGAATATTTTCTTGGGTGCTTTCGGCATCTTACCGAGCCAACGAAGAATCTCGCCTTGATCGGCGTGCGCACTGAACGAACCCAACATGAGAATGCGAGCCACGACATTCACATTCTCCCCAAATATAGAAACCTGCTTCGCTCCTTCTGTCAAATGCCTCCCAAGCGTTCCTTCGGCTTGATAGCCCGTGAACAGTACGGTGGTATTCGAATCCGGGAGCCTATTTCGTAGGTGATGCACAATGCGTCCTCCGGTTCCCATTCCGCTGGCGCTGATGATGATCGCGGGGCCTTTGAGGGCATTGAGTCGTTTCGAATCTTCCGGACTTTGCACAAAATGAAGTGAGCTGAACGACAGCGGGTTTTTGTCAGGCTCGGACAATTCCTCTTTCGACATCGTGTGCTCATCAGAATATTTCTCGTAGAGGCCTGTCACACTTGTTGCCATCGGAGAATCGACGTACGTTGGGATTGCGGGGATCTCCCCATCACGGATCATCGCATTCAAAGCATAGATCAACTCTTGCGCTCTATCAACAGCGAAGGCCGGAACGAGAAGCACCGTCTTGGATTTGATAATCTCCTTCACAATATCGCCGAATTCCTTTATCGGATCGATCGATGTATGTAGTCGGTCGCCATAGGTTGATTCGCAGATCACATAATCTGCTGCGGGTGGATCTTCTTTTGGATTCAGATAGACCGGATGATCGCGACCGATATCACCGGAGAAGAGAATCTTGATCGGATCCGGAGTTACGCCATTGACTTCATCAAAACGTTTCTCCATCAAAATAAAATTTGCTCCGAGGATATGCCCTGCGTTAAAATACTCAAAGCTGAGATCGTCGGGTAATACTTTTTTCTTGTGACGCTCAACGGTCGTGAGCAGCATCAATGCCGCTTCAGCGTCTTCGGTTGTGTAGAGCGGGAGTGCAGGTTTGTGTCTTGAATAATGATGACGGTTTGCATTTTTCGAATCTTCTTCTTGCAAATGGGCAGAATCACGAAGAATAAATTCTGTCACCTCTTTTGTCGAAGGTGTGCAATAAATCGGACCGTGGAAGCCCTGAGATACTAATCGCGGTAAGTACCCCGTGTGATCAAGGTGCGCATGCGTAAGGACAATATTCGCGACGTCGGGCAGATGGATCGGCAGAGGATCCCAATTCATTTGGCTGAGTTCACGGCCACCTTGAAAAAGTCCGCAATCCACCAAGGTGCCACGATGCGTTGCGGTTCGGACAAAATATTTTGAGCCAGTAACTTGTCCCGCTGCACCCAGAAATTGAATACTTAACATGATAATTGTTTCCTATAAAATGAAATCACAAGAATAACTATTACGTCATCGCGTATAAAACACTTTATCTGCGTCCACGCCATCTTGGCTTTGCCCTCCCGCCATCCGAAGGTTTGCGATTCGGATCGTTCGGGTCGGGCAATCCCGGTGTACCGTTGCTTAGCGGCTGCATCTCATCGAAGTCGAGGCCTCGACGTCCCTGCCCTCTTGGAGGCGCCTGCAGCGGACGTTTTGCAACAGGGACGCGTTCTGGGCGACCTTGTTGCTTACCAGAAGCGGGCTTCGGAGTTGCGGATTGCTGTCTTCCATTCTGAGGCCGCGCTGCTTGCGGAACAACTCGAATTGGTTTTGGATCGACGAACTTTAGAACCGGTTTGATCGGCATCGGATTGTCATCGCTGTTGAGCTTACGATTCTTGCGACGTTTCGCATGCCGACTTTTCCCAACAACCGGTGCTTCCTCGGATTGTGAATCACTCTCTGCTTGAAATCCGACAGCGCGTCCATTCCTCGTAGGCTCTTGCTCGGCACTTTCATGATCATCCCTTTCGGCAAATTCTTCCGGCACAAACTCTTCGCCATCGGGCCGATCGAGTGCGT
>JBDTCS010000257.1:0-7533 GCA_039923455.1 Kapaibacterium sp. (SeqCode) | reverse complement strand
GGACTACCAAGGAATTCTAAAGGCCTCAGCATGGAGGCGAGACGGAGGCCGTCTTTCCGATACCAGTCTTCGCAATTCGTGGAGAGACTCTTCAGGGTGGGGGCATCTTGATATAGGCAAAGCGTTTGAAATGCTCGATAGTGATCGGTCTTCATACCCACATAGTGGTTACAAGATCTATCACTACAAGAGTAGTGATACGACTTCAATGTCTTTCGGTGCATGGACAAACGTGCCTCAAGGCTCCTGCGCCTTTGGACCCGCGGAGAATCCCAACATGACTCATTTTCCGGACTCCGTTGGTTCGATTAAGCGCCGGTATCAACTCGACTATACCGCTGTAAATGCTCAATTCAGAATTGTCACTTTGTCCACTACCTTGCCCGACGTTTGGGATCGCACGGATTCCGTACCTCTTTTTGCCTGGGGTCGAAGCGGCGGTCCCTTAGCTAAATCAGGCTGGAACCTATCGAGCCCTTTCAATTTTGAATCTGGGTGGACTCAGGTACTTAACGGGAGTGGGTGGGATCATGATTCGCTCAACGAGGGAATTTTTCATAATGTAGGAACCACATTCGTACTGCGGACCGGGCAGTGGAAAATAAAGGTCAATGATTCGACCTTTATTCTTGCGCCGCCGGACTCCGAGTTGGGGATGAATTTCACTGTCTTTGGCCGCACGTCAAGCACCAGCTCCGTTGCACATAAATCACCAATAATTCCTGGCGAATTGGATGTATCAGTTGCCAAAGATGGCGCGATCAACATTCGATTTTTCAACGACAAAATTCGAGATGATATGAACGCCGAGTTCTTCGATATTCTTGGTCGGCCCATCGGTTCCTACAAGATTGGACGAGTAGATGCAGGCTGGAATCAATCCTCGTATACTTCTCGGTCGATGAAAGCCGGGGTGTATATGTGCCGCCTTTCGGCGCCTGGATATACTTCTCGATCGCGAAACTTTGTGATCATAAAATAAAATGATCAGATTCATTTTGTTTGTGATAGGCCTCGCGACGTTGATGATCGCCACAACGTCGCGTGGTCAGTGGCAAGGGACCTCTCTCGCTTACAGCGGTACGCATGCGCTCCTCCCTGTCGGACAATATCTATTTTCTTCGTCAAATGGACTTTTGTTTCGTTCCTCGGATGATGGGGAAACGTGGGTGGAGACCGACAATGGAATTTCCAGTACCGCCGATATTGACCGGATTATTGTGTATGGTACCGATTTAATTCTTACGACCGGTTTTGCAGGTATCTACAAATCGAACGACACAGGCAAAACCTGGCTCTACTGCCTGGGTAAGGGTCCTCTGAATAATGGTGGAGCGAGTATTATTTCGATGGGCGACACATTATTCGTGGAGAGTGCCGGTGCACTGTTGCGCTCATTCGACGAAGGCGATCATTGGCAACAAATTCCTCGGTTATATGGCGACACCGGCATCTGGTGTTTTCATCGTGCCGGTTCGTTGTTATATGCTGGTGCGGATCATGGGGGTGTGTTTCGTTCACCCGATCGCGGTGAGACATGGGAGGGCCTAACGCCATGGCTCAAAGATACAAATGTGAATGCCATCGAAACGCACGGTTCGTATATCTTTGCTGCCACCCGGTACGCTGGTATTTACCGTTCATCCGACTTGGGCGTTCATTGGCAACGAGTCAATAATGGTTTTAGCAAGGTCGATGTGCGAGGTCTTCTGTTTGTGGGGGATACACTCTTTGCAGGTTTTAATCATGCCGGCGGTGTGATGATGACGACCGATCTTGGAGACTCTTGGCATGATGTGAGTCAAGGACTCACGGATCTTGATGCCTTCGTCTTTTGTGTAAAGGATGGATATCTTTTCGAAGGTGGCGGCGGATTGAGCGGCGTTTGGCGGAGACCGCTTTCGGAATTTAGCGATGTCCGACCGATTGGTGTTAACCAATTGCAAGCTGACGAATTACAACTCGAACAAAATTTTCCAAATCCCTTCAATCCGACAACAGTGATAGGCTATTCGCTTGCGCACTCCGGCGATGTTCGGTTCGTTGTCGTTGATATTTTAGGCCGAGAAAAAATCGTGCAGAGCGAGCATAAGATATCGGGGCATCACACTATGACAGTTGATGGCTCCAAACTTGCCTCCGGCGTTTATACGTACTCGATCGAATCCGGTGGCCTCCGACTCTCGCGAACCATGATCGTAGAAAAGTGAAATAGGCACCGTTGTTGTGACGAAGTTCCGGTATCCCACCGGATGACCCATCCTGCAATCACTCCCAGCTTAACAACGAACTTCCCCTGGAGTGCGTTTTATTTTTAATCCCAAAATTTGGAAGTCTTTGTCAGAACCGGCCACGCTTTTCCCTCTCCCACCCTTCAAATTCCGTAAATTTGCAGCGAAGGAATTTTGCCATATTGACGAAAGGGAGCGAATACTAGCGAATTGTATACCGCTTGTGATGATGCTTAAGATTGCGGCTAGGCAGTAACTTTTGACAAATTAGGAGTATTTGCTCTGGTGGAAATGTTTATCTTTATCGGGTTGCTCTTCGTCGGATATATCTATATCTTGAAGAAGGGCGCTCTCGAATGGGATTAGTTCTCAAGCAGGCTTTTCTCGAATGGGATTAATGATCAGCTAAACACAATGGATCTCTCAGACGCAGTTCAATCGGAAGGGTTCGTAACCAGCAAGCTCGACGACATAGTCAACTGGGCAAGAAAAAATGCTCTTTGGCCGATGCCACTCGGAATTTCATGCTGCGCTATCGAGATGATGGCATTCGCGGGTCCGCGTTATGATGTTTCGCGATTCGGCAGCGAGGTGTTTCGCTTTTCGCCGCGTCAATCGGATCTTTTGATCGTTGCTGGTACGGTCACGTACAAGATGGCGAAAGTCGTTCGTAAAATTTACGATCAAATGCCCGACCCTAAGTGGGTGATCGCAATGGGCGCATGCACTTCGAGCGGTGGTATGTATCGGACCTACGCTGTCGTGCAGGGGATCAATCAATTTTTGCCGGTCGATGTCTATATCGCCGGTTGTCCGCCACGCCCGGACTCGGTGTTGAAAGCATTGATGATGATTCAAGATGAAGTCGCGCACGACAAACCATTCAAGCGCGGTACCATCATTGATATGACGGACGATAAGCCGCTCATTCAGATCGCGACTCCGAATATTATTACACCTGCTCACGTCTGACGAAAAATATTTCGCATGTTCAGTTTCGAAGATCTTAAAGCAGCCTCCGGTATAGAGTTTCAACCGATAGATATTAATGGCGACGCCGGCGCGTTGTTCGATCGCGCACAGATTGCGGATGCTGCACGCCTTCTAAAAGAGAAATTCGGCTTCGTGCAATTCATGGATGTCGTCGGTCATGATCGCAACGAGCGCAAAATGCGGTTCGAGGTTACATACAATCTTCGCAACCCGACAAGTTTTGAGCGCATCTTCATCAAGGTTCGCTGCGATGAACGCGATTCGCATGTGCCTTCGCTTGCACCGATTTGGAGTGGTGCAAATTGGGCTGAGCGTGAGGCCTTCGATATGCTCGGAATAGTCTTCGACGGACATCCCGATCTACGCAGAATGTATTTGCCCGACGAGTTTGCGTATTATCCATTGCGCAAAGATTTTCCGCTGATGGGAATTCCGGGTTCGATTCCGCTTCCAAGCACCGAGGGCGCCGATGCGCAGTTCGATATCAAGGGTCAAAACGTCTGACACAAAGTGTAGCATGAGAGAGAACGAAGAAGTTAGAAACGCGAGATTCATTGCCGAGAACGCGCAAGCGATTCATGATGCGCCGAATCAGAAGATCGTCAAAGCGCTGATGTCGCGCGACACGACCGTCACGCTGAGCGAAGATGCACTCGACAACGAGATGGTGCTTAACATGGGCCCGCAACATCCCGCCACGCATGGTGTGCTCCGCGTGCTTCTGCGTTTGGACGGTGAGACGGTGATCAGTGCGGAGTGTGAACTTGGATATTTGCATCGCGGCTACGAGAAGCTTGCGGAGAATATGACGTATCACGAGTTCATTCCGCATACGGATCGACTCGATTACATTTCGCCGCTTGCGAACAACGTTGCGTATTGTCAGGCCGTTGAGAAGTTAATGCATATCGAGCTTCCGCCACGTGCGCAATATATTCGCGTGATCTGCGCAGAGCTTGCACGGATCTCGAGTCACTTGATGGCGATAGGAGCGCTTGCGATGGATGTCGGTGCGCTGACGATTTTTGTTTGGGCATTGCGTGAGCGTGAAAAGTTGTACGATATTTTTGATATCATCACGGGCGTTCGTTTCACTGTGAGTTATATGCGCATTGGCGGTATGGCGCAGGATATCACCGATGAAGCGATCAAGATGACGCGCGATTTTCTTGCGGGGCTTCCGGAAGCTATCGGTGAGATAGGGAAGTTGCTTCATAAGAATCGTATTTTCTTAGATCGTTGCGAAGGTATTGGTATCATGCCCGCAAGTGAAGCGCTCGATCTCGGATGGGGTGGTCCGAATTTGCGTGGCTCGGGTGTTGCGAGTGATCTTCGTCGCGATAATCCATATCTCGTATATCCGGAACTCGATTTCAATGTCATCACGCGCACCGAGTGCGATGTGCTTGCAAGATATTTTGTGCGCTTCGATGAAGTGAAGGAGAGCGCGAAGATTGTGCGTCAGTGTTTGGATAAACTTCCGAAGGGACCGATCTTCTCCGATGATGCGAAGAAAGTCATGCCGCGCAAGGGTGAGGTTTATACAAAAATGGAAGATCTCATCAACGATTTTATGCTCGTAAATTTCGGACAAGACACTCCGAAAGGCGAAAGCTATTCCGCAATCGAATCAAGCAAAGGCGAACTCGGATTTTATTTTGTCTCTGATGGCACTGGTTCACCGTGGCGCACAAAAATTCGCTCTCCAAGTTTTGTTGCGCTTCAAGGTTTGCCAAGATTGCTCGAAGGCGCGATGATATCGGATATCGTCGCTATCATCGGTTCGATCGACCCAATTATGGGTGAAGCGGATAAATAAGTTATACCCGTTTACACAAAAAATCCACGATCGTACGTTGCAACAAGTACAATCGTGGATTTTTTTTGTGCTGATTTTGGCCTGTTTTGGGTAGCGTTAAAGGTTTTTCGAAACATCGAGCGCCCTTAACTCGTTTAAAGATAAATCAAATGCGCCAGCACGAATTTCCCAACCTCTCCAATGGTTGATACTCCTACTCCGAATTTCTTAGTGTCAGAAATTTCTCCTGTATTTTAGTTCGAAACTTTCCAAGCGCATTAGGTCACATGCTTAGTGTGCGTACTGGAAATCACAAAATGTCCGAAGTTCAGATGTCCCAACGACGAATCTCCTATTCTCGACTCTCCATGTTTCAAAAGTGCTTCTCGGTTATTGCCGTAGGATTTCTGACGCTCTTTTTGAGTGCCGGCTGCAAGTTTGAGACGATCACGGCAGATGGTAGTGGAAGTCTTCGGGGAACGGTCACATCGTACGACGTGGATTCCACCATCACACTCGACCCGAGCGGAGTGACAATCTTACTTGAGGGGACTAGCTTGCATACTACGAGCGACAATCAGGGAAAATTTGAAATCGATAACATCGCGGCTGGGGTATACAATGTGATCTTTCTTAAGGACGGCTTCGATTCAATGATCTATCCCACGTTGCATCTACATGGTGTCGGTACAGAAATTCTCAATGACGCATTCGTGATCAAAGAATCGGTGGATACTTTTGTACTCGATTCATTCACGCCGACGTTTCGTATCGATTCCTCTCGCAGTGACACAACAATGTACTCGCTCGCATTCTCTGGTCACTTGATTGGCAGCGATGCACCTCCGAGAGTGAAGATGGAAATGTCACTGGATAGCTCATTTACCATTCTCCAACCTTTATTTCAGACCGATTGGCCATTCAATTACTCAAAACAAATATCGATTCAGCCGCTGCCGATTGGATTGCGAGTGCATCGGGGGGATATTTTTTATTTTCGGCTATTTCCGGTTTCACGTGTGCCATGGCTACTTCCGCTCTACCCGTTTCAAGGATACAACAAGTCGTCAACAGAAGCAGTTGGCTTGCATCCGACCGTGCAAACGTACATTGTCCCATAACGGGACATAGAGGAACAAGTGTAAGTTGAAAAGTATGCATTGATGCCGACAGCGAAGCAGCAAGTATTTCTGGACTTGTTAGAGCCGGTTTATCCGCGTCTCTCTCGCTTCGCGTTGTCACTTGCAAGATCGGTGGAGGAGGCAGAAGATCTGACAAGCGCAACGGTACTCGAAGCGCTTGAGCGATTCGATACGGTGCATGAGCACGCAAAGTTTGCCGGGTTTCTATTCACGATCGCTTCACGATTGCACAAGCGCAAAACTTATCGCGAGCGTTTTCGTCGGTCATTCGATAACGAACGCGCAGAAGCTATCAAACTTGGTGAGCCACTTCCGGATCATGCGGCAGAAATTCGAATCGTGATGGACGCCATCGGATTGTTACCGGAAAAAGTGAAGGAGACACTTTTGCTTTTTGAGGTTGCCGATCTTTCGCTGAACGAAATTCGGATTATTCAAGGTGGCTCGATTAGTGGTGTCAAAAGCCGACTCAAGCGCGGACGCGAATCGGTGCAGCGAGCACTCGGCATCGTAGAAACAAACGTTGCATCAAAAAAAAATACGATGCAGGATGGGAGCGTGGAACGCTCGATCAAGATTCCAAAACTGAAGGATTATGCGCTTTAATAATTATCAAGAGTCGATGGACGTGCTCCGCAATCGCCCGGTGCGCCCGGAGTTTGCGAAGATTCGGGCAACACTGCTCGATCAATCCGCGCAGGGATCGATTACACCAGTCGCGTTCCCATTGCCACTCGTGCTCTCGATGGTGTGCTTCCTCGCAGTATCGGTATTTGCGCACGTGAATCATGCGAATATTCAGGCGAAGCAATCGATTGAACATGCGCCAGTTATCGCTACCCCAAATGCACCTGAACAAACTGGTACACAATTTAGAACTGTTGAAAGATTCGCTGCTGTGAAGCAGGGTGCACATTTGTTCAGCCCTAGCAATGAGAGAAGCTCTAATGTCCCGAGTACCCAGCCGATGAAGGAGCAGGTAGCATTGAACGAGGTGCTGAATAGTCCGTTGAATCAAGATGCAGAAGTGGTGAGCGTAGCGCAGGTCGAAAACACGACGATGCGCGAAAGCAACACGAAGGATACGCACATCCGCTTGCATGATGAGTTGTTGACTGATCGAGCGACTCTTGCAGGGAGTGAAAATACTTATCACAGTTTTTCGGTCTATGGCTCCGGAAAACTTCTTGCGGCTCCATCGACCGCTGTCTTCAGTCTTGCTGATAAGATGATGAATGGCTCGATAGGTATGCGATATGCGATCAACCCGAGCTCTTCTTTCGTAGTCGAGATTGGTGGTAGTCGCTTTGTTACGACGAGTCAGAATCGAACGACAATACTTACCGATACGACTTTCAGTCATGGCGGA
>JBDTCS010000256.1:0-15200 GCA_039923455.1 Kapaibacterium sp. (SeqCode) | reverse complement strand
CGTTGAAACTCTTGACAAGCGCGTGTCTCTCATACTCCGACACGCTCAGACTATTCAATGTGAGTTGCGAACAAATGACGATCGACACGATCGACATCGTTCCGTCACAAGCTTCTGGTAGCGAATTCTCGTTTCTGGGATTAACTTCCGGTTTTATTTCGGCAGTCGATTCAATTCGAGTGCCGATACTTTTTACACCCGATAGCGGAGGCGTTCGTACAGTGCTCGTGCATATCAAAGCGCACACACCTTCGGCGACTTTCGATACCACACTCACGCTCAGCGGAACCAACATTATTCCGCCTTATGCACTATCGCTTTCGAACGATTCGGTTTCGATCATTACGAAATATTGTCAGCCACTCGATATACCGCTTGCGCTATTGAATCAATCGTGCAACGCAATGCAGATCGACTCGGTGAGAATTTTGGGGGATTTGCTCGGAGAGTTTTCGTTGCCGGACACTGCGGGCTTGAGCAACGTCGCACCACAGACACGCGTAAGTTTTCAGATTGAGTTTCGTCCGAGTTTGGGTGGTACCAGGAAGGCAAATCTCCGGATCTATTCTCACGTCGGCGGAAAGTTTATTGATACGACGCTGCAACTCTCGGGTACGAACGTAACTTCACCGGAGCCCTATCTCGGATCGATCCCTTCCGGCTTCGCAGGGGATACGGTACGCATTCCGATTTTCTTGCGTCAAACGACCGATCCATTTTCGATTCAGAAATATTCGTATCACTTGAGTTACAATACAGATCTACTGACGTGTGTCGGATTGCAACTCTTGCAAACGCTCTCGCAACCTGCGATCAGTATGAGCTGGCAGCCGGTCCCGGGTGGGCTGTCGGTGCAGGTGGAGATGCCAAACGCGATCACTGCAGATTCTAATCTTACTCTCCCGCTCATCTATGCGCTGATGCGCGTTGCGCTTACGCGTGACACACTCACGACCGTACGTATGGATACCTTCAGCGCAGATCAAAAAGCTCGCGAGCCACTCTGCAATGAGCCAACGCAAGATTTTGTACTCAACTATAAATGCGGCGATCGAACGATCGTATCCTATATTCGCAACGGAAATGCTAACGCCGCGATCCTGAGCATTCAACCGAATCCGGTGAAGTCTGCCGATAGATGGCAACTCTCGTACAAACTCGAAAGTCCGACTTCGTTGCTGGTTGTCGAAGGATACGATGCGAATGGTAAGCTGATATTCTCAAATGCACTCTCGCCCGAAAAGATCGGCAACTCTACTTTAGCACTTCCAACCATGACTACGAGCGGTGCGTATCAGATCGTACTTCGCTCAGATAAAGGTGTAGAAGATGTTCGTAATGTTGTGATCGAGCGTTAGTCTCTGTTTGTTTCTGGTTCGAGAATCATAGTAGTTCTTATCATCGCTACCGAAAGCACTATTCTTATTTAGTGTGAAGTCACTTAACCGTATTTTCCTTCTCTGTCTCTTGCTCACAATGCTATGCATCGCGAGCGTCAGCAATGCCACATGGAATATTGTCGGTAATTTCAAAACGCCCTTCGGCTCTGGATTTTTCTTTGATGCCAACAATGGTTTTATCGGGCAAGGCGTCCGCCCGATAGGCGGATTTCAACCACCGTTCTCTTCCGCGATCTATCACACAACAAATGGCGGGGTCACTTGGACTGCGGCGAAGACTCCGAGTTGCACAGCCGTTACGAGTATAAACATGCGTGACCTGATGACAGGCTACGCAAGCGTGTTCGGTGCTTCTGCTCCACTTTGGAAAACAATCGATGGAGGCGCGAGTTGGCAATCGGTAACGGGTGCACAGTTCACCGATGGCACGTGCGTCTACGCAACCTCGAAAACAATAACGGCGACCAATTGGGATGGTGGCACGCTTGGTGGATTCTCCGCTGATGGAGGACAGACTTGGAATCAGGTTTTCAACGGTGTGAGTGGTGATCGATCCGATGGCGTAGATTTTTCTGATGATATTACCGGCGTCGCTACAATGGGTCCGGGTGCGGCAAATGGCAATCAAGAGATTTACTACACAGCGAACGGTGGCCTAACGTGGAAGCAAAGTTTTAATGCGATCGAAGCGTGGGGCGTGTATGGCGTCAAAGGCACGCAAACTTTTTTTACAGCGAACGAAGGCAATGCAAATCCTGCGCAGCACTCAATCTATTGGTCGCAGAATGGAGGCGCATCTTGGCAAGCGCGGTATAAGTTCGGTGATCCGAGTTTGCGCTTGACCGGACACATCGCCGGAAAGGGATTATCAGTGTATGTGCAAAGCGATACGATGTACGGCTCACCGCCGCGAGTTACGAATAAAGGAATGTACCGTTCGGATGATCTCGGTGCGACTTGGAAATCTGTCGGCGGGCCTTCGTTTAGTCGAGATTCGCGCTTCGTTGTTACCGGGTGTTCCGGTGAAGTTGTGTACGCATTCGATGATGCCGGAAATATTTGGAAGACCAGCGATGGGGGTGATGGGACCTTGTTCGGTGGGTCGCCGCAGCTATCGCTAAAGATTCAACCCGACTCGCTCGTTTTTCAAACAACCATTTGTAACGATGTCCGGCAATCATTGCAGTTCACAAACACTGGTTGCGAGAATCTGACGATCGACTCTATCACACTCGCAGGCGTTGATCTTTCTATCTCGCGAGCACTTGCTTCGAGCACATTCCTTACAGGAAATTCCGATAGTATCGAGATACAGTTTCATCCGACCGTCACAGGATCGAGTAAAGGTAGCGTCACCCTTCACGTGCATCAGGGGAATCGTACATTCGATACCGTTCTCAATATTACCACCAGTACAAAAGCGAATCCACAGCGACTAAACTTTCGACCCGATTCGTTATTGTTCGTAACAAGTGCATGTAAACCGCTGACAGATACGCTCACACTCCTGAATTTCGGATGTGAAGCGATGACGATCGACTCATGCGTGCTCCTGGCGAGCGCGCAAAGTGGCGGTGAGTTCGGACTCCTTTCGCTCTCAGGCCAGATAATTGCAAAGGATGATTCGCTTCGCTTGCCAATTAACTTCACGCCCGATAGTGGAGGCACTCGGAGGATAGTCGTGCATATCCTTGCGCATACGGCCTCACAAAATTATGACACGACGCTCACGCTGCTTGCAACGAACAACATTCCGCCGAATGCTCTTTCGCTTTCGCAAGCTACGGTCTCGATCGTGACGAAATATTGTCAACCACTTCGTGGCACTCTCGATCTGTTCAATCCGTCGTGCAATCTAATCTTGATCGACTCGGTCAGAATAGTGGGTGACCAACTCGGTGAATTTTCTTTGCCAGACACTTCCGGCGTGAACGATCTCTCGCCACAAACAAAACGCACGATCAGCATCGAATTCCGGCCAAGCACTCGCGGCACTCGCCAAGCAACGCTTAGACTTTTTGCGCACGCTGGTGCCAAACTTATCGATACGACGCTACAACTTGCCGGCACAAATATCACTTCGCCTGAACCGTACTTAGGCGTTATTCCGACCGGCTTCGCAGGCGACACGATTCGGATTCCGATTTATTTGCGTGAAACAACTGATGCGTTCTCGATTCCTCGCTACTCTTTTCATCTCACGTACAATACCGACCTGCTGACCTGTGTCGGAATCGGCCTCTCGCAGTCGTTATCTAGCGTTTCTACTAAGTCAAATTGGTACGTGGGACAGACGGGTCTTTCTGTCGCAGTTGATCTGACAAATCCGATAACTGCCGATTCCAATCTGCAAATGCCTCTTTTGTATGCGCTCATGAGAATCTCGCTGACGCGGGACACCTTAACGACAGTCACGATGGACACCTTCAGCGCTGATCAAAAAGCGCTCGAGCCACTTTGTAACGAACCGACCCAAAACTTTGTCCTTAGCTATATGTGCGGCGACCGAACGATCGTCGGTTATATTCGCACGGGTAACGCGAATGCTGCAATTTTGAGCATTCAACCAAACCCCGTCAAACGGAGTGATAGGTGGCAACTCACCTACAAACTCCGGACTCCCACGGCACTACTTATTGCTGAGGGATATGATAGAGAAGGCAAAATGATCTTTTCTACTCCAATTAGCACGGGAAGGATCGGTACCGGCATCGTTGGACTTCCGACAATTTCTGCGAGTGGTGCCTATCAGATCGTGCTTCGATCGGAGAACGGCATCGAAGATATTCGCAGCGTTGTCATCGTTCACTGAGCATCAAGACCCCAAGGATCGACATAGCCTAAGGGATCGGACAAAAGTACTTTCGAAAATTCAGCACCATATCTCTTTCCATGCGATGGAATCCGGAGCAGTTATTGCTGAAAGAGCAGCACAATATTCTTCTCATCGTGACAACACTTCATACCCGCATCACGCGTACTCGCATTTGCAATCTTTCGCGAATTTCGTATTTCGCGCTCCTCGCAATTCTTTGTTTTGCTACGCCTGCGCTCGCAACATGGAATAAGGTCGGGCATTTCAACGATTCGTTTGGCTGCGGATTTTTCTTCGATTCCAATCACGGCTTCGTAGGTGCAGGTGTTCGGTCGACTGGCGGATTCAGCAATCCGATTACGACCGCGATCTATCGCACGACAAACGGTGGCAAGACGTGGCTTCCATGTGCTACTCCGCAAGCAGATGCGGTCACGAGTATTTATATGCGCAACACCATGACGGGTTACGCTAGCGTTTTCGGAAATACTATCGCCCTTTGGCAAACCGTCAATGGTGGACTGACCTGGACCGAAGTACCCGGTGCTGCCTTTGCCGATGGCTCGTGTGTGTATGCAACTCCGAGTGCGATCACATTAACAAATTGGGACGGAAGGACGCTGGGTGGGTTCTCTCCCGATGGCGGTGCATCCTGGAGGGAAGTTTTTACCGGTCGCTTCGGTGATAGAAGCAATGGTGTCGATTTCTCCGATGACAATACCGGAGTGGCAACGTTGGGCCCGGGTGCGGCGAATGGCAGTGAGGAGATCTATTACACAGCCGATGGCGGATTGACTTGGAGATCGTCCACGAATGCAGTAGAGGCATGGGGTGTCTATGCTGTTAAGGGCAGTCAGACTTTTTTTACTGCGAATGAAGGAGCAGGCGACCAAAACCAACACTCGATCTATTGGTCGCGTGATGGCGGACGAACTTGGAATCCTCGCTTCACTTTTCCGGATCCGAATCTACATTTAACGGGTCATGTAGCCGGTAAAGGCCAAAGTGTATACGTGCAAAGCGATACATCCTCCGGCCCATTCGGCAGCGTCGCCTATAAAGGGATGTTCCGCTCCGATGATCTCGGAGGTACCTGGCATGCTGTTGGTGGTCCAACATATAGTCGCGATTCGCGCTTCGTTGTTACCGGCTGCTCGGGTGAAGTGGTCTATGCTTTCGATGACGCCGGAAATATTTGGAAGACCACAGATGGTGGCGATGGCACACTCGTACCTAAGTCAACACCAGAGTTTGTGTTCGGAACAATACCGAACACACTGATCGCTGACACCGTGAGCGTTCCGATCTATCTGGTCACAACAAAAAATATTTTTTCGATAAGCAGCTTTACGTTGCATCTCTCCTTCAATGGTGATGTGCTCACGCCGGAAAGTGTTGTCACGAAAGGCACGCTAACCGAAGGTGCGACAACTGCCAGCTACGGCGCAAGCGAACGGCAAGGCGCAACCGTGACGATCACGATGCCGAAGCCAATCACGAACACCGTCGATTTTACGAAGCCGCTCGTTTTGCTCAGGATGCGAGTTACACTTTCGGATTCGACCAGCACCGGTTTGACGCTCGACAATTTGCTCGTCAATCCGAACATTCCGCTGAACCTCTGCTCACTGCCGTCAGCAAATTTTACGGCGATCTTGGCGTGTGGCGATTCAACTATTTCCGGTGTAATGCGTAAGCAGCCGCTTGCGCAAATACTTTCGGTTTATCCGAATCCCTCACATGCTCAATCGGTGAGTGTGCAGTATCAACTTCCGAGCGCAACAGAGACGAGTGTCTTCGTGATCTCCGAATCAGGTGAACAGGTCGCCTCTCCGGTTCTGAATCGGAGTGAGCTGGCAGGCAGGCATTCCTTGCAGCTCGATACACGAGGCTGGGCTCCGGGCGCCTATATAGTGGAGCTTCGAACTACGACCGCGGGTGTTAGCAGGCAAAAGCTGATCGAGATCCGCTGATCCAAAGGACTTCCGGCTCCATTTTTATAGGCCTGCACAAGTGCTAGACCTGCACCAGTAGAAAATAGGTAGTCAAAAATCGGGTATCTCGGTATCTTCTCGCGCACTTAGCGGTTCTATACAATGCGCACCGTGTGGTGTGCAAAATTTTCGGAACAACCCTCCGGAAGTTTTTAGGTCGATTGTATTTTGCATAGAACCTGATTGTCCATCAAACTGAGCCAGCCTACAAAAGACGTGCATCCAAAAAAGCTGAAAGATCTCTTCGCAGCGATGCTCCTCGGATGTGCAATGATGCTCTTGCTCGTTCCAAATTTCGCTCGCGCAGATTGGAAACTGATCAGGAGCTTCGCAAAGCCATTTGATTGCGGCTATTTTTTTGATACGCAAAACGGACTTATCGGCTCGGGCAGCGGAGTCAACTCGCCGGACCTGACGTGTGATCCTATACAGATCATGCTCACCAAAGATGGCGGTGCGACTTGGATCGCGGGAAATATTCCACCCGGTTTGCAAGGCTGCGTCACCTCTATTTCCATGCGCACCCAACTGGTTGGGTATGCCTCTATTTTTTACTGCAAGACGAGCGCACAGTATTCTTTGCTTAAGACTACCGATGGTGGGTTGAATTGGTTTGACATCTCTCAGAATTTTCTTGGTAAGGCGACATGCGTGTATGCCACTTCAAAAACAATCATAAGCACTGAGTGGTATGACCTCGGAGGCACTTCGACTGACGATGGCAAGACGTGGTCATCCGTATTCGGAATTCCATCGAGCGCCGAAAGCAATGGTCTTGATTTTAGCGATGATCTGACCGGCGTTGCAACCATGCTGCAGCGTGGGAATTCGAATACGTTCTACTACACATCAAACGGTGGAATTACCTGGCTCGCCTCCAGCATCGAAGCGGAGTCGTGGTCCGTCTACGGCAAGAAGTGCTCGCAAACTTTTTTTACCGCGAACGAGGGCAACGAAAGCGCGCCGGAACAACAGATCCACTGGTCAACCGATGGCGGAAAAACTTGGAGCGTACGCTACACGTTTCCGGATCCGACGATGCATCTTACGGGCACAGTGAACGGCGCAAGCTCGACGCTCTATATACAAACCGACATCACGTCGAAGCGCGGTTTCTATCGCTCGGATGATCTTGGACTGTCGTGGAAAAATATCGCCGGACCCTCGGACAGCCGTGATACAAGATTTATTGTGACCGGTGCCGCCGGCGAAGTCGTGTATGCCTTCGACAATACCGGCGGCATTTGGAAGACGACTGATGGTGGCGATGGAACGCTGATCTCCGGTCCTTCGCAATCGAAAATTTTGAGTTTGCAAAAAGATTCGGTACAGATTCTTTCGAAAGATTGCAAAGCTGGAAGCGCAGCCTTCCTGCTCAGCAATCCGACATGTAACCCTGTCACGATCGACTCGCTAACTGTCACGAATGATGCCAACGGAGAATTCGGATTTGTGCTTCCAAATATTCCGGAGATTATAGCTGCCGGCGGTTCGGATTCCATCACTGCTATCTTTAATCCAAACAGCACGACGAAACATACCGCGAAGCTTCATGTTTATGCGCATGGTGGTGGTACAACGTTTGACACGGTGATCCAGCTTAGCGCGATAAATCTTTCCGCGATCGACCCCTACTTTGGCGTACCACAACAGGCTCATGTCGGCGATACAATACGCGTTCCGATTTATCTCCGCGCAACAAGCGACCCATTCTCGTTTTCGCAATTCGATTTTCATCTTCATTACGACCAAGATATTCTGACACCTGTTGCTGTCATAACGCTCGGCACACTCTCCACTTTGAGCACAAGCGCAACCATGACGCCACCTGACATCCGTGGCACAGCTATCAGCATCAAACTCCCAACACCGATTGCAAATCCAGGAGTTAATTTTACGCAACCCCTTGTGATGGTTAGCTTTCGAGTAACGCTATCGAAATCAACCTACACCGATATTCTGATTGATAGTCTGGCGCTCGATGCTGCCAAGCCACTTACAATCTGTTCCACGCCGCAAACGGGATTTACAACATTGTTACGCTGTGGGGACACTACGATAAAAGAATGGATGCGAGGTGTTACACTTGGTGAGTTGCTATCGGTTCAACCAAACCCGGTCACGCAAGGGAATGTAGTCGTGGGCTTTCATACGAATGAAGACGCACGGGTGCAATTGGATTTGATGAACCTAGAAGGCAATGTCGTACGAGTCCTTGTCGATGGGAGCATACCTAACGGGACGCACAGCTTGGAATTCTCCATGAGCGGATTACCAACCGGTACATACTTTCTGCGACTCGCTTTGAATGGGCGTGTGCTCAGTACGAAGAAGATTATGAAGACGCAATAGGCACGAGATCAATCAAGAGTGTTTCGAAGAGCAGCGCATCATCTACTTTGGATCTGCGCGTTGCGATCTCGGCCCGAACAAATGCTTGCATCGCATTATCGAGCCTTGCACGCGTATATCTCCGGGCACTCGACATGTAATCCTTCACAAAATATGCCGCACCGCCGCGCAACTCCAGCGCTTCGGCAATTGCTTTTTCCGACTCGCGTTTTGCCATCATCTCATTCGCGATCATCAGTTGCTCCATGTAGCGCGCGAGCATCACGAGCAAATACTGTCGCTGATCTTTGTCGTGGCCGATGATCTGAAGCGCGATATCGATCGCCGTTTTTCTTGCACCCGAGCCGATCGCCTTTTGTAATTCGAAAATATTAAATTCTCTGGAGACTCCGACCACTCGCTCCACATCTTCCTCTGTGATCTGCTTGGATCCACCGGTAAAGGTGACAAGCTTCTCGAGTTCATTCGAATGAATTCGGAGACTTGTGCCAAGATGCGCGACCATTAGTCGGGCCGAACTCTCGCTCAGAGTCTTTCCCATTTTCTTGGTTCTCGCTACGAGCCACGAGATAACCGCGGCTTCTTTCATCGCAGGAAATTCGACCAGTGTAGCGTACTCGGCTAATTCCTTGAATGGCGACTGATTTCGCGGGCCCATTTTGAGCATATCAAAAATCAGCGTAGTTTCCGGGCTCGGATTCTTAAGATAGCCGATCAAAGGATCTTCCAGCGATTTGTCGCTCTTCGATTTTCGCTTGGCCGGAGCGCTGGAGGCAGCTTTCGTTTTCAGAATTTTTTCGGCGTCGCGAACGATGATGAGCCGTCGATCTGCCATCACCGGATAGCCGCTTGCCATCGAGACGACATCCCTCAGCGAGGTTTCGCTACCGTAGAGCAGATCGTAGTTGAAGGCTCGCGTACCCTCTTCCGGGAGAAAAATGTCCGGTGCCGCGTGGGTGAGCTCCGAGCGTAGGAATTCCTCCTCGCCAAAAAATACATAAATCGGCTTCGACTTTCCGTTCTTCCAATCCTTCTCCACCTCATCAAAACCCATACTCTACCTCATCAAAACCCATGATTTCTGACAGTTATGCAGTTACTGAGTACAAAAATAACCGAATTTCTGAGACTTCTCCCCAACTTCACGGGTTATAGAATCAGACGACTGGGCATTCATTTCCGTCGTGCCCGAAGCTTCCTCTTTCTAGCGACCGATCTCCGTGCAGAGTTTTATTGCAGTAAGCTTTGGAGTTTGGCAAATTATTTTTTATATTCGCTACCGAGCGAACACTCGGTAATCAACACGACTGAAACCCTCTAAGTGACAGCATAACAATTGGCCATAATTTGGCCTGTTCAAAGCACGGGGCACACGGGAAGATTTCTGACAAGCATAATTCGTAAGAGCTTCCGGCAGTTGTGGTAAATTCGCAGTAGGATGAAGCGGCTCACCGATAAATATTGGCGAGCAATCCGAAAAAAACTTTATAGTATTAGACCTGGCATCGGCTCAGTCAAGTGGGTCGAGGTGTCAGGAAACAAACGATCTTCCTATAATCGAGACATCATGCATTTTACGATAGAACAAGAGGACGCGATCACGATTTTTCGACTAAAAGAATCGCGTTTGGATTCGATGAATTCGAGCGCCCTCAAAGCTGAATTCCTCATCCTCGCTCAGCCGGATGTGGAAACCCTGATCGTGGATTTGTCGGAGGTTTCCTACGTCGATTCCGCCGGACTCTCGGCGTTGCTACTTGCACAACGTCAGCAATCGACACACAAGGGTGACGTACGTTTGGTCGGGGCGAATGAAAACATTTCATCGCTCTTGCGGCTCACACAGCTTGATAGAATTTTTCCGGTCTATCCTACAATCGAAGCAGCCATCGAGGATGCAGAAGTTGAGGAGCAGCCAGTCGAAGCGGGTGGTAGCACGAGTGCGCTAAAGATGAGTGCTATCGCAGCCGGAGGTTCCTTCGGTGCTGCCGCGCTCGCGTCGCTTATGATGGATCGATCCGGCGACGACGATCCACTCGCAGCGCTCGGTGATGAAGAATTTGATGATGATGAGTTTGAGGATGATGACTTTGACGAGGAAGATGATCTCGACGATGAAGACGACCTCGAAGATGATGCAGAAGAAGTCGAGGAAGCCAAACCGACCGATGAAGAGATCGAACCCGATGTGATCGTCGAAGATGTCGACCTCGAAGATTTCGACGATGATCTTGATGATGACGACGATGATGACGATCTCGCCGAAGACGACATCTTCTAATTTCTCAAAGGTTCGAAAATCTTATTGCCCTTACGGTAGTACGACCACGCGTCGTGCTACCGATTGCACTCCCGAAGCATTCGCAAAACTCAACACATAAGTATATACTCCGGTCACAAGTGGTGTCCGTAGCACGGCGTCATAGTCTCCCACCGCTCGCTGGCCAACGATGCGAGTCTCCTCGACAAGTTTCCCTAACGCATCGTAGGTTCGGATCGAAATACTTCCTGCGCGGCTCAAAGTAAAATGCAATCGTGACTCGCCACCCGCTCTGACTGGATTTGGATACGCCGAAGCATCGACATGGAAACTGGCGAGCGACCCAATAGGAGCTACCCCCAGTTTGTCCGTAGTTCGAATACTATCGAGATACCAACCATCGCCACCGGAGTCGATGGTGATGAGGCGCAATCTGACAATCGCATTCTTACCGGTTAGATACTTAAACGCTAAGGCCTCGCGCACCATCGTGCTATGCACAAGATCTTGACTCCACGCGAATGGATGTGAATCGATATTGTATGAAGTGAACGGCGCAAAAGAAAGTCCGTCATTGATCGAGACCTCGACTATTGCAGAATCTGCTGTGCCAACTAACGCGATGTGATCAAATTCCAAAGTGTTCGCCTGCGCACTAACGGTCCAGGGCGTGAGCAGAAACCATGTATTCGCGTGCGAATGATAATGCGCGTAGGCAACAGAATCGTTGAGCACCGGATTCGCAAAATATCCGTCGGCAGTTGTCGTATCCCAATGCGAGATCGTGAAAATCTGCTTTCCTGTGTGTAAATCAAGTGCGATACCAGTTTGCGCATCACCGGCATATAGATACGCCGGATCGCTTAATGCAGAGCTTGTGCTCACTCCATCACGAAATGTCACTGCTTCTAATTGCAAATTATGATAGCCAACGGGAATCCCAGAAAATGTTTTGATCTTTATTTTTCCCTGCTGCGAATCATCTACGAAGAAGGAATCCACGAGCGCACTATCGACATAAAAATTTATTCTGGCAAGTCCGAGAAGCGCCTGCTGTATCACTGTCGAATCTGGAATTCGGAAAGAGATCGTGATACCATCGGTCTCATCCTTTGCATCGGTGAGAATCGGAGGAATCGAGCGACGTGCTTCGATTGGACTGTATAGCACTTGCACGCTCACACTCGTATCACCGGAAGCCATCACGATCTGCGCATGATACATGTAGACCTTGCCGGCCACGACATTACTGTCGTCTGTTGCATTGACTCCGCTTGCAAGATCGCGATGGAAGCCGCCGTCGGTTCGAGTGATCGAGGTGTGATAGGCACCGATCGGAAAGTCGAAGGTCGAGCGGTTCACAAATTTCCAATCCAGTCGTGCAATCGTCGGTTGAATTTCTGTGGCAGTGAGCGAGTCTACTACACTCGGTGCATACGGCCGTACGAATGCGGTGTAGATATCCTGATCATAGCCCGAACGCATATCGCACCACGCCGGACGGTAGACGCCACGCAACACCGAAAGCACATTGTAGTCGCCTATGAAGAGCAGCCCGTCACCGTTTTGCAGGTCAGATTTCAGATAGTCGGATGAAGCTGCAGAAATTCGTTTCGCCCGAAACGTTGCACCACCATCATTCGAAAAGCTAAGATAAATATCCGAGAGAAGATTGTTCAGCGAATCTGCGCGAGAATCGGAATAGGAAATAGCTACGTCACCATTCGATGGATCGATAACCACCCACGGATAGAATTTATCTGTTGCATGTGCGCTGTGATCGTCTTCGACAGCCTTCGGTGCGCTCCACGATACACCGTTGTTATCGCTACTCGATAGAAATACATGATGACGTATGTCCGCACCCATTCCCGTCCACGTCACATATATGCGCCCTGCATGCGCGCGTGATCTGTCGATATCGATAGATGGAAAGCTGTTCACCTGAACCAGCTTCTTGATCGTCTGATGCCCGTTGATCGAGTGCGCGGGATAGAGTGGACCAAGATCCACATAATTTGCAATCTTAACCGGTGCAAGAAAAGACACGCCACCATTGGTTGATCGGGCAATCAGAATTTCGTGCTTGTTCGTGTCAAGATCCGCAAACGTTACGTATAGATCTCCATTCGAAGCGCACGCGGGAATCGGACTTTGATACTGGCTCCGGACGGGAGTAACTACTACCGGTGACGACCACGTCTTCCCACCATCGGTCGATCGCACGCACACAATACGCGTCGAACTGTTCGCGATCTCCGTCCAGACCAAATACGTGCGACCGGTGTATGCGCTCGACTGTCCATTATCTATCGCCGAATAATATTTATCTGCAAGCGCCTGCGGTGACGAACCCGTATCTTGAAACACCACGATTGGCGCGGTCCAATTATTTCCTTTGTTTGTAGACCTATAGTGAATAACCTCGTTCTTCGGAATCGCGAGTCCACCCTCGTCCAGCCGACCATTCGAAAAGTGGGCGACGCCGTCGATACCGAACACGATCGAAGGGTCCGTCGCGACCTGCCGATTGGATTGCGAACCCGGTAGCGGATAATTCGACCAACTCAGCCCACCATCGATCGACTGATACACATAGAGCACATTCTTCGCGCGATAATCATTTGCGCCAATAATAACATTATCGGAATCGAGCGGATTGATCGCGATGGAAGGCTCGTCCTGATCCGCGGTCAAACTATAGGTGACGTTTATGTTCGGAAAGTTGACTGCGTTATTTTCGGAAGTCACACTCTGAAATGTTGGAGTCCGCTTTCGGACGATGTGCGTATTGCCTCTGTCAAAATCCGAAGTTTGCGGTATCCTCTCTATGAACACACAGGAACTCTGCGCAAGCGCACGCTGGCCCGGTGCAATTAGCAACAAGAGAAATAGCGCAAACCGAGAACCAGAAAGAATTCGTGAACGCATGTATAGAACGAAATAAGTACCCGCCGACCGACGACGTGCGTGCCGCACGCTCCGGCCAGTCTATAAAGACCAACTTCTATCAAAAATGGTTACATTCCGATTCAGGACAAATAAGACTCCGCGGATTATAGAACAGGAAATATCTTCTCAAGCATTTCCCGATCATAGCCGGCTGCCAGTGCGAGCATAAGCTTGATTCGCGATTTTGGGCCTGTCAGATATGGCGAGAAGAGGCAGCCGAGGCGCTGCAATTCGAGCCCTGCACCAACATACGCGTAATATGGACGAACCGGCCCCGCCGTGCAACGAGTCGTGATGACGACCGGAATATTTTTTTCGATCGCACGAGCAATTCCGTTCACTACTCCCGGCGGCACATTCCCCTGTCCCATCGCTTCGATCACGAGTCCTTGTACTCCACCTTTGAGCGTCGCAACAAACAGTTGATCATCCATGCCAGAGTATGTCTTGAGCAATTCGATATAGGGCAGTTCGATTTCATCATCGACTGCGATCGACATTCGGCTCTTCGGGCTTCGAGATAGTTGTGGATCGCAACACTCGAGCACGTTCACGATCCCGAGCTGACCAAAATCTGGTGAACAAAAAGTGTCGAGACGCGTCGTATGACTCTTGATCACTTCGCTCGCAGCATGCACTGTTCCACCCATCACCACAAGCACGCCTTGATTGTAAAACGCTTTGCTGCTCGCGACAGCTATTGCATCGACAAGATTTCTCGCGCCATCCCAGCCTGCATCCGTCGAAGGATGCATCGCACCGGTGAACACAACCGGTTTGTGATCGCCGATCGCCAGATCGAGAAAATAGGCACACTCCTCCATCGAATCTGTGCCGTGTGTTATCACCACACCATCGACTCGCTCGCTAAGTGCCTTCACAAATTCTGCGAGCGTCAGCATCATCTCGGGCGAAATATGCGGCCCGGGCAGCGTAGCAAAATCATAGATCTCGACCGCAACATGCGGGAGATATTGCTCGATCTCCGGAATTCGTGAGACAATATCGTTACCCGAAAGCGTCGGTATGATCCCCGATTTTTTGTTCGCGGTCATCGCGATCGTCCCGCCGGTAAAAACAATTGCGACGGTTACTGCATTTTCCAGTATGGCTGCTCGCTTGCCGGCAAGCGCAGGTTCGGGGGACACTACAGAGACAACACTCATGCTAAAAATACCTATGAAATCAACATACGAACACACTTCGCTTATTCCATGCCACCTGAAGATCAAGACAGACGGCTAAGCGCGCCAGCCATTTTCTTACGTTAGCAGTGTGGTAACGAGTGAGCATATTGGAGAGATTCCAGGAAGCGTGAAAGTTGAAAACTTCGGTTAGCATCGGTTCTTGTGATTTGCCCATAGAAATTGGAACCACTCAAAGAAAAAGCTCCTCACCGAAGTGATCGCGATCGTAATTTTCCTCCT
>JBDTCS010000255.1:0-3190 GCA_039923455.1 Kapaibacterium sp. (SeqCode) | reverse complement strand
ATCTTGAGGGGGTTTTTGATTGTATATCTTATTCCGAATAACTTGTCAGCACCTGGTTGTTTGTGCCATTCGGGATCGGGCTTTGCATTCGAGCAATTGGAGTTTGCGATTGGATTAAGCAGTTTAGTGTGAACCATCCATCCGAGAGGATTGTCATTTGAGGGATGTCGTTCTTCGAGTTGTTCATGTGTCTTTAGATGGGTAGGCGATTCATTGTGGATCGAGCAATGGACGGCCAACGAACAAAAAGTGTTTGCATGTTTTGCCCGCGAATAAGCTGTGAGTTTCCCAGCGTATTTGCTTTGTAGGATGTTAGTATCCTGAATTATCATTCGTGCCCTATGCGAAAGATTGGACCGCCTAATGGTCAACACACGTATCTTTCCAATGAAGCGATCAGGATTTTTGTATAGCCGAGTAATTGCACCGATTCATTTGAATAAAATTGTGACTAGGGCGTTCGCACTCGCTTTAATCGCGGTCGCTCTTTGTACACTTTGCTTATGTACGTTTGCACCCGCTCCTGCCGTTGCGGGTTGGCAGCAGATGACGAAACCTGTCGCATACAATCGGCAGGTTCACTCTGCTTTTTTCTTTAACGAACTTAACGGCTTTGTCGGTCTCACAGGTGTGGAGGGTATATATCGCACGGGCGATGGTGGTCTCTCGTGGACGAGGTGCAATTTTCCAAATGGGTACGCGGGTGATATCACCGATATCTTCATGCGCGATGCGTTGAACGGTTGGTCCACGATCGAAGAGCCGGGTGGTAAGCGATTCCGAATGTTCCGCACCAACGACGGTGGGATCACTTGGTCGGGATACGGTCCGGTAGGAGATGCCTCTTGCGTGTATCAAACTTCTAAGGCAGTTGTCGTTACGAGTCGAAGCATTACCGGTTCAGGAGCGATCTCAACCGATAACGGTACAACGTTTCAACTCGGATCACTCGTTGAAACCAATGGCATCGATTTCGTGGATGATCTGCATGGCGTAGTTACAGGATTTGATGTCTCTCCGTGGCTCCGCAGCATTGATGGCGGGCAGACGTGGCAGAAGATCGTACCGAATCTTGTTGCAGAGATGTGGAGTGTGTATGGAGTCAAGGGTACGAACATATTTTATGCTGCCGGCGAAGGTGATTTGCTGAAGCCGAAGCCGAGCGCTGTCTTGCGCTCGAATGATTATGGTGCAACCTGGGTGAATGTCGGGACGGTGCCAGTGCGCACGACGGGACATGTTGCAGGTGTTGGCGAGACGTTGTACGTACAAGCAGAAGACGATCCCTCGATCAATAGTCCCGCGAGTTTTGGAATGTATCGCTCGACCAATCAAGGCAAGAACTGGGTGAATGTTGGCGGTCCGAGCAACGGTCGCGATGTCCGATTTGCTGTTACCGGTTGTGGTGGCGGCGTTGTATATGCATTCGATGAAGCCGGCAATGTTTGGAAGACGCGCGATGGAGGAGACGGAAAATTGCCGGAGCCTCCGCTTATGCCTGTCATCGGACCGAACCCGCTCGCCGTCAACGCACCGCTCTGTACACCAAAAACATTCACGCTGACTTTCGAGAATCATTATTGCAGTGACATCAAGCTGTTGCAAGTCGGCTTTACCGATTCAGCGCATACGTTCGTTTCAAGCGGCGCTTTGAAAATCGGACGCGAGCCTGCGATACCTACGAGCTACGCAACAAACGAGGGTGATTCCATTACGATCGTTTGGGATCCGAACAAGATTCTGCACACAGATTCTTCCGGCGTTCTCAAATTGCATCTCAGATTTTATTCCAGCTTTTTGTTGATGACCTTCGATACGATCATCACGCTGAACGTACATGGAATAGGTGGTTCACCAGCGGTTGCTGTATCGCCCACGTTGTTCAAAGTCGATACGGTTCATCCGTGTACGAAACTTGATTCGCTTCTTACCATCACGAATAATGGCTGCGATACACTTTACGTGACAGGTGCGGGTGCTGCAACACTGAAGGGATTTACGTTACTCAATAGCAATAAGAATCCGGTTAAATTTCCATACGCGGTCGCTCCCGGGCAGAGCTTGAAGTTCGATCTGTTTTTGAAGCCACTTGTCGCTGGCTTGTATCAGTCGAATATTTTGCTGCATCTGAAGCATCAAGGGATCAACAAAGACACGACACTCCGTGCGCAAACATATGTGCCGTTCGAGAACGCTTATGGTATCGTGTCAGCGATCAACATGGATACGATCACGACGTGTCGATCGCTCGATAGCATCATTGCTTTGCTCAACCCAAGTTGTGATACACTAAAAATAATTTCGATCGCGCTCAAATCAGGGTTGAATTTCTCGTTGCAGGGCGTTGGTGTGTTTCCGAAATTTGTGCTGGGCGATAGCACATTCCCAATCAGGCTGCGATTTTCGCCCTCGGCAGTGGTGCCGTATCTTGATAGTTTGATCATCACGATCTTTGCTCTCGAAACGACAAAGCGAATCGCTATTCCGATTCGCGGTATGGGGGCCACCGGCACGTCGTCGTTTGCAATGTCGCTGAGTAAACCGAGTATTGATTTCTCGACGCGCACACGTTGTGACCCACCGGATTCCGCTGTCTTCGTGATCGTGAATCCCGGTTGTAATGGAATGGATGTTCGCTCTGCGGTACTGGAAGGAATTACTGCTCCGGCAGTTACGCTCGGCGTTACACCTGCGTTGCCTGTTACTATTAAAGATGGTGACACTGTGCGGCTAGTCGTCAAATTCACGCACAAGCAGGCTGGTCTTTTTACAGGAGATATTCATGTTCGCTATCGATTTGGAGTTGGTGTAACGACGGATACGCTGATCCAATTTGCCGGCACTGTCGTGCACGGTTCTCAACTGCTTTCCGTGGATAGCTCCATTCGAAAAATGGGTGTCATCACATTCTGTTCGACGAAGGACACACAGATCATTTACAAGAATCTTGGTTGTGATACGCTCACTATAAGCGGCAGAACGCTCAGTGGGGCGAGCTTCTTATTGCTTAATCCAAAGAAGACGCCGTACGCAATTCCACCTGGTGGTTCGGATACAGTGCTCGTGCGTTATGTGCCGGTCGTTTCGGGACTTTCGGCAGGCGTAGTGACATTAAACAGCGATGCCGATTCGATTCCGCAGGTTAATATCTCGCTTCTGGCGGCAGCCACACCTACCGACACACTGCATT